>NC_015160.1:2509878-2823613 GCF_000190535.1 Odoribacter splanchnicus DSM 20712
CCCCAAAAATACTTTCTATTTATGGCCTATGAATCTCTGTCCCGGTAGCTCCCTGTCCTCCACCCGATATCGTAAAGCCAGAACCATTCCAACCTAATGAGACAGAAACACCTGAACCATAGCTATATCCCCAAGCAAATTCATGATATTTGGAAGAATATAATGTTCCGCTTACTGTCCGAACATCAGCCGTACAAGTAAATCCATAAGCCGCAGAGTGAGTTGCATTCAAATTACGATCAATTAATATTCCCGCACTATTAAAAACAGATCTTACTGTTATATTATAGGTTGCAACCACCATCCCTGCTGCATTTTTAACAGAATTCATTTTAGTAAATCTAAGTATTATATCGCTTCCGCCACCGGGATTAGGATCAGACCCATCACCTTCCGAAGAAGTCTTTGTACGTAAAGAATTCATTTCTGAATAATCGTCTTCCTGAAAGCTACCTTCTTCTGCATCGATCACACGATAACCGATATGTTCGTATACAAAACCCCCATGTTCATTAGAAACAATAGCTGTAGAATGATAAGTTTTTCCCTTATACAGCCACTTTAGATCGACCATCTCCATCCCGATACAAATACCTGTACGGAGTTGCTCTTCAATTAAAACATAAGGTTCACCTCCACTAACCTTTGCCTTTTCCTTAGCCTCTTTTAAAGAAAGAATTTCAAAATGCCAAAAGTCCTTATACCAAACCACCATAGTGGTATCGGCAAAAAGTTCTTCCAATAATTTCTGACGTTCGGTTTCCGACTCAATTGTTCCCTTATAGGTGTAGTTCAAAAGACAAGGTCTATCGGAATTATAAGTTTCTGTGCCGATTCTGTTTCTATTCTGCGCATATTTTATTTGTTCTTGCCAGGTAGCAGGTTCTACCTGAACGATCTTTTCATCACCCTTCAGAACTTCTCTTTCGCAAGAATTCAAAAATCCAGCCAAACACAATAAGACAAAAACATACACAAAACAACTCCGATAAAGTGACGTAGCTAATCTAAAAATAACATGAAGTTTCATATATAAAAATTTAATCAATTTACTTTCCCACGATTCTTTCTTTCCTTAACACAAGTAAAAGCACAATGACCATCTGATTCCATTAAACGGAAATATACATCACTTGTTCAAGCCCGGAAAAACGGTATTGTCGGCGGCCAGGCCCGAAACGTCTTCTTTCCGACTGAAGTAATAAGCATAACTACCAACGGATAAATAATATTTACCATCGTCATAACCACCAATCCCCATTTCATAAAACCGAAAGAAGCTGCCTCATCCATACTCCAACCCACAATTGCCTGATACCATCCAAATACGAATACCCCTATCATAATAAAAGAAAACAATATTTGAAAATTCAACAAATTACAAGCCTCTTTCGTAAAGGCTGTATCTTCCGTTTGCCGATTCTGCCTCCAATAAAGATAAGGAAACAAAACATTCATAAAAGGGAATATGAAATTTCCCACGATCATCCAGGTATACAACGACATCCTCTTTTTCATACCTTAAAATATTAAATGATTTTTCAAATTACCAGTTCGACAAAACTATACATAAGCAATCAAACGGACAATGGCCAATGTTCTCAAATTGTTCTCAAAATTTCCCGGTCCATTATGAACATTTTAAGAATGTCGGCATCCACAAATGGTACAAGATTTGACGGTCATGGTTTTCGCAAATACTCTTCCATTTCGCGTTTCATCCGGTCCACCCGGAACGACGGCACTTTCACCGGCTTTACGATAATCTCTCCGGCCAACTGCCGGGCTTCGGCTTCACGCCCGGTTTGCCGGTATAGCTTCACCAAACGGTAAAGCGGCATAAAACGATTGGGACACATCCGGGCTGCCCGGCGGTAATGCCGTTCCGCCCGGTCGTATTCACCCAAACGGCTATAATTATCGGCCAGCAACATCTGTACATCCATATCGTTCAGGCCCCGGACACATTCTGTCAATATACTCAGGCTTGCCGTCCACAATCCCGCCACATGCAGCTCCGCCCCGTAATTGTAAAGGAATAAGGGATTTTCGCGCATAAAAGGATATAAACGGGCATAATCGGTCAACACCTCCTCCGTCCGGCCGTTTAAAGACAAACAGGAAATGCGGTGCCATTCACGTTCCGCCCGGTTCCAATATAAAGTAACCGCCAACACCGCTACGGCCAAAGCCCCTATTCCGGTTTTAAACCACCGGCCTCCATAAAAGCAAACGGGACGTCCACGCACAATCACCCCCAGCAGCAACACCAAAAGTACGCATACCGCCGGATAATTCAGCGGATAGGAAAACAAACCGCAAATCCCCGCCCCTCCGATACTCCGGTACAACGGACGGTCCTCCGGACGGCAACGACGATACCATCGCCACAACAGCCATATCACCCCGGCAACCAGTAGCAGTCCCGCCACTCCGTATTCGGCAGCAATCCGCAGATACTCATTAAAAGGATGCCTGACATTACCGGCCAACCGTTCCCATTTTTCCTCCGGATGCTCCGCCAGCCAGCCGGCCTGATAATCCATATATTCTGCCTGAAAAGCATCCGGTCCATGTCCCGTCAGGGGAGCATCGGCCAGCATCTCCAACGAACAATTCCATACCAACAGACGACCGTCCGCCGAATCTTTCTTCCAGCAATACAGGCCGACGAGCATTACCGCCCCCACTGAAACAAACGCCGCCCTTACCCTCCAAGCCGGCCAGCGACCGCCCAAAAAGAAACGGTAAACAGAAGTCGCAGCCAGACATCCCACTGCCACCATCCCGGTGCGCGAACCCGATAAAACCACCGCAGCCCCCATCGATAATGCCGATAATCCGCCCCACACTTTCGCACCGACAGGACGTGAAGCCATAAAATAAAGCGCCGCCGGGAAACAGATTGCCAGACAAGCCGCCAGTCCTGCCGGATTGTCGAATGTCCCCGTCACCGGGAAAGAAGCACTATACACCGGCCATATCCCGGCATATTGCCCGATTCCGGCAAACGCTTCCACCGCGCCCACGAACGACAATCCCCCATACCAGTCGGCCGGTTTCCCCCAGGCGGAAAAATATCCCGTCATCACGAATAAAAGCCACATAGCCCCTCCCCACGCCGCAGTCTGCCACGCAAAAAAGCCACCGGCCGACTTTCCGCCCACCACCGCCAGTATCCCGACAGCCACACACGCCAGTCCCGGTAAACCGACACGTCCGGACACCACGAACGGAAACAACATCCCCGACACGCCCACCGCAATCCCTGTCCAAAGCATTCCCGGCGTAAAAAAACGGTCGGCATACCCCTCCGGAAAATAAAATACATTTCCCAGAACGATCAACAGGAAAAACCGGAAAAAGATTCTTCTCCGGCCCTCTGCCGTTCTTATGGCCCTCTTTATTTCTTTTCCGAAATTCATCCGTATCTTTCAAAAAATCCGTCCGTATCTTTTCCTGAAAACAAGCGCTTGTTTTTTCAATTTCGTACTACCAAACCGAAATTTCTTCCGTATATTTTCACCGAAACATACGGGAGAAAATCCGAAAACAACCGGCCCTATTCTGGTAAAGATATGTTCAATTGCGATTTTATCGCTTTCATCAATTGCCGGGAAGGATAGAAACGAAGCCGTACCCCCCGCAGGGACTCAGGACGGAAATCGGCAGGATCGTCAAAACCCTCGCTCGAAAATTCCAGGAGCAAACTGCCGATTTCCGGCAATTCCACCGAACAACCGGCCGCCAGCCAGTTGGCAGCCACTTCTCCGGCATTCGCAAACGCATCCACAATGTCTCCAGCCGAGAGAACCGACCGGCCGGCGATCTGCCGGATCATCTCCCCGGCATCCCGCCGACCGGCAAAAACCGGCGCAGCATAATATTTCGGTGGCAACAAACGGTTCTGCGGATTATGCCGCAACACCCACCTGATTTTCATAGCAGTACCTGCCATCTTCCCCTCAATCAATCAGACTCCCCGGGAGTATCCGAAGACGACGAAAGCGCCGGTCTGTTGATCACTTCGAAAGTAATCTCCGATTTCACCCGCTCCTTCATCTTTGCACTCGGCGTAAAAACAATTTTTACACCACGAATCAAAGAAGACGAGAAATCCTCTGCCCGGTCCACCCCCTCGCTGCCGAAGGAGATCCGCAATATGCCGAAATCTTCCAACTGCACCGAGCGGTTCATCAGCATATAAGTAGGCAACTCGTCCAGAAAGTTAGTCAACACATTTTTTACATCCCCGGCCGTAAGCGACGAACGCCCCGCAATCTGACGACAGATCATATCCATCCCGACCACTCCGTCGAGCACCGGCTGACCGTAGAATTTACCCGGTTCATCGGGTTTCTGCGGATTTTTCCGTTGAACGATTTTTACTTTCATAGATTCACTTTTTAAAGGTTTATTAAAAATCCCGCACAGGCAGATACTACTGATTACCCTGTAAAACCTCCCCAACAGACCCGGCAATAGCTCCCTGGAGATAATATTTTTCCCCTCGTTGAACCGCACTCATACCATCGCTCCAAACAACGGTTTTATAGTTTTCCCACCATTCCTTCGATACAGGCGTTTCTTCCCCCCTTGTCCGCATACGATTCAAAGGCAACTTACCCACCCCGAACAATTCCGTCATCCAACGTTCATAGTTTTCCGCCCAATAGACCGCGGAATAACGGCATACGGCCATGGCATAGCGCACGATCTCCCGTTCGGAAACAGCGAGACGATCATCCAGCTCCACCTGTTGTTCCAGCCGTCCGACAGCTATGGCAAAATCTTCTGTCCGCTCAGGTGTCACCCGTCGCACCTCCGATTTCAAACGACCGACCCATTCCTGCTGCGCAACGGAGAGAAAAGAAAAATCATCGGACACTTCACTGCCGGCCCTTGTCCGGGCCGGACAGACATATCCGCACATACGGGCAAAATCGTCGCACATATCCCGGATTTCTTCTGCCGGCGGAAGTTTCCGTGCCCCGCTGCGGGTAAACGGAGCCTCCTCCGAAATCCGCTCCAAAACATAATCCAATCCTTCATTATGCAACCGCCCCATACGGTCGTATACCGATTCTTCCGTAACCTTCCCGGCCGGCACACTTTCATCCGAACAGGCACAACATCCCAAAACAAACAAAATACCGAGGACCATCCGTCCGTTTTTCAAAAAAGTCGTATTCATTCCGATATCTAATCTTAGCACTTGAAAATTTGGGATAAGTTTATGATATTTTTCCGGTCCGCCCAATAGCCAATGTTCTCAAATTGTTCTTAAAATTTTCCGTTTTTCCGGCATGAAAAAAATTGGATATTGTTTCAAAGTAATCTATTTTTAACCGAATGAAAAAAAGCCACCTTTCCATATCCGGATATATCCACCTGATGATCATCCTATTATTGCTTCTGGAAGCAGGATGGTTGTATTCTCTTTACCATGCGGAAAGAAGAGATTTCCGATATGTTACGGGAAAATTTATAGAAGATGCCATAAAAGAAGAAATACATACCTGCCCCATACAAGAGACAAACGGACTTGACGATTTTAGTATGAAGGGGCGCCTGATCATGACATATACCTATAAAGGGAAATATTTTCACATAGATACGAATAGCCAACTATTTCTTGTTTTTTACAGGCGTAAACTTTACGATTTCAATCGGGAAAGCTGGAATATCGACAGCCTTGCCGCCTGGTTCCGGCATTTCTGCCCTTGGGAGGACCTGAACCCCGTTTTTATCCGGCAGGATACAACGGGAAAAATCATCGACCGTTATCCGGCGGACTGCCGGAAACCGTATCGGCAACCGGACTTCGCGCAATTCCAATTAGGCAATCTCGAACCCGATACACTCACGGCCTGGTTCGATTTTCCCTTCAACCGCTTTTGGCTGCGACAACGTTACGGTCTGTTGCTTTCCATTGTCCCGTTTCTATTTGCCCTGTCTTTCGGCCTACTTATTCTCCGGCGGGAAAAGAGACGGCAACGCAATCACCTCCTGACGGAAAAACAACTTATTTTTATTCACGACCTGAAAACCCCGTTTTGTACCAGCTGCCATATCGAACAACACCTGCTGCAACATGTCGGCGAATGGCCGGCAGAAAAAATACACGAAAAACTGAATGTATGCCGTCACCTGCTTGTAGCCATCACCGACGAAATGACGCAACTTATCGACCGCTCGGCCGGCTACTGGGGGACGAACCCAGAAACGGCCGGATTCGATCTCCGGAGCATGCTCGAAGAAGTGGCCGCCCGCTACGGAGGCAGGGGCGATGCCTCGCGTATCGCTGTCGACTACCGGCTCGACACGCCGATCGTGCAGGGCGATTCCTTTCACTTATCGCACATTATCGGCAACCTGATCGATAATGCCCTCCGCCATGCCGGACCCGAAGCTACCATCACCGTCATCTGTGATGCCGACCGCCGGGGACGACTGCGCCTCACGGTCGAGGACAACGGCACTGGTATTCCCCGCCGCCTGCACCGCCGGATTTTCCGTCCCGGCTTCCGTTCCGTTCCGACAGGCGACAACCACGGGATAGGGCTGGCTTATATCCGGAATACCGCCCGCCGGATAGGAGCACGGCTCCGCCTCGACAGCCGGCCGGGACACGGCAGCCGTTTTATACTGACATTCACTCCCGGCCAAAAACACCGCCCCCGGAAGATTCACCTATCCCCCCGGTTCTACTCCTGTTTCATCGTCGCCATAATGTTTGCCGCACTATTCTGGACAGGCAACCTATATATCGCCGACCGGAGAGCCTTCGTCAACGAAGAACTCCCGAACCTCGACGAAGCCATCTTTAAAAACAATACGAGTTCTTTTAAATGGCGGGAAGACACCAACTGTTTCTGCAATGACTTCGAAGCCAAAACCATTACGGTGACACACAACGGTCAGGATACGACCTTGGCC
Source organism: Odoribacter splanchnicus DSM 20712 (assembly GCF_000190535.1). Taxonomy (GTDB): domain Bacteria; phylum Bacteroidota; class Bacteroidia; order Bacteroidales; family Marinifilaceae; genus Odoribacter; species Odoribacter splanchnicus. The sequence continues at coordinate 2,516,818 of NC_015160.1, forward strand.
ATGGGCACTCATATCAACCAATCTCACATATACAGAGGTTTATATTATGATCTACGTGATACGGCCTGGCGTGTAGACAGTATTCTCCCCGCTTACCGAAAGTATTCCGCCAACCGACTGCCGGTAATATTCCGGCGCATCGATGCTGCGGGCCGGACGATCGAGCGAGCCGGGACAGAGCAACAGGCATTATTTCTCCCGGTAGAGTGTTCGCTACCGCTCGGTTATGTCGAAGGCCACCGGTTAGAAGTACAGCTTGCTTATCCCTGGCTGCGGTTGTTCAGCCGTTACGGATTCGGGCTCTTCCTGGCCTTAGCGGGACTGTCGGTGACTATCCGGTTGAACCGGATCGCCACGGACATGGCCCGGCGCCAGCAAGCTTTCATACGCTTCCAGCGCGAAGAGGTGCAGCTTTTTATCCGCAGCCTGCAACCCCGGCTCCGGGACATCCGGTATCCGCAAACCGCCGATCCGGAAATACTCGGCGCAACCCTCAGGAAGAATCTCGGCGTTTACAGGGAATTACTGGATCAAATCAATCTGCTGCTCGAAAAATTCAAAACGATCGAATGGGAATGAAAAGTTGGTATATTCAATTAAAATTTCTAATTTCCCCTCGTCAAACTCATTACTATGGACTGCAAACCGAAACTACTTTATGCCGAAGACAACCGCCTCACCGCAAAGGAAATGACCGAAATTCTGGAAGAAGAAGGTTATGAGGTGGTGACGACATACAGCGGCGACGAAGCCTGGGAGACTTTCGAACGTATTTCTCCCGATCTGGTACTGCTGGACTTCCGGATGCCCGGACTCAACGGCTTGGAAGTATTCGAGCGTATCCGGCAGGTGGATGCGGAAATTCCGGTGCTCATTCTGAGTTCGTATAACGAATATTGTGTCCCGTCGCTGAAAAGCGGCACCGCCGACTTTATCCGCAAAGAAGCCGATATCGCAGAAATCTGTGCCCGCATCGCTGCCGTATGGCAACGCCATGCCTCCGGCAAAACTAATGATTCCGCCGGAGAAACCGTCCTCCGGCTCTCGGAGCTCACCACATTCCGCACCGACAGTTTTACGCTGCGTATCGGTCCCAACATCATTCCCCTGACCGGCGCATTAGGAGAAGTGCTGGTACTCTTATGCCGTCCGCCCCGGCAATGCCGTGCAGCCACCGATATCTGCCGGCAACTCTGGCACAACGACAGCAAAAGCAAAATCACTTTACTACAAAACTATATCTCTCAATTGCGGAAACTGCTCACTGCCGACCCTGCCCTGCACATCGTCAGCCTCTACAATAAAGGATATTATTTGCAAATCAACGGAGAATAACCCGCACTTTTCCTTATTGAATATACAGACTACCATTGGAAAGTTCCAGTAAAACCTCTCCGGTATATTTCGGATTGCCTACAAATTTCGAGCTGACGGTCATATTCCTTTCAGATGCAGACTTTTGTTCCAATTCCATTCCATCCGGCAACCCCATTTTCAACGATTTGTTATGCTTGATTTCCAAATGATAACCGGCATCTTTTTCAAAAGTCAGCCCGACTTTAGTAAAAGAACCTTTCAAACGGATCTCGGAAAACAACAGTTGTATATTGCGTATATTCATTTCCCCCATTTTCATATCCATATCCACATAACTACCTAAATCCTGTACCTCATATTTGGTAAAAGACGAGCTACCGGTCAATTCTTCCACATCCCCGATTTTCATTGTCCCGCCGGAAGAGCGCAAGTTCAGCTTACCCATCGATTCCAACTCTCCGTCACAAGCATTGGTTTCTAACCGAACATCATCACCGGAAGCAATCCGAATGGTACAATTCCGAAACTCTCCTTTCATCAAAGCCACCTCTTCTACATTGAAAATTCCTTTCTCTTGCTTGATGTACAATTCTCCTCCGCTCAAAGCAGTCGCTTTAAAATCCCCGACACGAATATCCGCATTTACCTCACCTGAAAAATTAGTCAGGTATACATTGCCGTTTGTACTGATCAATCTCAACTTGATTCCTTTCGGAACAGATACTTTATAGTCGACATTTAATGTCGTGTTGGTCAGAAACTGCTTCAATCCCATGTCTTTCCCGAATTCGGTCTTAAAATTGAGATATTGCCCGGTAATCGTTTCTACTATCTGAATCAATTCGAGTGTTTCATCCGCTTTCACCCCCGATTTAGCAGTCACCTTCATAGCTACAGCTACTTTGATCTCATCTCCATCCACCTGAACAATTTCCATTTTTCCATATTGGTTGGACAACACCAACTCTTCGATTCCGGCTTTAGGATAAGTTTTTTCATATTTTTTCTCACTGGTTTCGGCTTTCGATTGAATTCCCGCAACCAACAGGCACAACACTGCAATCAGCACTTTCATATTCTATCAGATTAAAATTTTGAATTTTCAGCTTCTTCTTCCATTTGTTTGTAACGGGCAGCCAGATAAGCAATCATTTTACTGAACGATTCCATAGCCGCTACCGTTTCCGGATGAATCTCCCGTTTTTGTAATTTCAGCATCAGCTGTCCATACAAACCGTTTAAAGCCAATTCCACATCCGAGACCGTATCGTCCACACCGGCTTTCCTACGAAACTCCACCAAATTTCCGGCCGCCTGGGTCACCAATTGCCGATATCTCCCGTCATGAGCCTGGTGCAACAAGAAAAAGTGTAATTCGGTCAGTTCATCCACTGTATTTTTCAGGGCCTGAATATGCCCTTTCTCTTCCACTTTTTCTTTTTGCATAATAGCGATCAGGTTATCATACCAATCATGAATTTCCTTCGAAGTCCGTTCATCCGCCTGGAAACCGGCCACCAGATAACGATCCACCTGCTCCATATCCAGCTTCAAAGCCCGGAGCATATCTTCAAGCTGCCACATATACAAAATATATTCGGCAATATTATTCTTTTTTTTCTCTCTGGCTATTAACACAATACGATCTGGTTTTAATTTATAGGTTACAAGTCGTAATCATCTCCTTCTTTCATTTTATCGATCATCCGGCGATCACGTTTCGTGGGACGCCCTAACCCCCGGGGACGCGATTCAAAGCCATAAACTTTTACCGCATTCAACAAAGCCAAATTTTCAGGCGGAGTCACCTCTTCCACAAAATCAACCGCCAATTGTGCCGACATCCGCTTCGCCGTAAGTGCCTTCACCCGATAATGCCGTTCAATAGGCGGAATCCTTACTTTCACAATCTCGCCTCCCTTCAGTTCACGGGAAGCCTTGACATGTACATCTCCGATGGTAACATGTCCTTTGCCACATTCTTCAGCAGCCAGAGAACGAGTTTTAAATATCCGGACTGCCCAAAGCCATTTATCTATTCTTACTTTCTCCTCCACTATTTCACTAATTAAGCCTTTCCGCCTTTAATTTTTTACTTTCTGTCTGTATTAAAAGTATTCATTGTCCTTATAATACCTTGTAATACAAAACTAGTAATAATTTCTCCACCCCGTTCCAACAAAGCCGGTAATTTTTCAGCTTCTTCGCCCTGCCATGTTCCCAGCACATAATCGATCTGCTGTCCTTTCAGGAAATCATTACCGATACCGAATCTCAAACGGGCATAAGCAGAGGTGCCTAATAAGGCATTGATATTTTTCAAGCCGTTATGTCCTCCGTCACTTCCTTGTGCTCTTAAACGCATCTTCCCGAAAGGTAAGGCCAGGTCGTCGACAATAACCAACAAATCTGCCAGAGCGATCTTTTCTTTTTGCATCCAATAACTGACAGCTTTACCACTCAGGTTCATGTATGTATTGGGTTTCAGCAAGACCAGGGTCCGACCTTTCAATTTCATTTCGCAAACAGCCCCATAACGCATATCTTCAAAAACAGCATTGGACGCTTTAGCAAAAGCGTCCAATACATTAAATCCGATATTATGCCGCGTATCCTGATATTCCGGGCCGATATTTCCTAACCCAACAATAAGATACTTCATAATTTATCTGTTATTTTCCTTCCTGAGCAGCAGCACGGGCAGCACGAGTCAGTTTAATTTGTGCAACAACAACCTCTTTCGCATTTACAATCTCAAAGTTTTCAAAAGACAGGTCTTTCACTTTAATAGATTTTCCTAAGCCCAGATTCGTTACATCCAATACAATTTCTCCCGGCAGATTAGCAGGAATAGCTTTCACTTTCAATTTTCTAACTACCAAAGAAAGTTTACCACCAGCCTGTACACCTTCAGCAAATCCCTGTAATTTAACAGGCACTTCCATTATCACTGGTTTATCTTCGGAGATCTGATAGAAATCCATGTGCAATACACGGTCGCTTACGGGATGGAACTGGATTTCACGCATAACAGCTTCGTAGCTCTGTCCTGCTACATTTACTTTTACGATGTATACAACCGGAGTGTAAAGCAATTTTTGCAAATCTTTTTCAACCACTGAAAAATGTACATTTTCTTTACCACCATAAAGAACACAAGGTACTTTCCCTTCAGCTCTCAGCAGATTAGTCGCTTTTTTACCCAGATCAGTTCTCAATTCTCCCTGTAATTCAAACACTTGCATAATAAATCTTTTTTTGTGCTACTCAGAAACAGATTTCAACTCCGGGGGTATAAGCCAGTCTGTCTCCCCATTACACGATTTCAATTATTCCCCGTAAAATCAGGGGGCAAAGATAGGAAATAAATTTAAATATGAGGTCTCTAACGGATTTGAAAATATAAAAAACAAATAAAAACTTTTTTCTTTCAAATAATGATTATACTTTTGCCCATTATTAATCAATTAAACAAATAAAGAAATGGCTTACGTAATATCTGATGACTGTATTTCATGCGGCACATGTGAAGGAGAATGCCCGGTAGGAGCAATTTCTATGGGTGCTGATCATTATGAAATTGACCCTAATGCATGTACAGATTGTGGTACTTGTGCTGGTGTTTGCCCGGTTGAAGCTATCAAACAGGCTTAAATATTATAACAGCATGAAAAAATAAAGCGGGGCTTTTGCTCCGCTTTATTTATTATAGTCTTACCGACTACTGATCACCTGAGTCATCCTGACATCGTGCACTTCGGTCGGAATCCGGTCTAACAACTGAAAATCAAAACAAATCCCTATTTTACAAGCCTTCGTCTGTGACAAAATCTTATCATAAAAGCCTTTCCCCCGGCCTAAACGATTCAAAGTCCGGTCAAAAGCGACGCCCGGCACCAAAATGACATCGATTTTATTCAAATCGGTAAAAAGCCGGCCGACAGGCTCCGGAATAGCATACCCTTCTCCGGGACACAATTTTTCGCGGCCGTCGAAATAACGGATTTCCAATTCATCCCCCTTTACACAAGGTAATAAAATGGTCTTTTCTTCTGCCCATTTACAAACAAAGTCATGCGTAAACACTTCGTCGTCCATCGACCAATAAGCCAACACTACCCGGGCCCGTTGAAATACCTCATTATGCTCCACCTGTTGCCAAACGGAAGCGGACATTCTTTTCTTATCCTCTAGCGTATACTGCTTTTTTATCTCCCGAATCTGTTTTCTAATCTCTTTTTTTTCCATCACCCTTTTTCTATTTTTACTTTCTACCTTTCATACAGTGCACCCCAATCGGGTATCGCTGTATCTAAACGAAATAAATCTCCGATCTTCGTATCTTTCAATAAATTCCTAACTTCCGGAGCCGGATTTCTCTTACAGCCGGAAAACCAAAAACCAAGAATTATTAGAATTAAAAGAAACTTCAAGGCCATTTTTAATTATTTTGATACTAAAAATCGTAATTTTACGGCAAAGATAAACGAAAAGATAAAAAGGTAATACGATAGTTGCTTAAAGTCGGTAAGAATCTCTGAGACTCAGAACGACTTTTTAACCTGTAATACACTAAATTATGATCATTGCTATACCACAATTAAATTATAAAGCCGGAGATATTCAAGGAAATAGCGAAAAAATCATTTCTGCGATCCAAAAGGCTCAAAATCAAAAAGCAGAACTGATCCTATTCCCGGAACTGGCTGTTTCCGGCGCATTGCCCCAGGATTTACTGGAGAGAGAGGAATTTGTAAATGCCTGTCGTATGGCCATAGAAAAAATCGCAGCCACATGTACTCACATTGCAGCTATTGTAGGAGCACCGAATTTGGATAGCGAAAATGGTATTATGTACAACTCAGCCTATTTTATTCAGCATGGGGAAGTGGTAGACGGTGTTCATAAAAACATCCTGAGTGATTATGATATTTTCAGTGAAAGCCGTTATTTTATCGCAGGAGAAGATAATACGCCGATCCGGTATAAAAATCAAAATATACGGATTTTATTCGACGAATACGAATCGGAATACATCGACAAAACAGATAGCTTTGTCATCTTTATCGGTATGACTCCTTTTACTGTCGATAGTAGCCGGGAAAAGCGGAAAGTACTGGCCACTTTGGCTCAAAAATACAATAAAAACCTGATCGCTGTCAATCATGTAGGAAGTTATACTTCTGTACTGTTCGACGGTAATTCAATGGTTTATAACTACAAAGGGAAGAAAGCTTGCCAATTGAACGAATTTGCAGAAGACTTTCAGCTTATCGATACCAATAAATTAGGTACCCCTACACTTCAATCACCTGTTTCTCAAGACCGGATCGCTCTGCTCCATAAAGCATTGGTCTTCGGTATCCGGGATTACTTCGAAAAGAACGGTTTTCAAAAAGCTATCTTAGGCTTATCGGGAGGTATCGATTCCGCCGTAGTCGCTGCTTTGGCTGCCGAAGCTTTAGGAGCACAAAATGTTATGGGACTTTTAATGCCTTCATGTTATTCCACCGAACATTCGGTTCAAGACGCATTAGCGCTGGCAGAAAATATCGGAATGCCCCATGAAACCATTGCCATTAAAGCAATCTACGAACAATATCTGGAAGCCTTACATCCTTTATTTAAAGACCAGCCCTTCAATGTAGCAGAAGAAAATCTTCAGGCTCGTACCCGGGGAATGTTGGTTATGGCCATGTCTAACAAATACGGTTATATTCCCCTGAATACTTCCAATAAAAGTGAAGCAGCTGTCGGATACGGCACGCTTTACGGCGATCTCTGCGGTTCACTGGGTACAATCGGAGACGTTTTTAAAACCGATATCTATGCGTTAGCCCGATATATCAACCGGAATCAGATCATCATTCCGGAAAATACTATACAAAAAGCACCATCAGCCGAATTACGGCCGAATCAAAAAGATCAGGACTCTTTACCGGACTACAACGAATTGGACGGTATCTTAAAACTATACCTGGAGGAAAACCATTCACCGGAAATGATTATAAAGGCAGGTTACCCGAAAGCTACTGTCGAAAAAGTCATTCAAATGGTAAAACGAAATGAATACAAACGAGCTCAATGTCCCCCGATCATCAAAATCTCTAAAAAAGCTTTCGGATACGGTAGAAAATATCCTTTTTAATTATGACCATCATCACTGATAGCGATTTACACGACAGTTTATGCCAAATCTGTATCGAAAGTCCTCATTCCTTACTCTCAGAACTAGGGTATGCGGCAAAACAAAAAATTATCGAAACAACAGTCTGCATTTCCTATAAAAAAGGAGACCTGATTTATCAGGAAGGAGACATGCCGACAGGCTTACATTGTCTTTTGACGGGGAAAGCTAAAATTTATAAAGAGGGCATCGGAGGACGCCAACAAATTGTTCGTATGGCCAAGCCGATCGGTTTTATCGGTTACAGAGCTTTCTTCGCCGAAGAAATACACATTGCTTCGGCTGAAGCTCTTGAAGATTCTATCGTTTGCCGGATTAAAACCGAATTGATCTTAGACATCGTCCGAACGACACCCGACCTGGCCATGAGTATTATCCGCGCACTGGCAACCGACCTCGGTTTTTCGCATCGTCGTACAGTAACCCTCACCCAAAAACATATCCGGGGACGTCTGGCTGAAGCTTTGCTGGTATTAAAGGAAACTTATGGCTACGAAGCCGATGGCTGTACGTTAAAAATTTGTCTCACCCGGGAAGATCTGGCCAACTTGTCCAACATGACCACGGCTAATGCTATCCGTACCCTTTCTAATTTTGCCACAGAAGGTATTGTCGGACTGAACGGCAAAAAAATCAAAATCATAGATAAAGAAAAACTCGAACAAATCAATAATCAGGGGTAAACCCGATCATCTCTACTCTTTTATAACCGATAAAGCAGCAAAAAACCGGACTAGAATAAATAGCTCAAAGGAGATACCCTTCTGAGAATTTAAATCATACAATGAGGTATCTCCGTCTTAAGATCCGCTCTCCTAAAGCTCATGAGCCATTTACAAAAATGGCCCATTTAATCAGCTTAGGCTTCTGCTTTAATCAAGCAATCCTTCTTCTTTCAGAATCTTTTCTAATTTCCGGAAATGTTTTAGTTTCCAATCCGGATCTTCTTCACGAGGATAATCCGGATCTATTATCGGTTGATTCGTTTCAGAAAGAGGCTCGGAAGCTTTATCAAATTCAGCCACTTCCACCTCAAATTCTATGTCTTCACGTAATTTCAGGAATACACTAGCATAAGCATGTCCTGAGCCACCTGCCTCAAGCGTAAATTTATTCTGCATAATACAAGAAGACAAGGTAACACCTCCATCGGGTAAACCAACTTTATAAGTCTTCTCTCCGTATTTAACAACTAATCCCTTCATAGTTTCCCTTCCTCCTCTAATTTCTTTTTCAATTTATAATACTCTTTCTTCATTTCCTCTCTATCGGAAGGATATCTCATATGCAATGGAGAAGCAATATCAATCTCTCTAACCCGCACTTTAATCTTATCTCCCAGAGACATCTTTTTATTCATCCATATAAGATGATTCGATTTTGAATCCATTCCTCCGATGTGCATATCATCCCCATCAGCATACCCTACACTTATGATTAAAGTAACCAAACTATCTGTCATTGCAACAATAGGAGCTGCATCATTAATACATATCTCAAAACCTTTCATAATAATCCAATTTTACACTGGCCGAGGACAATCCCAAACACCGTGCTGTACTCTGCAAAATTCTAAGCACCTTGCACAACACATTGTATATCCCCATCCCCCACTATGTTCCTTAGACCAAGGCCCTTTTTTATCCATACAATCCCTATATTTTTCTGCACATTCTGCCCGAAACTGGTCCGTATCCGACACACAAAGTACAGACATAATCAATGCAACTCCACCCACCATTACCTCCGAAACAGATACAACTATTTCGCCCATTTCAGTAAGCGTTCCAACAACATAAGGAGCAACTGCTGAATAAATGCTCCTGCAAGTTCCCCAGAAATCATCACCTCCTGATTCACTCCTTGTTTTAACCCTTCTCATTCGGAATTTAGTCTGAGGAGTAATAAGCATTTGTCCTTGTTTTTCAAGATTCTGAATTTCTCCTATTCCATAATACAAGGCAGACGTAATATAAAGTAACCTCTCCTGCTCTATTTCAGGAACCTGTTTAAAAATATCTTTATTGATATTGGCCAATCTATTGCCAAAGTCCTCGTAAGAAGTTGTTTCATCACATTCCTTCAATATCCGACGAATAAATTCAATTTGAATATGGGTCAGGTTACGATACCCTTCTATAAAAAGAAGTGAATTACCAAACATTTGATTTTGTGACACTTTTGTTTTTATCATCCCTGGACTAGCCTGGGCCCAATCCTGATAAAATTGCTTTTTAAATTCAGGTGTGTTTTTAGCATTAGAATAATCTACACCTCTCTCATTTAAATTTATTACAGTCTGATGAATCTCATTGGCAACAGCCTTTCCAAATTTTTCAATATGAAGAGGAAAGTTAAGCTTATCTTCCAGACTTGGCTTCAGGAAATCATCATTCGAACATCCCTGCAAGATAACAAAGACAGAGATAAAATACTAAAACTCTAGTAAAGATTTTGCAGTAATTTGCGATGTAATAATATCATGCATCATCAATTCTCCAGCCAATTTCAAATAGATCGAATATGGATAATTCAGAGAATCTACCAGTTCAGAGAATCCTGAGGATAAATATACACCTTGATTCAAAATTTCTTTTTGTTCCAATAAATTATTTAAAAGGGGGATTAGTTCTTTTTTATTCCTATGAAAATAGTTGGGCCAATGAAAATCAGTAGGTCCCAAATTATTTATTGCTTCTTTTGAGTACAAAAAAGTTTCTCTTGTTGCCCCTGGAATTAAGTCAACCAAATCTCCCTCCGGAGAAAATACACAAGTCAAAGGAGTAGTAACAGGACATAACCATTTTATATACCACTCATTTACGAAAACATTAATATCAGCCATATTATAAATGGCCTGTTGCGTCAGAAATTTGTAGCGATTTTGTAATCGTGAATAATATTCCTGAGACAAATGTTGCGAAGAGTCTATTAAAACAATACAAAATGGAAGATACTTATCTCTTGCAATATCACATATTTCTTTAAATATTATATTATGATATATGGATGTATTTTTCTTATCACATCCCCCTAAACATACAATAGCCATTATTATCAAAATAATTCTCATAATTTGAATCATAAAATGAATAACCTACCAGAAAATATAAATTTTATGGTATAACCACCATAAACCAGCCTTTCAACAAAGGCTTACTACTACCATCAAAATAGTATAAAAGATAACAAAACAACAATAGTGAATGTTCAGAAAATGTTCGGAAAATGTTCGGAAAATACTAAGTGGGGAAAAATATAAATATTCCAAGCGGGTAACACAATTATTTATAACACTCCTGGAAAGAAGTAGCGGACAAAATTTTCCGGAATATTTTTTCAGAAAAATATGGCAGCCTCTACAGCCGGAACATACAGGATACTGGAGCCTAGACTCTAAAATAGCCCAGAAACTCCGTCCTCGTGGGCTATTTTCATAAACATAAAAAAAGCAGTCACAATATAAATCATGACTGCTTTCATAATTCGGCGCCAACCTACTCTCCCACCATAAGGCAGTACCATCGGCACTCAGGGGCTTAACTTCTCTGTTCGGAATGGAAAGAGGTGGATCCCCCCGGTTATAGACACCTTTTAATATTTTCAATTCTATGATTACGTACCATCGAACACTCTTGCTCTGTAATCTTTAGTTTGGTAGCGAGAGGCGGGCTTGAACCGCCGACCTCATGATTATGAATCATGCGCTCTAACCAGCTGAGCTACCTCGCCGTTTTGACATTTACACCGGAAAGATAAAGAAGAATATACTCCGCTTAAAGTAAACATTCGGGTAATTAGTATTGCTCGGCTGTGCCGTCACCGACTATACACCTGCAACCTATCAACGTTCTCATCTCGAACGACCCTGTAAGGATATCTCATCTTGAAGCTGGCTTCGCGCTTAGATGCTTTCAGCGCTTATCCAATCCATACATAGCTACTCAGCAGTGCATCTGGCGACACAACTGATTCACCGAGAGGTATCGTCCAACCCGGTCCTCTCGTACTAGAGTCAGAGCTCCTCAAATATCCTGCGCCCACAACAGATAGGGACCGAACTGTCTCACGACGTTCTGAACCCAGCTCGCGTGCCACTTTAATCGGCGAACAGCCGAACCCTTGGGGACCTTCTCCAGCCCCAGGATGTGACGAGCCGACATCGAGGTGCCGAACCGCTCCGTCGATATGAGCTCTTGGGAGCGATCAGCCTGTTATCCCCGGAGTACCGTTTTATCCTTTGAGCGATGGCCCTTCCATGCGGAACCACCGGATCACTATGCTCTTGTTTCCAACCTGATCGACGTGTCGGTCTCACAGTCAAGCACCCTTATGCCATTGCACTCTGCAGACGATTACCAAACGCCTTGAGGGTACCTTGAGAAGCCTCCGTTACACTTTTGGAGGCGACCACCCCAGTCAAACTACCCACCATGCAATGTCTCCCTAACGGGATTAGACCTCAGATAACAAAGGGTCGTATTTCAACGACGGCTACTCTACGCCTGACGACGCAGCATCAAAGCCTCCGACCTATCCTACACATCTGTTACCCAAAATCAATGCAAAGCTGCAGTAAAGGTTCACGGGGTCTTTCCGTCCCGTTGCGGGTATCCGGCATCTTCACCGGAACTACAATTTCACCGAGCTCATGGTTGAGACAGTACCCAGATCGTTACACCATTCGTGCAGGTCGGAACTTACCCGACAAGGAATTTCGCTACCTTAGGACCGTTATAGTTACGGCCGCCGTTTACCGGGGCTTCAATTCAAACCTTCGAGTTGCCTCTGAGCTCTCCTCTTAACCTTCCGGCACCGGGCAGGTGTCAGGCCATATACATCTTCTTGCGAATTAGCATAGCCATGTGTTTTTGGTAAACAGTCGCCTGGGCCTATTATCTGCGGCTCTTTCACAAGAGCGTCCTTTATCCCGAAGTTACAGGACCATTTTGCCTAGTTCCTTAACCATGAATCTCTCGAGCGCCTTAGTATTTTCTACCTGATCACGTGTGTCCGTTTACAGTACGGATGATCATTACCTGAAGCTTAGCAGGTTTTCTTGGCAGTCAGCTTACCTGCGTTATCCGCGCAACCGAAGCATTGCGGTACTATCACCTTTCATCTCTACCGGCGTGCTTCACTACCGGTATCAAAGAATACGGGTTTCAACGTACTATTCCGTCAGTACGCAGCAGTGTCACCTCTGCGTCGCTGCATCGCAGTTATGATCAGTACAGGAATATTAACCTGTTTGCCATCGGGATCGCCACTCGGCTTACCCTTAGGATCCGATTACCCCCGGATGATTGACATTGCCGGGGAATCCTTGATCTTTCGGCGTGCGGGGTTCTCACCCGCATTATCGTTACTTATGCCTACATTTGCTTTTCCATCCGCTCCACAATACCTCACGATACTGCTTCTACGCTGAATGGAATGCTCTCCTACCGATTGTATCATCTACAATCCCATAGCTTCGGTTATATGCTTATGCCCGCGTATTATCCATGCAGGACCGCTCGACTAGTGAGCTGTTACGCACTCTTTAAATGAATGGCTGCTTCCAAGCCAACATCCTAGCTGTCTAAGCAGTCCCACCCCGTTTTAATTCCAACTTAGCATATAATTGGGGACCTTAGCTGATGGTCTGAGTTCTCCCTCTTTCGTCAACGGACCTTAGCACCCGCTGGCTCACTCCCTGTCTTCATGTTCTAGCATTCGGAGTTTGGCCGGATTTGATAGGCGGTGAAGCCCTCGCATCCAATCAGTAGCTCTACCTCTAGAACAAAACAACAGAGGCTGCACCTAAATGCATTTCGGAGAGTACGAGCTATTTCCCAGTTTTGATTGGCCTTTCACCCCTACCCACAGGTCATCCGAAAACTTTTCAACGTTTACCGGTTCGGGCCTCCAGTTTGTGTTACCAAACCTTCACCCTGCCCATGGGTAGATCACTAAGGTTTCGCGTCTACCACCACCAACTTGACGCCCTATTCAGACTCGCTTTCGCTTCGGCTTACGTACCTGAAGTACTTAACCTCGCTGGTGATGAGTAACTCGTAGGCTCATTATGCAAAAGGCACGCCGTCACCGCACGAAGCGGCTCCGACTGCTTGTAGGCGTATGGGTTCAGGGACTATTTCACTCTTCTGTTCGAAGTGCTTTTCACCTTTCCCTCACGGTACTGGTTCACTATCGGTCTCTCAGGAGTATTTAGCCTTGCCGGATGGTCCCGGCGGATTCGGTCAGGATTACACGTGTCCCGACTTACTCAGGAGTCTGCTATGATTCATAAACTTGCATGTACGGGATTATCACCCTCTGTGATCACATTTTCCAAGGTGTTCCATTTCATTTATTTCATCAAGCTTGCAGTCCTACTACCCCGTTAATGCCGAAACAATAACGGTTTGGGCTTTTCCCCGGTCGCTCGCCGCTACTGGGGGAATCACGTTTGTTTTCTTCTCCTGCAGGTACTTAGATGTTTCAGTTCCCTGCGTTTGCCTACCTTACGGTATAATATGTCTTCAACATATTGGGTTATCCCATTCGGAGATCTCCGCATCAAAGGTTATTTGCACCTAAACGGAGCTTTTCGCAGCTTATCACGTCCTTCTTCGCCTCTGAGAGCCTAGGCATCCACCATACGCCCTTAATTATTTACTCTAATTTTATACTTTCAGCTTACTCGGAAATCATTAATGTCGTAAAACATTTATATAATTTCTGTTTTTGCTCATTGTTGTGGAATATATTTTTCCATCTTTCCAGTATGTCAAAGAACTGTTACTCTTGCGAGTACTGACAGGTTAAAAGGAATCGAACCTTTTCATGTTCCGAAAACCTGTGCTTCCAGCCGCCCGGCTGTCAGTCTTTTTTTAAGGTTGAAGGTTTTTGCCAGCAAGTGCAGATAATAACTGATCTCCAGAAAGGAGGTGTCCCAGCCGCACCTTCCGGTACGGCTACCTTGTTACGACTTAGCCCCAGTTACCAGTTTTGCCCTAGGCCGATCCTCGCGGTTACGGACTTCAGGCACCCCCGGCTTCCATGGCTTGACGGGCGGTGTGTACAAGGCCCGGGAACGTATTCACCGCGCCATGGCTGATGCGCGATTACTAGCGAATCCAACTTCATGGAGTCGGGTTACAGACTCCAATCCGAACTACGACCGGCTTTTGAGATTGGCATCCAGTCACCTGGTAGCGGCCCTCTGTACCGGCCATTGTAACACGTGTGTAGCCCTGGGTGTAAGGGCCGTGCTGATTTGACGTCATCCCCGCCTTCCTCTCACCTTACGGTGGCAGTCCCGTTAGAGTGCTCATCATTACATGTCTAGCAACTAACGGTAAGGGTTGCGCTCGTTATGGGACTTAACCCGACACCTCACGGCACGAGCTGACGACAACCATGCAGCACCTTGAAAACGCTCCGAAGAGAATATCTGTTTCCAAATACGGCATTTCCCATTTAAACCCAGGTAAGGTTCCTCGCGTATCATCGAATTAAACCACATGTTCCTCCGCTTGTGCGGGCCCCCGTCAATTCCTTTGAGTTTCATCGTTGCCGACGTACTCCCCAGGTGGCTCACTTAATACTTTCGCTTAATCCCGTACAATATATCGCACAGAACCAGTGAGCATCGTTTACGGCGTGGACTACCAGGGTATCTAATCCTGTTCGCTACCCACGCTCTCGTGCATCAGCGTCAGTTACAGTCTGGTAAGCTGCCTTCGCTATCGGAGTTCTAAGTTATATCTATGCATTTCACCGCTACTTAACTTATTCCGCCTACCTCGTCTGTACTCCAGTTTACCAGTATTAATGGCACAATTGAGTTTAGCTCAAATATTTAACCACTAACTTAATAAACCGCCTACGCACCCTTTAAACCCAATAAATCCGGATAACGCTCGCATCCTCCGTATTACCGCGGCTGCTGGCACGGAGTTAGCCGATGCTTATTCATAAGGTACAGGCATCATTCTACACGTAGAACTTATTCTTCCCTTATAAAAGAGGTTTACAACCCATAGGGCAGTCTTCCCTCACGCGACTTGGCTGGTTCAGACTTACGTCCATTGACCAATATTCCTCACTGCTGCCTCCCGTAGGAGTTTGGACCGTGTCTCAGTTCCAATGTGGGGGACCTTCCTCTCAGAACCCCTACCTATCATCGTCTTGGTGGGCTGTTACCCCGCCAACTAACTAATAGGACGCATGCCCATCCGATACCTTAAAAATTTAACTCACATCCCAGGCAGGATAAAAGTACTATGGGGTGTTAATCCACGTTTCCATGGGCTATACCCCGGTATCGGGCAGGTTGCATACGCGTTACTCACCCGTGCGCCGGTCGCCATCAAGGTATTGCTACCTCATGCTGCCCCTCGACTTGCATGTGTTAAGCCTGTCGCTAGCGTTCATCCTGAGCCAGGATCAAACTCTTCATAGTAATAAAACTTTTTAAAATTATCTCTTTCGCTCAGTCATTATATCCGTTGAATCTCTTCTCGGACTCGCACTTGCTGTTTGTTTTCAAACCTTTCAATATCTTTAAGAACTCTTTTTGCTTCTCTTTTACCCGCCCCACTTACGAGGCGAAAGCGGATGCAAAGATAAATACTTTTACATATTCCCTCCAAATCTTTCCGCTACTTTTTTTCAAACTTTTTTTCGGTAACCGCCGTAGAAGAAAGCTTCTGCAGGCTTCATCCGCAAAAGATGAAAAACACATCAGTCAAAATGTTTCAGAACGTCCGCTTCGTTTCGGAAAGCGGCTGCAAAGGTAAGGACTTTTTCATTACTTCCAAACTTTTCAAAAGAAATTTTTGAAGTTTTTTTTCAGAACCCGACCAGGGCAATATCCTGAAGAACTACACACAACCTAAAAACCTGTAAGCCAACACATCATACCCTCTCACCTCCTCCGTTTGTTCAATACATCGGTTCCTGATTTCGGCTGCAAAGATAGAACAATTAATGCCCCATTTCCAAATTTTTTACACACTTTTTTTCAAAAAAATGAACAACCACTACACAATACATTCATTATCAAACTATTATATTTATCTTATTTTATTCCAAATTTCCATCGGTTCACGCTATTTATGGTTATTCATATTAATCGAATAGATTATATATATCGTATTTCGACCAGAATACCAACCTTCTTTCCATCAAGGCATAAAAAATCGTGCAAACCTACTATTTGCACGATTCCCTTCGAATCTTCAGATTCGTTTACTTCACCCCCTTCACCTCTTCGAATCCTTTACCGAACACTCCCATCACGGGAGCCATCGTCATAAACACATCCGGATCGATCTGCTTGGCAATGCGCAATACATCGGAAGCTTCGTGTTTACGGGCGACAATCAGGATAATTTTCTTATCTTGTCCGGTGTACCAACCTTTAGCATCGATCAGAGTCACACCCCGATGTACCTGATTCGTCAGCTCACGGGCCACTTCATCATATTTATCAGTAAAGATAAAAAGCTGGGCCGACTGTGTTTTTCCGGTCAATACATAATCCACGGTAAAAGAAACGATTCCCATCATGACATAACCGTATATCAATCCACCGAAGGCTTCCCGATCGACATGGTCGTATATCAGCAAAGTCATCGCAATGACACAGAAATCACATACCATCAATACCCGCCCCGGACTGACATTGTGGTATTTGGTCACCAACATCGCAATGATATCCGTACCTCCGGTACTTCCACCAACAGAGAGCGATACGCCGATACCGATACCGGTCAGCATTGCAGCGATAATGGTACTCATAAATTTCTCGTCGGGTAAAATACCGTCCACAGGCATCAAGGGCTGCATAATACCCAGGAACACACTCCCGACAATGATAGCGAAAATGGTTTTGATACCGAATTTCGGTCCCAATACCTTCATCGCAATAATCAGCAACAGGATATTCACCAAAAAATAACCGATACCTACCGGAATTTTGAACAAATAGAATAATACAGTAGCAATACCTGTAGCTCCACCACCGACAATCTTATGAGGCACCAGGAAACCTGTTGCGGCAAAAGCATAAACCAACATACCGAATGAGATGATCAGGTATGGTTTCATCTCATTCCAAATGCTTTTATTCTTCATTTATTTATTCATTTTTTGCCAGGTATCTTTGAGCGATACGGTACGATTGATTACTAATTGTCCATCCGTTGAATCGGGATCTACACAAAAATATCCCAACCGCTGGAACTGAAAACGATCTCCAGGTTTAGCCCGTCTCATCGAGGATTCCAACTTACATCCTTTAAGTACTCTCAGTGAATCTTCATTGATAAACTCCTTAAAATCGACCTCCTTGTGTCCTGCCGGATCTTCATCCTTAAACAAACGATCGTAAAGACGGACTTCAGCTTCGATAGCATCCGTTGCTGCCACCCAGTGCAAAGTACCCTTTACCTTCCGGTTACTGGCCTCCGTTCCACTACCACTTCGGGATTCCGGATCATAAGTACAATGGATCAAAGTGATATTTCCACCGGCATCTTTATCGACCCCTGTACATTTAATAATATAAGCACCTTTCAGGCGTACTTCCTGTCCCGGAGTAAGGCGGAAAAATTTCTTCGGCGCATCTTCCATAAAATCGTCTCGTTCGATGAAAAGTTCCCTGGCAAAAGCCACCTTACGCACTCCGGCATTCACATCTTCCGGATTATTCTCGATTTCCATATATTCCGTCTCTCCCTCAGGATAATTATCGATGACCACTTTCACCGGATCGAGCACTGCCATCACCCGAGGAGCCGTCTTATTCAAATGTTCACGGACACAATATTCCAGCAACGCCATATCCACGACGATTTCCCGCCGGGCCACTCCCACCTTTTCAGCAAACATCCGAATAGATTCGGGGGTATAACCACGCCGGCGCAATCCGCAAATAGTCGGCATTCGGGGATCGTCCCAACCGGAAACATACTTTTTCTGTACCAATTCCAACAAACGCCGTTTACTCATCACTGTATAATTCAGGTTGCGACGGGCGAATTCAATTTGCCGTGGCCGGTACTCGGTCGTTGTCAACTGATCCAGAAACCAATTGTAAAGCGGCCGATGAATCTCAAATTCCAACGTACAGATCGAATGAGTGATTCCTTCGAGATAGTCACTTTGTCCATGAGTAAAGTCGTACATCGGATAGATGCACCACCGATCACCGGTCCGATGATGGCTACAGTAGATAATCCGGTACATGATCGGGTCACGCATCAACATATTGGCAGCAGCCATATCGATCTTAGCCCTCAACACCCGGCTACCTTCCGGGAACTCTCCATTTTTCATCCGCCGGAATAAATCCAGATTTTCTTCTACCGAACGATCCCGGTAAGGGCTATTCACTCCCGGTTCGGTAATTGTTTTTCTCCCGGCACTGATTTCTTCTGCTGTCTGATCGTCAACATAAGCCTTCCCCTCCAGGATCATCTGTTCGGCCCAATCATACAGCTGCTGGAAATAATCGGAAGCATACCTGACCGGTCCGTCCCATTGAAATCCCAGCCATTTTATATCCTCCTGAATTGCATCTGTAAATTCCACATCCTCTTTAGAAGGATTGGTATCATCGAAACGCAAATTACACGCTCCATTATATTTTGCAGCCAACCCGAAATTGAGACATATTGAAGTAGCATGTCCGATATGTAAATATCCATTCGGCTCCGGCGGGAAACGGGTATGTACTTTTCCCCCGTTTTTACCGGCAGCAATTTCCTCTTCAATAATCTGTTCAATAAAATTCAAGGTCTTACCTTCTTCTGGTTCTACAATCATTTGATTTTTATCCATAGTATTAAAACTTTCCCGGAAAAAACATTTTTCCAAGGGACAAAAGTAAGTAATTTATGAGAGTTTTAAAAGTTTACGTATATTTGCAGCGATGAAAAAATTTATCTGCATAATACTATTCGCATCATTGCATTTGTTTTGTCGTGCACAAAACGTATTCGATACAGAAATCCCTCCGGATATGGAGGGTAGCAACTCTTCATTATCTTCCGATTCTATACCGGAATCCAATGTGCCTCATTTCCGTCATACCTGGCAATGGGAAAGGAACGGAGTATATAAAAGAGAGATTGCTCTGGATACGCTGATGGACGGTATTCAGAATTTCAATACCATTTTTAAAAAGAATATTTCGAACACTTATCTGGGTAATTTTCCCTCTCCTTATCTTTCCAATATTTTTATTACGCGCGAAACGGTTCAGGATTTTTACCCTCTGACTCAAATCCGGGCTTTCCTTTTTAAGCCCGAAGACGCTTTACTTTTCAATACGACAACCCCTTTCACCCGATTGAAATATTTTACGGGAGGAGGAAAAGGGAAAGCCGAAAACCTGCTGGACGTATGGCATGTACAAAATATCCGCCCCTGGTGGAATGCCGGTATTCGTTACCAGCTGATTTCCAGCGACGGTCGTTATATGAACCAAAAAGCCAAAGCGTATCATTTTTCTTTGTTCTCGTCCTATGAGAAAGAACGAATCGCCCTCTCTTTTTTCTTAAACCAGAATAATGGGCATTTTGCAGAAAACGGTGGTGTCAAGGACATCTCTTTTATCATCGACTCCACCAATCAAAAAGCTGAAAATATACCGGTAAACCTGAGCAGCAACGATATTTCCAACAATTACCGGAACACCAATTTTCAATTACAGGGCCAGTACAATATCGGTAATCCCAAAGAAGTAACTACTCCCACGGATACTTTTACCACTTATCCGGCTAAAGCCATCATCAACATCCGGGCCGAAGGAAACGAACGCAGATACAAAGAAGGCAGCATTGCTTTCGACTTCTTTCCGCATACCTATATAGACAGTACTTCTACGACGGATCTGATCACGAACCAGGTGTACGATATCTCCACTAAATTTGTCATGAACGAACATCCGAAGTACAAATATTTGCCGGGTATATATGCCGGTCTGGATTTTAAACACGAAAACTACCGGCAGCGGACAGCTTTCGATTCGATTTCCCATACCGAGAGTTTCGGCCATACCCGCTATTCAGGGACTTACATTACAGCCGGAATTTTCAATGTAGACACGAATGTATCGTTCACTTACGATATTGCCGGAAAGCTATGTGTATTGGGGCACTATGCCGGGAATTTCAAATTCGACGGCTACGTACAGCAAGCTTTGCGTAAAGACAGAAGTTCATACATCCGGGCCAATGCGACGATCGAATTACAAAGTGTAAATCCGTTCTTCGATCGCTATGTCGGAAATCACGATATCTGGGAAAATGATTTTAAAGCCATCAAAACCATCAAAGCCGACGGACGCTATGTGAATAACCGTTTGCGAACCGAATTAGGAGTCGGTATCGCCAATATTTTCAGTTACGTCTATTTCGATACGGCAGCGATGCCCCAACAGACCAGTAAGACCTTGATGGTATTGACCGCCTGGGGAAAGCAAAATTTCAGATTAGGCAATTTCTACTTCGACCAGACCGTATATTTTCAAAAAAGTACCCAGGAAGATATCCTTTCCCTACCGGCCATTTCTGTATATTCCCATAACTATTTTCAGCATGCCTTATTTAAAAATGCCTTGTTTTTACAGACAGGAATCGACGTCTTTTACAACACAAAATTTTACGCCGACAATTACATGCCTTCTATTATGCAGTTTTATAACCAGCGGGAAAGAAAAACCGGTAATTATCCGAAGCTCGATGTCTTCCTTAACCTAAGGATCAAACGGGCCGATATCTTTGTCAAATACGAACACATCAACTATCTGCTAAAAAATCACGGAGACTTTTTCAGTGCCGCCGATTATCCGATCAACCCGGGTATGCTCAAATTCGGTATTAAGTGGGACTTTTTCGATTAAGAAACATTTACTATCTTTGTTGAATGACAATCTCTAAAATTGCCGTTTATATTACCCTTTTTCTTTGCTTTGCATGTGAGTCAGGTAAAGAGGTTACTCCGGAAATCATATTACCGGAACCTTCATCGCTGGAAAAAATTCTGACGCGGGGGAGTCTGGAGATTTCCACTTTTTATAATACGACCGACTATTACGTATACCGTGGTATTACGCGGGGATTTCATTACGATCTGGCCCGGGATTTTGCCGGTTACCTGGGAGTCAATCTCCGAATTGTCGAAGTTAACAACGATATAGATACGGCTATCGGCCGGCTACAGAGCGGCAAATACGACCTCTTAGCCGTCAGTCTGACCCAAACCCCGGAAAGGAATGAACAGCTCCGTTTCAGTAAACCTCTTTTCCAAACCCGGGAAGTACTCGTGCAGAACAAAAATAGCCAACCCATCAAAGATATGGCTCAATTAGACGGGAAAGAGATTTATATTCCCAAAAGTGCCACCTCGTATAAAAAGGTTCTGCAACAAATACAGGATTCTCTGAATATACACATTTATATCACCGAGATCGAGCATTATTCCTATGAAGATCTCTTGCACCTGGTAGAGACCGGCGAAATCAATTATACCGTTATCGACGAAAACATCGCCCAAGCCTCCAGTTATTCTATGAAGAACCTGGATATAGCTCTCAAGTTAAAAGAAGATATTTCCGTATCGTGGGCGACCCATTCGGATGCCAGTTTATTGAGCTCGGAAATCAACAACTGGCTGGAAGAAATCCGGAAAAACGGAAAACTCAACTACCTCTATAAACGTTATTTCGGCAAACATCCGGCAGTTCCTCACAACACGACCAAATACACACTCATCAAGAAAGGCGATATTTCACCGTTCGACAAGTTATTCCGCAAAGAGAGTAAAAAGCTCGGCTGGGACTGGCGTTTGCTGGCAGCTTTGGTCTATACCGAATCTCAATTCGATCCTTATGCCGAATCGGAAGTCGGAGCCTACGGTTTAATGCAGATTATTCCTGAAACAGCCGATCATTTTAACGTCGGAAATTATTTCGAGCCCGACAGTAATGTCTATGTCGGAACCGAATATTTACATTACCTGGACCGTTACTTTTCAAGCCAGCCGATCGATTCTTCCGAACGGCTCAAATTCGTTCTGGCCGCCTATAATGCAGGTCCCGGACACGTACTGGACGCCATCCGCCTAGCCAATAAATATGGGAAAGACGCCACTTTATGGGATAATAACGTCGATTACTATCTGCTTCACAAAAACGAACCGGAATATTACCGGGATCCCCTGTCTAAAAACGGCTATTGTAACGGCCGTCAAACGTACAAATACGTACGACAAGTGCTCGAGACCTATAATAACTATAAGAATATCAAGCAATAGTATAAAAATACTAAAAAACGTATTTACGAATATTGGTTTGATCGTTTTTTTTCCATACCTTCGCAGTAGTGTATTATATCGTTCATTAAAAGTTTAAGCTCATGCCTTACAGAAGATTACCTAATACAGATGCAGCGAGAATAAGGGCATTAAAAGCAGCTTTGAAGAAAGGCCAGTATCTCGAGATCGATACGATAGCCTATCCTTTTGCTTTGAAACAAAAAATAGAATTCTTTTTACCTAAATTTGAAGTTGCTATCACCAACTCTAAGTTAGCGAAAGAGAAACAGTTCGATAATAGTCAAAAATTCTCTGAATATACCAAAAAAGCCCGGCTTTATATCTCTCATTTTATTCAGGTATTGAATTTTTGTATTGCCCGTGGAGAGCTGAAACCCTCAGCCCGTACATTTTATGGTTTGGACGAAAACAGTTCGAAAGTTCCTTCTCTTTTGACCGAACAGGATTTGCTGCAATGGGGGGAAAAAATAATTGCCGGCGAGCAGAACCGGATCAGTAACGGTGGTGGTAATCCGATCTACTGTCCTTCGATTGCCCTGGTAAAAGTCAATTATGAAAATTTCAAAGAAAACTATACCCGTCAAAAACAGTTCCAGAATAATTCAGCCCGGGAAAGCGGGAATGTCGCTCAATACCGGAATGATGCCGATGCCTTGATCCTGGAAGTATGGAACGAAGTGGAACGTTATTTCGAAGGGGTAAAAGACGAAGAAGAAAAGCGCTATATGTGCGAGGAGTACGGTCTCGTTTACGTATTCCGACGCGGCGAAAAAGAACGGATCAGAAGACGGAAAGAAGCTGAAAGCATTACCTTGAAGCTTTTCTGACTCCAAGACCGACTGCTAAGAGGAACAACAGCTTCCTCTTTTCTTTTTCACCGGCTTACGGGCACAGCTGTCTTTCAAAGGACAAGTGTCACAAGTACTGCATGATTCGTCCTTTTTCAAAGCCTTCAGTTTCCTGTAGCAGAATCGTATCGCCCCCACTAAAGCAACAACGATAATCAGATATACAATACCGTTTTGTATCAAAGCATTCTTTTTTCTAAAATAAACTTCCTATCTGATATACGCCGAACGACACCAACCAGGCCAGCCCGGTAGTATAAAAAATAGTAAACAATGCCCATTTCCACCCCGCCTCTTTACGAATAGCAGCGATCACAGCCATACAAGGGAAATAAATCAGGATAAACAGCATAAATCCATAAGCCACTAAAGGCGTAAATACCTTCTGTCCGTTACTATATTGTTGCTGTTGCAGGCTCTCGATCAGGCTTTGGGAATTTTCCTCGGCATCCGGGACATGGTACAAAATTCCCATAGAACTCACTACAATCTCTTTGGCAGCCAATCCGGTCACAATACTCACGCCCATCTTCCAGTCGAATCCCAAAGGCCGAATTACCGGTTCGATGGCTTTCCCGATTTGTCCGATATATGAATTCTCCAAATGTTCCGTCTCATCGGCCATAGTCGTCCGGTTTAAAGGGAAATACCCCAGTGCCCAAATCAGAATAGAAGCAAATAAGATTATCGTACCCATTTTCTTTAAATATTGTCCGGCTTTTCCCCACATATGGATCGTGGTATTTCGCATCGTAGGCATCCGGTAAGGAGGCAATTCCATGACAAAAGGATCCGAAGATTTGGCGAACAGGGTCTTCTTCAACAAAAAAGAAGTTCCGATAGCCAGTAATATGCCGATCAGATATACAGACAATAGGATCAAGCCCTGATTCACCGGAAAGAAGGCAGATACCAACAGTATATATACCGGTAAACGGGCACTACAAGACATAAAAGGAGTAATCAGCATCGTCATAATCCGGTCCCTCCGGCTTTCCAAAGTGCGGGTAGCCATAATGGCCGGTACATTACATCCGAAACCGATCAACAAGGGAATAAAGGATTTTCCGTGAAGTCCTATCTTATGCATCATCCGGTCCATAATAAAGGCAGCCCTTGCCATATAGCCTGTATCCTCCATCAAAGAAATGAAAAAGAAAAGAATCAGAATATTGGGTAAGAAAACGATCACTCCCCCCACTCCGGCAATAACTCCATTCACCAACAAATCGTTCAAAGGCCCTTCAGGCATAATTCCGGCCACCCAACTTCCGAGGGCTTCAACTCCCGCCTCGATCCAGTCCATCGGATAACTTCCCAGCGAAAAGGTCGCCTGAAACATCAGCCACATAAAGAAAATCAGGAAAGGGAAGCCCAGCCATTGATGAGTCAGTAAGGCATCGATAGCAGTCGTCAGCTGACGTTTATCCTTTTCTCCCGACCGGAAGGTCTCTTGTAAAGCTCCCCGGATAAACCCATATTTCAGGTTCGTGATGATCGTCCGGGTATCTTCCTTATATTCTTTTTCCAGGCGCTGGATTTCTTTTTGTGCTACTTCGAGCATACAAGCATAATTGGGAACCGTTACCAGCTGTTCTTTCATAATCCGATCATCCTCGAGTAATTTGATAGCTACATACCGGGGAGCATATTCATCGGTAATATTTTTATTCGGGGCGATCTCCACTTTAATCCGGGCAATCGCCTCTTCGATTTCTGTCCCATAATTAATATGTACATGCCGGGATTCTTTGGCCTGGTCTTCGAACACTTCGATAATTTTATCCAACACGGCTTCGATTCCGATCCCTTTTGAAGCTGTCGTCGGCACAATCGGGATACCCAGTAGTTGTCCCAAATAGCCATAATCCAGGTGAGAACCTTCGTTGGTCAGTTCATCGAACATATTCAATGCCATCACCACCCGGATATTCATATCGATGAGCTGAGTAGTCAGGAACAGGTTCCGTTCCAGACAAGAAGCATCCACGACATTCAGCACTAAATCCGGATGATGCTTCGTAATAAATTCACGCACATAAATTTCTTCCGGAGTATATTCGGTAATAGAATAAGTCCCGGGCAAATCGATCAGATTGATCGTATAACCTTTATGGTGGCAAGTTCCTTGCTTGGCATCCACCGTCACTCCGCTATAATTCCCCACTCTTTCGCGCAATCCGGTAGCCCGGTTAAAGAAAGAAGTCTTCCCACAATTCGGATTCCCAACCAAAGCGATATTGATCGTCCGGGATTTCTCGGAAATTTCCCGGGCAATCTCGTCTTCTGTAAACGTACCGTTATATCCTTCCTGATCTATCGAGGAAGTACAGACGACTTCAATCAAACGAGCCTCACTCCGTCTCAGAGAAATATGGCCATCCATCAATTTATATTCGATCGGATCGTGTAAAGGAGCATTTTTTATCACCGTCACTTTTTCTCCTCTTACGAATCCCATCTCCACGATCCGGTTTCGAAAACTCCCATGTCCATGCACCTTTACGATGACACATTCTTCTCCAGTCGGTATATCAGCAAGCTTCAAATAATTATTTTCCATACCACTCCAAATTATGTGGCAAAGATAATCAATCTGCTAATAAATCGACATACCTACAAATAGGTATTAAAATTCCGGAGCATATAAATACCCCGGAATAATCCCCATTTTCATTCCACTTCAATTCTCCCTCATATTGCAGGTTTTTCCCATTCTGATAAGCCAAAGATCCTTTCTTCAGCTCTTCTGTGTCATCAAAAGAAGTATCTTCCGGCGACAGAAAATCATCCGATTCATTTATCGTCTTTGTAATCCCGAAACATCCCCGGATTTTTAAAGAAGTCAAAGGATTATATTCAGCACTAAAATTATTGGTTACTCCAAAAGAACGGTCAAGTGCCCGGCTATTCAGGTTGGCATTCCAAAGCGGATTCGGCGATTCAATCAGCTCCTCTTTATATTCCAGCCATTTTTCCACCCTTCCATCCGGCTTCTTTTCATAATAAGGATTTGCTTTCGCATATTCTGAAAAAGCAACCACCGGATCTCCGGAACTGGTATGATTAATAGTCAGCTTATTACTGAATTGAAACTTATTTTTCCGGTACAGTAAATCCAGATTCCCGCTGAAAACTTTCGTTTAAATCAGTCGAAAGTTTATAAAGTCCCTGGGTTCTGCGGGTACTTTGGTAATTGACAATTGTCATTTGACAATTGATAATGTATCTCCAAACCTATAGTTTCTTTTTTATTCTTCTGATAATCAATAATTATCTTCTTTATTCTTTCTCTCTTTTTTCTTTTCTTTTTTATTTTTTCATGGAAGCGGAACTTCCAATAATTGTCAATTCTCAATTGCCATCTGTCCATTTTTCTTTTAGCGGATTCCCACCAAAAGAAACGAACGTTATTTATTTTTTCTAAACAGTTTTCCCAATACCTGCACTAAGCCATCCATGCCCTCGATGTAGTTGATCATCGAGATACTTCTAAAAGCACTCATATCCTCATCCATACCTAATTGAACCGGGTAAACCAATATACAATTGATCGAATTAAAATATTTATTGATATAATTCGGGACATATTCCATATGCCGGGAGTAAGAAGGACAATTCGGCCGACTCATCACCAATATCAGGGCATCGTTATCCTGTGTCGCAGTAGCCACTTCCTTAAAATTACTCCAATCTGTAAACTCTTTAAATTCAGCTAAAATCAGGTGTTTGGATTGTACCAAATGCAAAATATCCAGCACGGCCGGTGTACCGTAAAAAACAATTTTCGTTCCGACATTTTTAGCCAGGTTCCAAATACTGATCAACCAATACGGAAAACCGACCTCTTTCTCTGCATTTTCAGGAATAACGACGATATAACGTTTCACCGTCGACATCGGCTGCATAGGACGATAAGCCAAGGTAGTCGTAGCACATTTACTGAGCACCTCTTGTGTCAGTTTCCCCAGGAAAGTATCGGAAATATCCTTTTGGGTACGCAGGCCGATAACAATATCCGTGATCTTATGTTCTTTGGCCACATTTCTAATTCCGTTGACAATATTCAAGTCATAACGTAAAACGGTATCCACCCGGTGATCCATTCCGGCTCCAGTCTTAACAGCTTTCTCAAGCAGACGTTCTGAAATTTTTTCCGCTGCCGGATCGGTATTGTCCGACTTCACAATACTCACAGCAACCAGTTGTGCCTTATTACGCCGGGACTTTATAGCGGTTCCCAAGGTGATCAGCTCATCGACTGTCTCAGAATTACTCAAGGGAATCAATATCCTCTCCTCCTCGTCATCACTATCACCGATCCGGTCACCGCTCATTTCCGCCAAGGCTATATTCTGAGCAGAACGTTGGGTAATAAAAGAAGCGATCGTACAAGTAATCAGAATCATAACGATAGTTCCGTTCAGGACGTCTTCATTCAACAATCGAATCGGCTGCCCATCCGGTCCGGTACCCAAAATCACCTCATACCCGATCAATACGGCAGCCAGCGTAGCCGCAGCCTGGGCATTACTCAATCCGAAAATCAGACGTCCCTCATCGCGGGTCAGTTTAAAATTTTTCTCCGTTATCCAAGCTGCCATAAACTTGGATAGAGTGGCTATAACCGTCATCACGACAGCAACCCAAAGCGCAGTCCATCCGGCGGCAAAAGTGCGTACATCGACCAGCATTCCCACTCCGATCAGAAAGAAAGGAATAAAAATAGCATTCCCTACAAAATCGATCCGGTTCATCAAAGCTGAAGTATTCGGGATCAACCGGTTCAAAGCCAAACCGGCCAAAAATGCCCCGATAATAGCCTCCAACCCCGCTGCTTCCGCCAGAAAAGAGGCAAAAAATACCAAAGCCAACACAAAGATATATTGTCCTACGGAATCTTCATAACGCTTGAAAAACCAACGCCCCAGCATGGGAAATAAGATCACGACAATACTGATAAAAACCAGACTTGAAACCCCCAGTTTAATCCAAAACTGTTGGTTTATTTCTCCGGTAGACATACCGACAATCACCGCCAGTACCAACAAAGCAAGAATACAAGTAATCACCGTTCCCCCGATAGCGATACTAACCGCCCGATTCTTGGTAATACCGTATTTACTGACAATAGGGTAAGTAATAAGCGTGTGGGAAGCATACATACTGGCCAACAAAATCGAAGTCGGCCAGGAAAAATCGAGCCAATATACACCGGTCAAAGTGCCTACGATCATGGGAATCAGAAAAGTATAAAGTCCGAAAGTCAGGGTTTTTCCATAATTCTTTTTCAGGTCGGCCATATCGATCTCTAAACCGGCGATGAACATGATATACAATAACCCCACGGTTCCAAAAAGCTCTATACTACTGTCTCTTTCCATAATGCCCACACCATTGGGGCCGATCACAGCACCTGCAATAATCAGACCGATCAAATCAGGAATCCTTAAACGCTGTAATAGAACAGGCGTCAGTAGAATAATAAACAGTATCAGAGAAAAAATCAACACCGGATTTTTCAGCGGCAAACTAAACACTTGTAAGAGCATAGGCAACGGTTTTATCAGCATGACAAATTTAATAAAAATGCAGTAATAAAAATCCCTTTCCTCCGCTTTGTTCTTGCGGTCTATAGTAGTTTTTTTTCGAAACTTTTAATAATTAGTAATACAGAAAGTTTATAATTTAGCGTTATTGTATCAATTTTCATTAAAATATTCACTTGAAATTTTTATGATTATGTGTGCTAAATTCTTTTACATCCTGATCGTACTGATGGCTGGACTATTTCCCTTCAAAATGCAAGCCTCAGAAACCAAACAAACTTTCATTCTTTACACTCCTTACACTAAAATCTCTGTTCCACCCGGAGAATCTATCAGTTACAGTATCGATGTCATCAACAATAGTGACGAAGTTAAAAATGCCACCCTTGCCTTAGCCGGTCTACCGAAGAGCTGGAGCTATGAAATGAAAGCCGGTGGCTGGACACTGGATGAGATCGCTGTACTCCCCGGTGAAAAAAAGAATTTTACCTTGAAAGTAGATGTACCTCTAAAAGTAAATAAAGGCACTTACCGTTTCACGATCGGTGCAGACGGACTTGCCCGCCTGCCTCTTGCCATAACGGTCTCGAAACAAGGGACCTACCGGACAGAGTTTACTACTACTCAACCGAATATGCAAGGAAATTCAAAATCGACGTTCACTTTCAACGCCACATTGAAAAACCAAACTGCAGAACAACAATTATATGCTCTCATGGCAGAAGCCCCCAGAGGCTGGAATGTCATTTTCAAAGCCAACTATAAACAAGCCACTTCGGCACAGGTTGCCCCGAATGCCAGCGAAAATATTTCGGTCGACATCACAGCTCCTTCGAATGTCAAGGCCGGTACATACAAAATACCTGTCATCGCTACTACCGGCTCCACTTCTGCCCAACTCGAGTTTGAAGTGGTTATCACCGGATCGTACCGTATTGAATTAACCACCCCCCAAGGTCTCTTGAGTAAAGATATCACTGCAGGTGACACCCGGAAACTCGAACTAGTCGTCCTCAACACCGGTTCTGCCGAATTAAAGGACATCCAGTTGTCCGCTAACAAACCGATCGATTGGGAGGTCAGTTTCGAACCGTCCAAACTGGATCGTCTGGCTCCCGGAGATAAAGCGAATGTTACAGCTGTCCTCAAAGCTTCCCGTCAAGCTCTCCCCGGAGATTATGTGACTAAAATCACTGCTCGTACACCGGAAGCCGATACAACCACCGATTTCAGAATATCTGTCAAAACCCCTATGATCACCGGCTGGATTGGTGTCGTTGTCATCCTGGCTGCTTTAGGTGCCGTTTACTATCTGTTTCGCAAATACGGAAGGAGGTAGGCTATGTGTGAAAGCATTATCGAATTGGTTCAGTTAACAAAGCGATACGGTCATTTCACAGCAGTCGACCGATTGGACCTAAAAATTCACAAAGGTGAAATCTTCGGGCTTTTAGGACCGAACGGAGCCGGTAAATCGACAACGATCCTGATGATGCTGGGCTTGACCGATCCGACTTCCGGCACAGTGCATGTTTGTGGTACCAACTCTACGACTTATCCGGTCGAGGTCAGAAAAAAGGTAGGCTATCTACCCGAAGATGTCGGTTTCTACGACGACATGACAGGGCCTGAAAACTTATTATATACCGCCCGGCTGAATAATATCCCGGAACAAGAAGCCCGGCAGCATGCAGCCCAGCTCCTCGAACGGGTAGGGCTTGGCAGGGAAATCGATAAAAAGACCGGTAAATACTCCCGGGGAATGCGCCAACGTCTGGGCTTGGCAGATGTACTCATCAAAAATCCGGAAGTGATTATTTTGGATGAACCCACCTCGGGGATCGATCCGGCAGGCGTACAGGAATTCATCAGTCTGATCCGGCAATTACGGGACGAAAGAGGACTGACCGTACTGTTCTCTTCCCATCACCTGGACCAGGTACAACAAATCTGTGACCGGGTGGGTTTATTCTCTCAAGGCCGGCTACTGGCTGATCTCTCACTCAACGATCTGCAACAGGAAGAACATGGATTAGAATACATTTATAACCAATATTTCGGAGGAGGACAAGGTCATGAATAAATATCACAGTCCCTTTTGGACAATTGTCCGCAAAGAAGTCGCCGATCACGTCAGAAGCTGGAGATTCCTTATCCTGATAGGTATTATCGCACTAACGTGTATGGGATCGCTCTATACCGCCCTAACCAACATCGGAGCAGCGATAAAACCCAATGATCCGGACGGTTCGTTTCTTTTTCTCAAGCTGTTCACGGTCAGCGACGGAACTTTACCTTCTTTCACGGTTTTCGTCAGTTTTCTCGGTCCGCTGTTAGGAATCGCTTTAGGCTTCGACGCCATCAATTCGGAGCAGAATAAAGGAACCTTAAGCCGTATTTTATCGCAGCCCATTCACCGGGATTATTTGATCAATGCCAAATTTGTAGGTGCTTTGATCGTCATCGGAGTCATGCTTTTCGTTCTGGGATTTCTGGTGATGGGCTTCGGGCTGATCAGCATAGGTATTCCTCCAACTGCAGAAGAATTTTTACGGGTCATCGTTTTTATCCTGATCAGTATCTGTTATGTGGCTTTCTGGCTGAATCTTTCGATCTTCTTTTCGATCAAATTCCGTCAGGCTGCAACTTCCGCCCTGGCTTGTGTCGCCATCTGGTTGTTCTTCAGTATTTTCTATAATATGATTATCAACCTGATCGGTAAAGCCATCAGTCCATCGGAAATGGCTACCACCTATCAAATGATCGGTTATCAACGGTTTATGCTCAATTTATTGCGCTTTGCTCCCAGTATGCTTTTCAACGAAGCCACAACCACTTTGTTGATGCCTTCTGTCCGTAGTCTGGGACCGTTGACGATGGAACAGGTACATGGGGCAATCCCTAGTCCTTTGCCTCTAGGCCAAAGCCTGCTGATCGTATGGCCTCAACTTACAGGCCTCATCGCAGCAACGGTCATTTGTTTCGCTTTGTCTTACGGTTCTTTTATGCGGAAAGAAATCCGGTCCAGATAAAAAAAGAGCCTTACGGCTCTTTTTTAATCTTCATATCTGATAATCGTCTGCTCACGGTCGGGACCTACCGAGACAATCTTCACCGGTACTCCCAGCTCCTCTTCTAAAAAGCTGACATAAGCATTGAATTCTTCCGGAAATTCATCTTCCGAAGTCATTTGGGTCATATCTGTTTTCCATCCCGGTATTTCCACGTATACAGGTTCGACTCCGTCACAAATATCGAACGGAAATTCATCGGTCTCCTCTCCATTTATTTTATAAGCGACACAAGCTTTAATCGTATCGAAGCTGTCCAATACATCACTCTTCATCATGATCAACTGACTAACCCCATTGATCATCACAGCATATTTCAAAGCCACGAGATCGATCCAGCCACAACGGCGTTTCCGGCCGGTAACAGCTCCGAACTCGTGTCCCAAAGCACACAACTTCTCTCCGGTTTCGTCGAATAATTCTGTCGGGAAAGGACCGGCACCCACACGGGTACAATAGGCTTTGAAAATTCCGTAAACTTCACCGATATTTCCCGGAGCGACTCCCAAACCGGTACAAGCTCCGGCACAAATAGTATTCGACGAAGTCACAAAAGGATAAGAGCCGAAATCCACATCCAGCATCGTTCCTTGTGCCCCTTCGGCAAGTACGGATTTACCCTCTTCCAGCAAATTATTGATAACGTGCTCACTATCGATCAGCTGAAAACGCTTCAGGTAGGCGATCGCTTCGAACCATTCTTTTTCCAGTTCCGTGATATCGTATCGATAATTCAAGGCTTTCAGAATGGCTTCATGCTTTTTCTTAGCAGCCGCATACTTGTCTTCAAAATGATACAACACATCCCCTACTCTCAACCCATTACGGCTCACTTTATCCGTATAAGTCGGCCCGATCCCCTTACCGGTCGTTCCGATTTTCGCATCTCCTTTAGCAGCTTCATAAGCAGCATCCAGCACCCGGTGAGTAGGCAGGATCAGATGTGCTTTCTTGGATATACACAATTGTTTGGTCAGATCATGTCCACTGGCAGCTAAACTCTCAGCCTCCTGACGAAACAGAACCGGATCCAGTACAACTCCATTCCCGATAATATTCTTTTTCCCACCCTGAAATATCCCGGAAGGGATAGAACGCAATACATATTTTTGCCCTTCGAATTCTAAGGTATGTCCGGCATTCGGACCGCCCTGAAAACGGGTCACGACATCATATTTCGGTGTTAATACATCAACCACTTTTCCTTTCCCTTCATCTCCCCATTGCAATCCAAGTAAAACATCAACTTTCATCTGTATCTTTATTTATTCGTTTACAGTAATTCTTTCTCCAAAACTTCCCGTCGGATTTCGGGAAACACAAACGTGCAAAAGTAAACATTTTTTTCTATTGTAAACAGAAAAAACCGCTAAAATCACTCACTCTCCCGACAGGCCTTACACAATCCATAAATATACAAAAGGTGGTGATGCACAGAAAATTGGTATTTATCTTCAATATGTTCGACGACCTCGTTGATCCGGGAATCGGCAAACTCCTCCACTTTACCACATTTCTGACAAATCAGATGTTCGTGGTAACGGTTGTTAAAAGCTTTCTCAAACTGGGCGATATTATTCCCGAACTGATGTTTGATCACCAACTTACAATCCAAAAGCAACTCTATGGTATTGTATAAAGTAGCCCGACTCACCCGATAATTTTTATTCTTCATAAAAACATACAGGGATTCGATATCGAAATGTCCTGTATGCGAATAGATCTCATCCAGGATAGCATATCTTTCCGGAGTCTTCCGGTGTCCTTTTTGTTGCAAATAAGTTGTAAAAATCTCTTTTACAGTTTCTTTTATTTTCTCCATATTTGAACAACTTTCGTCAACCATCTTTTCCATCCTCATTCTTTTTTCTCTCTTCCTATCTATTTCTCACTCTAATCTTCACCTCTCTTTTTCTCTCCTCCTTCCATCTATCATCTCTTATCTTTCCTCATTCTCCACCCTCATCACGCTTTCTACCCCTTGTATCTGGGATATACGGGAAACTATATTATTCAAGTCGGCTGTATTATGTACATACAGATGAATGAATCCTTCAAAAATACCGTCCCGGGTATCGAAATGAATCATTCGCATATTCACCTTCCCTTCTTTTGCGATCAGGGCGGTGATATCGCTGACAATCCCCGGTTTATCGATTCCTGTCATTTTTATCACTGTCAGGAAAGACATCAATTTATGGCTCACCCATTTAATCGGGACAATCTTATCTCCAAAGCTGGCCATCAAGCGGATCGCTTCGGGACAAGAACGCTTGTGAACCGTAACCTTCGTACCTGCAATATTCATACCAACCACGTCGTCTCCCGGAATCGGATTACAGCAAGGAGCGATCACGAAATCCGAATTGACATCCAGCTGGACATCGTTGTCGTTCTTCTTTTTTTCCTCTCCGTCTTTCCCATTCCATAAGAACTGGAGTTTCCAGTATTTTATAAATTTATTTTCCGCTTTCTTCTTGAGTACTTTTTCAAGATCTCCTTCCGTAATGATATTTTTAGCGAGCTCGACATACAAATCGTCCTTATTGGTCAGGTTGTAATCGGTCAGAACTTTCTTCAATGGCTCGGAGGTAGGCGGTAAATCCAATTTTTTCACAACAGCCTCGAAGATCGTGATACCGGTCCGGATCTGTTCTTTCCTATACTTCTTAAAGGTGGCGTTGATATGCGTCCGGGCTTTCGCCGTCACCACAAAATCCAGCCACTCCCTTTGAGGTTTCTGTTTATCGCTCGTCAAAATCTCCACCTGGTCTCCACTCGTCAGTTTATGGCTCATCGGCACCAGCTTATGATTCACTTTCGCTCCGATACAGGTATTTCCGATTTCAGTATGGATATCATAAGCAAAATCAAGTGCCGTAGCTCCCTTAGGCAAGGTACGCATATATCCTTTAGGCGTAAATACCCGGATTTCCTTTGCGAATAAGTTCAGTTTAAATTCGTCGAGGAACTCCAGCGCACTGGCATCCGGCTGATCGAGAATCTCCTTAATTCCCGCCAGCCATTTATCCAACTCCGAACTTTCGCCTTCATTTTTATATTTCCAATGGGCAGCTAACCCTTTCTCTGCAATCTCATCCATACGTTCCGAACGGATCTGCACTTCGAACCATTGTCCTTCAGGTCCCATAACCGTCAAGTGCAAAGCTTCGTATCCATTGGCTTTAGGCACACTCACCCAGTCGCGAATCCGCTCGGGCTTGGGACTATAAATGTCTGTAATCAAAGAATAAATATTCCAGCACTGCCATTTTTCAGGCTGATCTGCTTTGGGTTTAAACACAATCCGTACGGCCAGCAGGTCGTAGATTTCATCGAAACTGATATTCCGTCTCTGCATTTTCAGCCAGACCGAATACACACTCTTCGTACGGGCGGTGATGGTATATTCGTAGTGGTTCTCGCTCAGACTTTTACGTATCGGCTTGATAAATTCTTCAAAGAGTGCCGAAAATTGTTTCTCGTAAGCTTCGATCTTTTTATCGATAACCTCATATTCTTCGGGATGTTCGTATTTCATACTGAGGTCTTCGAGCTCGGTTTTGATGGCATGTAATCCCATGCGGTGAGCCAAAGGGGCATAGATATACAGGGTCTCGCTCGCAATCTTCACTTGCTTATGCTCGGGCATAGAAGCCAGCGTACGCATATTGTGCAAACGGTCGGCAATCTTGATCAGGATCACCCGGACATCGTCGGCCAGCGTCAGGATCATCTTTCGGAAACTCTCGGCCTGCCGGCTGGTATCCGATCCCATGACCCCACTAATTTTGGTCAGGCCATCGACTATAGAAGCCACTTTCGGCCCGAATAAATTAGCGATATCTTCAACTGTATAATCGGTATCTTCCACCACATCATGCAACAAAGCAGAGATGACAGAAGTCGTCCCCAAACCGATCTCTTTCACAGCAATTTTAGCAACAGCCAAAGGATGAAGAATATAAGGTTCTCCGGACCTTCTCTTCACACCTTTATGAGCTTCATTGGCAAATTCGAAAGCTTCTTTGATTTTTTGTCTGTTCTCTTTAGAAGTCTCTTTTCGTAACGATTTCAATAAATCTTCAAAAGCTTCTTTAATCTGTTCTTGTTCTGTCATAGATATTAGCTGCCTCCGACAACGATACTAATTGTTTTGCACGACATTTAATCTTCCAACCGATACCTTGTCAAAGATAGTGAAAGGCAAGAGCAAAAACAACAAACTTGTTTGATGATTTTACCGAGCCGCATCCTATCTTATCCAAAGATATAAAAAAATAATTGAGATACTGCTAAAAGATTTCAACTTAACACATAAAAATTCTTTGTGAACTAATTTCTTCCTTCAAAAATAAACCGGCCATCCGATCGAACAATTCTGTTTTTTCAGTGGTTAAATAACTTCGCCTGCTGTCCTTACCCAATCTCCGGTCGATCTCAGGATGCCGTTTCAAATAGTCGGCCAGACTCCCGGCAACGATTTGTCCCTGTCCGATAATTTTCACCCGTGAAGGAACAAAACGGGCGATCAGCGGCCGTAATAACGGATAATGTGTACATCCCAGGATAATCGTATCGATTTCAGGATCGGTACCCAACAGTTCCTGAATGTATTTCCGGACGAAATAGATCGCCCCTTCTCCATCCAGTTCGTTATTTTCAACTAACGGTACCCACATCGGACACGCCAGCTGGGTAATCCGGAACCTCTCTTCACCATATAATTTCCCGACTTCTATCGGATAAGATCCGGATGCTACGGTTCCCCGGGTAGCCAGAATCCCGACATGCCCGTTTTGCGAATAGGTATTCAGCGCTTCTACGCTGGGACGGATAACCCCCAATACCCGTTTTTCGGGATCCCATTGCGGTAAGTCCACTTGCTGTATAGTCCGCAACGCCTTTGCCGATGCCGTATTACAAGCCAGGATCACCAAGCGGCACTCCATTTCGAAAAGTTTATGAACAGCCTCCCGCGTATATTCGTAGACCACCTCAAAAGAACGGGCACCGTAAGGGGCCCTGGCATTATCCCCCAGATACACATAATTATACTCCGGTAATTTCCGGACAATTTCTTTTAAAATAGTCAGCCCTCCGTAGCCGGAATCAAATACGCCGATACTCTCTTTGTGTTGCTCCATATCCTTGAATCAGAAACGACAAAAGCCGCCTATCCCAGGCGGCTTTTTATCCTTTTACACTCCTTATTGCAATCCTAATTTTTTCTTTACCAACGGCAGGACATCCTGTGAATTTTCAGCGGCATACAGGATACCGGCATTCATGTCGAAGATATAAGTAAACCCATTTTCTTTACCTACTTCCTTGATCGCGTTCAATGCTTTTTCCATTACAGGCTGCATCAGATCATTTTGTGTTTTTTCCAGTTGAGCCATAGCCGTTTCCTGAAAACGTTGGATTCTTTGCTGCAATCCTTGCAATTCTTCTTCTGTTGTAGCCCGCATAGCCTCTGAATAAGTCTTCATTTTTTCAGAATATTCGGCTAATTTAGTCTGGAATTGTTCTCTCAAACCATTCAACTCTGTATTTACTTTTTTCTGTTCCTCTTCGAAAGTCTTTTGAGCGGCAGTCCATTCCGGCATAGCCTGAATCAACTTCTGAGTTTCAATGTGGCCCAGTTTTACCTGTGCAGAAACACTCATTGCAGCCAATGTCAAAGCTACAAGTACAAACACTTTAATGGTATTTTTCATCATTTTTCTGGTTTATAAATATTATCATTAAATTATCTAACTCTTCCGGATCTGTTTCATTCAGACGACCGGTTTATTCTTCTTTCTTTTTGACGCTATACCCCAATTTCCGCAATACGACATTGCTTTTATCGAGTTTCGGGTCGAAATAGACAACTGAATTATCGGCGGCAACATCGATAATCATACCAAAATTTCCTTCTTTAGCGACATCTTTAATGACCGCTAAAACTTCGTCCTGCAAAGGTTTCACCAGTTCTTCGCGCTTTGCGAACAGATAACCGTCGGTGCCGAAATATTGTTGCTGCAACAAACGGGCTTTATTCTCTTTCGCTGCAATTTCTTTCTCCCGGTCTTCGCGCATCGAAGGAGTCAGAAACACTTTATCGGCATTATATCTGGATTGCATTTCTGCTATTTCCGCGTATACCGCATCGATATCGGCCTGCAACTTCTGCGAATAATCGTCCAGTTCCTGCTGGGCTTTTGCATAATCGGGGATACAGCTGAAAATATATTCCATATTCACGAAAGCATAGCGTGTTCCGCTTTGCGCCTGTGCAGTACTCCATATGCAAGACAAAAATAATAAAATAAATCCGTTTTTCAATTTAAAATGTCCTATCATAAATCGTAAACCGCAAATCCATTTTA
Source organism: Odoribacter splanchnicus DSM 20712 (assembly GCF_000190535.1). Classification (GTDB taxonomy): domain Bacteria; phylum Bacteroidota; class Bacteroidia; order Bacteroidales; family Marinifilaceae; genus Odoribacter; species Odoribacter splanchnicus. The sequence continues at coordinate 2,555,497 of NC_015160.1, forward strand.
GAATTCCTGTCCTAATACGAAGTGGATCTGTGAACCGGCAGCTCCCGGACGTCCCGGTACAGAGTCGAATCCATACCCCCAGTCGATACCTAACAACCCGAACATCGGCAGGAATACACGCAGACCGACACCGGCAGACCGATACAGGTTGAACGGTTCGAAATCTTTCAGTTCATACCATGAGTTACCGGCTTCCATAAACGCCAGCGCATAGATCGTCGCCGACTGTGCCAGCGAAATCGGATAACGCAACTCCATGGTCAGCTTGGAATACAAGCTGGCATCGGAAGCATTCGGAGCGATAAAGCTAGAGCCTGCATTTGTCAGAGAACCGTTTTCATATCCTCTCAAACCGATATATTCACGTCCGTAAAGGCTATATCCCGACATACCGTCACCCCCCATTTCGAATCCTTCGAACGGCGAACGCTTGTTTTTGTCGAAGTGACCGAGGTAACCGTACTGTACCCCTGTATACAACACAAATTTTTTATTTTTATCCAGAGGCATAAATACTTTTCCCTGAAATTTCCATTTGTGGAACTCGATCCAACGGTATTTATCTTTATCTTTAATATTCGGACTGGCATAATTCTTATCGGTAAACCAGGAATAAGGCGGCGTAAACGTCAATCCGAGGGTAAAGTCAGAACCTTCACGGGTATACAACGGATTATCGATAGAGCTTCTTCTCAATTGTACTGCAAAAGACAGGTTGTTCGAATTTCCTTCGGAAAAAATATAATAAGGCCAGTTTTTCAAGGTATACCGCTGATAGGAAGCCTCGGTATATAAGGTAAAGAAATCATCCGGCCAGGTAATCCGTCGTCCCAATCCGGCACTCAACCCGAAAGTGGTCATCAACTGATCGGTATCATACATGTCTTTGGCACTATTTCCGGCATAATAGGAGTTATAATAACTACGGCTATAACCGGTCTGACGGGAATAATAAGCCGACACACTCAATGAATTCGGTTTTTTACCTCCCAGCCAGGGCTCCCGGAAAGAAACACTGAAAGAGGTATAATATTTTCCATTGGTCTGTGCTTTCAAACTCAAAGTCTGGCCATCACCCTGAGGCAAAGGACGATATGACTCCCAATTAAAAATATTCCTCATAGAGAAATTGGTGAAAGTCAATCCGACAGAACCGATAATCATACCGGCCCCCCAACCTCCGGAGATCTCGATCTTATCATTTGCTTTTTCCTCTACTTTGTATTCCAGGTCTACCGTTCCGGCTTCCTGGTTCGGTAGTGGAGTCGGATTGATTTTTTCGGGATCGAAATGTCCCAGATTAGCCAATTCCCGTACACTCCGGATAACATCTTCCCGGCTGAACAATTCTCCCGGATAAGTATACAATTCACGCCGGATTACATGCTCGTGAGTACGATCGTTTCCTTTGATAATTACCCGATCGATCGTCGCCTGTGGTCCTTCCACCATACGAATCTCGACATTGATCGAATCGTTCCCCACAACAGTCTCTACCGGCATCGCCCGGAAAAACAGGTAACCGTTGTTCAGGTAGAAGTAATTGGCTACAGCATCTTCATCCGAATTCAAACGCTTATCGAAATAACTCTTATTATAGACATCACCTTTCTTAATATTCAACAATCGGGATAATTTATCGGCATCGACCACCGTATTTCCGACCCATGTAATATCATTATAATAATACTTGTTTCCTTCTTCGACGTCGATATAGATTTTCACCCGTTTCGGACTTTCCTGTACAACGCTGTCGGCGATAATAGCGGCATCCCGGTAACCGAGTTCGTTATATTTATCGAGCAGGTTATATTTATCGTCTTCATAACTCTCCTGAATATATTTTGCCGATTTAAAGAAATTCCTCAACGACTTTTCTTTGGTTTTCTTCATCGCTCCCTTCAGCTTGCTGTCACGCACTTTTTCGTTTCCGGTGATAAACACATCGCTGATCTTGATTTTATTCTTCCGTTCGACTGTCGCATCCAAATACACAAAATTCGGTCTTTCAGGGTCATCCCGCTGTAAAACCTTCACAGAGATATTGTAGTATCCTTTTTCTTTAAAATATTTTTCGATGATGCGCTGTACACCGGCGATCATATTATCGGTTACCTGGCTTCCGGGCAATTGATTGATCTTCTCTTTAATTTTACTTTCTTCCGATTTTTTGAGTCCGATATAGTTAATCGCCGACAAACGGTGACGTTCTGCCAGATTAATAATCAGGAATACTTTCTGTCCTTCTACCCGGTCGACAGAGATCGTCACATCGGAAAACAATCCCTGGCCATACAAACGGCGTATCGCTTTCGTTATCGCATCCCCCGGTATTTTCACCTCGGATCCCACCCGGAGACCGGTAGCCAGAATCAATGTTTCAGGATCGTACTGCTCACCAATACCGGTGACCTCGATACCGGCAATTTCGTATGTTTTAGGGCTCGAATAATAAATATCAGGCTGGAATAAAGTATCAGCCGACTGCGCCATAACACGACAAAAGCAGAAAAAAATTATTGAAAGACAAAGAATTACTTTTCTAACCATATATATTCTTTTAGCTATCTAAGACAGCGTTACCAGTTACTTTTCAGTTACGTTTATCCCCTCTCCCTTTTCACCCTTCACTTTTATCTGTTCTCCGGTCATTCCAAAACGTCTCTCCCGTTGCTGAAAATTACGGATTGCCAAATATAAATCATCTTTTTCAAAATCAGGCCAAAATTTGTCGATAAAATAAAACTCCGTATAGGCACATTGCCATAACAGGAAATTACTCAACCGGCATTCTCCGCTTGTACGAATCAATAAATCAGGATCAGGAATCCCCGCGGTAGTCAGATAACGGGCAAACAATTCGTCCGTAACCTCCTCCGTATCCGTCACTTTTCCGGCCTTATAATCGGCCATCAACCTCCGGGCAGCTTCGACAATTTCCCAACGGGCTCCATAACTTAAAGCCAGCACCAAGGTCACTCCTGTATTTGCAGCCGTCCTGTGAATCAGCCCTTCCAACTTATGCCATACCTCTTCCGGCAAATCACCGGTATTCCCGATCACTTTCACCCGCACTTTCTGCCGCATCAATTCGGACGTTTCGCGGATAATCGCATCGGTCATCAACCCCATCAGCGCATCAACTTCGGCCCTAGGACGATTCCAGTTTTCTATAGAAAAGGTATATAAAGTAAGGTATTTCAAACCGATTTCCCCACTAGCTTCTACAACCGACTTCACCGTATCCACCCCCTGTTTGTGTCCATATACCCGGTCTAAGCCTCTTTGTTCCGCCCAGCGTCCGTTGCCGTCCATGATAATCGCGATATGTTCCGGCAAGCCCGCTGCTATAATTTCTTCTTTAATATCTTGCATTATTATTCTGTTTTTCACTCAAAAGTGACATTCTGGGTTCAATGGAAAACGATAAGATACCGTAATTCCTCCCGCAAAAAAACAATCTTTATTACAAAATCAGTCTCTTCCGTCCCCCCCGGAGATCGTACACCTGATCTATTTTATCGGTAAACAATTTCCGGGTACTCCATTCGCCCCCACATGACCATTGTCGGTAAAGATTAAACTTTACTCCGATGCCCCAAGGGATAGAAACACTACTCTCATCGCCGGCTCCGAGATATCCCACTCCGGTAAAAAGATACGGAGACCAGCAGGAGAATTCTTTCACTTTCTGCACCCAAAACTGCGGAAATCAAATTCGATCCATGCAGCAACATCCTTCACCGTACAATGAAATCCAGCCGGATATACCGTCTCCCCGTTGGACAGCAAGGATCTCTCCCGGATATCTATTTTCGAAAAACCTGCATTCAGCCGTAAAGCAAAACGATCGTTCAGATTATAACGGCAAAAACCTCCGAGATAACGCTGACTCCGATCAAAGTGCCGATTGGGATTATATTCGCCCATATAATACCCCATTCCTCCTAAAATTCCTAACTCTCCCTCAGGTTGACAAAAACCGTCCAAAGATAACAACAAAAGAGGGAAAAATAAGCTTATAAAGGTAAAAAATCGGGTAACAAATGCAAAGAAACAATAACATAGCTGGAATCGTTTCGGCAACTCCCTCTGTTCTATCCTATCGTATAGCACCTTTTTACCCACTTCCATTTCCGATTTTTCACTCTAGTCTTTCATTCCGTTGCGTCTGTCTTCCCCCCACATCAGCTTATTCCTCAAGGTATCGTAATAATTATGCCGGGGTAGTTTCACCACATTGATTTTTTGGCTTCCGGTACAAATTTTCAATTCCTGTCCGTCCGTCATCTTCCGGATCCGGGAGTCCATGCACAACACATATTCGCCGGAACGCCCTTCCACTTTCAGCCTCACTTCAGCCGTATTCGGTACCACCAACGGACGAATCGTCAAATTATGCGGACAGATCGGAGTCAGAATAATATTCCGGCATTCGGGACTCACAATCGGTCCTCCACCACTCAGGGAATAAGCCGTAGACCCCGTCGGAGTAGCCACCACCAATCCGTCGGCCCAATAGGTCGTAAGATAATTCTCTCCGATATAGGCATGTATCTTCAATAAAGAAGAAGTAGCAGCTTTCAAAACTCCCACTTCATTCAGGGCATAATCGAAATCCGCTATCCGTTGTCCTTCCACTTCAAGCTGCAACATATCCCGCTGTTCCACCTCATACTTCCCGGCAGCGATAAAATCGACAGCATCTTCTATCTCCTCCACGGGTACATTCGCTAAAAACCCCAAATGTCCACTATTTACCCCCAATACAGGTACCCCACTATCTTTCACATAAATCACCGAATCCAGAAAAGTACCGTCCCCACCGACGCTCAGCAGCAATTCAACCTCCTCTTTTATCAAGGTACATCTGCCGAAACAATTCAAAAATTTCGGTTCGTAACCGTAGTTTCCACTCAACAGCGCAGCGAATTTTTCTTCACACACCATCCCCACTCCTTTCCTCTCCAGTCCTTCGACCAGACGTTTCAGGTAAGGAAAAAATTCCGGTTCTATACTTCTGCCATAAATCGCTACGGTCATAAATCGATCCTCCTTCATTCAACAGACAAAGATAGAAAAAAGTTGCTGAGTTACTAAGTTGCTGAGTTACTAAGTTGCTGAGTTACTAAGTTGCTGAGTTACTAAGTTGCTGAGTTGCTGAGTTACTAAGTTGCTGAGTTGCTGAGTTACTAAGTTGCTGAGTTGCTGAGTTACTAAGTTGCTGAGTTGCTGAGTTACTAAGTTGCTGAGTTGCTGAGTTACTAAGTTGCTGAGTTGCTGAGTTGCTAACTTTTTAAACTCAGTAACTCTATAACTCAGTAACTCTATAACTCAGCAACTCTATAACTCAGCAACTCTATAACTCAGCAACTCTATAACTCAGCAACTCTATAACTCAGCAACTCTATAACTCAGCAACTCTATAACTCTAAATACTTCATCAATAATCCATAGCGTTCCCTCAGACTATCCTGTTCTTCCTCGCCTGTGACAAAACTATTCTTAACGGTATATCCGTACCGGATAAAAGTATCCAGGATCGGATCTACATTCAGTGTATTTATCTTCAAGGTAATCTGCAGTTGCTGGGAATCGCGGTTTCCCGACACGTAACAACTCAATACCCGGGCTTCGTTATATTCTACAATCTGTGCAACTTCGGCCAATGAATAATCGATCCGGTTGACTTCGAGCACCAGAATACCTCCCGGCTGGTCTACACATAGCAAAGTGTCCAAATGCCGGAGGATATCGGTCAAAGTAATCGAACCGACAAAATTATTTTTCCGGTCGAGTACGGGTACCACCGACAACAAACTTCCGGCCGCCAGACAGATAACATCATAAATATGATAATTTTCATAAACAAAGGTACCTTCCACCGGAATCTGCAACACATCCAGCCGATCGTTCAGGTCGCCGTGGGCATAGATCATCTCATCATCTACAAGCCCCAGATACATTTTTCCCTGCTCCATAGGCAGATGGGACACCCGGAAAAGTTCCATCCAGTTGAGCGCCTGCAAGCAGGTATCTTCGGGTTTGAGCACCGGCACAACATTCGATATCAATTCTGATGCAATCATAGTTTATTTACAACGATGTGACAACAGACAAAGTTACAAATGTTTTTAAGCTGTCAAAAATTCAGGATCTTTTTCAGTTCTTCCGTATTTTTTTAAGAACGACATAGACATCCACATCGGTTATTCCTTCGAACTCAGCAGGGTCGAACACCTCGTCGGCCGACATCAGTACTATGGTATATCCCACTGCCCGGCCGAACTTTCCTGTGTTCGGGTTTTATCCCCAAAATATGACAAACAACGAACTAATTTCAGAATAAAATGGCATCGTATCGATTTTTATCGGCCGATTATAAAAAAAATTACATTTATCGCATATCTTTGTGACTGATAATTTTAAACGAATAAAATGACATGTTACCCAAATTTCTTATTGCGGACAACTCACAGGAAGCACTTGATTTAGTCTACGTTGTTCATACCGAAAAACCACGTTGTATCATTCAATGTGATCTGGACGGATTTTACAGTAATCAAAAAATTTACTGGATCGACGAAGAACCACTGTCTCAAGATGATATCGATTCCCTGATGGAAGAAGCTGAGGATTTCTATGAAACCGAACTGGACAATCAGGAAGAGGTATATGACGAAGAGGAAGATAATTAATCCGACTTACAACTTTGTAAGCTTTAATCACTAAATTATGGACTACACGAAAGAAGATCTGAAAGTTTTCAAACACAGAGATATTAAACCGGAACAGATAGACCGGCAATTAGCCAATTTCGAAAAAGGATTCGACTATGTCGATTTGTCCGAACCAGCCACCATCGGTAATGGAATTATCCGGATCGAGGCTGAAGATGAAGAACGTTTGAACGCAAATTTCGATAAAGCACGTCAGGAATGTGAACTGCTGAAAATGGTCCCGGCTTCCGGATCGGCCACCCGGATGTTCAAAGATCTGTTTACTTTTATGGATACCTATACAGGTACAGAAGAAGAATTCCTGGAATTCGTGCAGGATAAAGGGGCGGGTACAATGCACGATTTCTTTTTGAAACTGGACGAACTTCCTTTCTATAACCGTTTGTCTGCCGCTCTGTGGAATGATGGAAAAGACATCGACAAGATGATCGCCAAACGGCAATTTAACGAAATCCTTAGTTATATCCTTACCGACAAAGGCCTGAACTATGGGAATACCCCCAAAGGATTGGTCGATTTTCATATTTACCGGGATTTTGTCAGAACGGCTTTCGACGAACATATCGTTGAAGGAGGAATGTATTGCAACAATGGAAAAATAGCCCGCTTGCATTTCACCGTTTCGGAAGAGTATATAAATCTCTTTAAAGAACGGTTGAAGAAGGTGACCAAAGTATTTGAGAAGATGTTCAACATCAAATACGAAGTGACCTTTTCGATTCAGAAACCTTCCACCGATACGGTCAGCCTCACCGACAAGGGCGAGTTACTGAGAGACAGCGAAGGGAAGCTGGTATTCCGTCCCGGAGGACACGGTGCCCTGATCTATAACCTGAATGAATTGAAAGCCGATATTATTTTCATCAAAAATATCGATAATGTCATCCCCGACCGGGCCAAGGGAGATACAATCAAATATAAAAAACTGCTGGCCGGAACACTGGTGGAATTGCAAGAAAAGATTTTCAGTTACCTGAGTATGCTGGATAAAAAACCGACAGAAGAACAACTCCGGGAGATTGAAGCCTTTATGGGACAAATCGGTTATAAAGAAGCGGAAGGCAAAACTTATAAAAACCAAAAAGAGCGCATTAAACATCTGCATCAATTGCTGGATCGTCCGATCCGGGTATGTGGGATGGTAAAAAATGAAGGTGAACCGGGCGGAGGACCGTTCTGGGTGAAAATGAAAGACGGCAGTTCACGCCTGATGATCATCGAATCGGCTCAGATCAATCTGAAAGATAAAGAACAGAAAAAAGTATTCGATCATTCTACTCATTTCAATCCGGTCGATCTGGTATGCGGTGTAAAAAACTATAAAGGCAAGAAGTTCGATCTCGAAAAATTCATTGCCCCCGAACAAGGTTTTATTACCCACAAATCATATAAAGGGAAAGAAATTAAAGTACAGGAACTCCCGGGGCTTTGGAATGGAGCAATGGCGAACTGGATTACGGTATTCGTCGAGGTTCCCCTGACAACTTTCACCCCGGTGAAGACTGTTTTTGATCTATTCCGTTTTGAGCATAGAAACGTATTGAAAAAATAAATCCCACTTGGGATTTATTTTTTTATAAAATTCGAAAAGTGAACAGAAAAATATGGGAAAACAAAAGAATTATTTATTGTTGGTACTGAAAGGCTGTGCCATGGGTGCAGCAGATGTGGTTCCGGGTGTTTCCGGCGGTACGATCGCCTTCATTACGGGGATTTATGAAGAATTGATCGATTCGATCAAAAGTATAGACCTCCAAGCTTTAAAATTGCTGCTCAGCCTGAAGTTTGCAGACTTTTGGAAAAAGATCAACGGGTCATTCCTACTCGGAGTGGCCGGTGGTATCGCCATCTCTATCTTCTCTCTGGCCAAACTCATGACCTGGTTACTGGAACATCATCCCATTTATATCTGGTCGTTTTTCTTCGGTTTGATCGTCGCTTCGTCGGTACTGGTAGCCAAAGAAATCAAACACTGGCATATCGGTACGGTGATCTCACTGATTGCAGGAGGTTGTATCGCCTATGTCATTACCGTGATGTCGCCGGCCGAGACTCCCAATACATGGTGGTTTATCATCTTATCCGGCGCCATAGCTATTTGTGCCATGATTTTACCGGGCATATCCGGGGCATTCATTTTACTACTGATGGGGAAATACTCCTATATCCTCGGAGCTGTCAGCAGCCTGAACATCGGGGTGATGTTGTTATTCATCGTCGGAGCGGTTGCCGGTATCATCAGTTTTTCCCATCTGTTATCCTGGCTTTTAAAAAAATATCATACAGCGACAGTCGCTACCCTAACGGGATTCATGGTAGGGTCTCTGAATAAAGTATGGCCCTGGAAAGAAACTCTGGAAACCTATACCGACTCACACGGAGTGGTAAGACCTTTGGTGGAAGCGAATGTATCTCCGCATTATTTTCAGGAACTGACGCAATCCGATCCGCTTTTAGTGGAAGCGATCGTGATGTGTATCGTGGGTTTTGTGCTTATTTATGGCATAGAGTTCATCGGAAAGAAAATGCAAAAGCAACAGTAATCATGCAAATATACGGAATCATCGGATACCCTTTGGGGCATTCCTGCTCGCCCCGCTATTTTAACGAGAAATTCCAAAAAGAAAATATCGCTGCTGAATATCGGAGCTTCGAAATGCCCGACATCCGGCAGCTTCCAACACTATTACAACAAACGCCCGACCTTTGCGGTTTTAATGTCACGATCCCTCACAAACAAAATATCCTTCCCTTTCTGGACGAGATCAGTGAAGAAGCCCGGGCTATCGGTGCCGTCAATTGCGTCAAGGTGAGCCATCCGAATGGGCACCCCTATCTGGTGGGATATAATACGGATATGTACGGTTTTCGGAAAGCTTTGCTGGAATTTATTCCCGCAGCTATTTCCAAAGCACTGATTCTGGGGAATGGCGGAGCTGCCAAAGCCGTGCGTTACGCCCTGCACTCTCTGAATATGGAAGTATCGACCGTATCCCGTACTCCCCGCCAGGCAGACGAGATCGGCTATGCAGCGTTACCGGATTTAATAACCGGTTATCCGCTGATCGTAAATACAACCCCTCTGGGCACCTGGCCCGATACATCGGAGTTTCCTCCCCTTCCCTACGAGCTCCTCACTGCCGGACATTATCTTTTCGACCTGGTCTATAATCCCGAAACAACCACTTTCATGCAAAAGGGAAGAGCAGCCGGAGCTCATGCCTGCAACGGTTATGCGATGTGGCTGGGACAGGCGGAAAAAAATTGGGAGATATGGAAAAAAAAGTAAAAAGGCTAAAAACCAGAGGGTAAAGGCTAAAAATAAAAAAATACCTGAAAAATACGTTGGAGCTTTCTTTTTTTAAAGAATATTTCTATCTTCGCAAACGTTTTACATGATATGCGTTTAGCGATATGTACCGTCCTTTTGAATATTATTTCGTTTTAGCTTATATCATGGGTACCTTGAAATTCCACTGGGGACTCTGATTCCGGGGCAGTTATTGCCTTCACTTTCGAATTATTCAACATTTTATTTCCGAGACGTCTCCGACGTTTGTGTTATTGTAATATCATATAATCTATAAAATCAGACAAAATTATGCAAAAACAGCTATTATTAGGTGTCGAAGCAATAGCTCAGGGAGCCATTGACAGCGGAATTTCAGGCGTATATGCCTATCCCGGTACTCCTTCGACAGAAATCACCGAATATATTCAGAATTCTAAAGAGGCTATCGCCCGTAATGTACACCGGGCATGGGCAGCCAACGAAAAGACGGCCATGGAATCGGCTTTAGGCATGTCTTACGCCGGCAAAAGAGCCTTGGTATGTATGAAACACGTCGGTATGAATGTGGCAGCCGACTGCTTCATGAATGCAGCTATTACCGGAGCTAACGGTGGACTGGTAGTTACCGCAGCCGACGATCCTTCGATGCATTCCTCGCAAAATGAGCAGGATTCCCGGGTATATGGTAAATTTGCCTTTGTACCGGTACTCGAACCTTCGAACCAGCAAGAAGCTTACGAAATGACCCGTTACGGTTTCGCTCTCTCCGAAACGGTAGGTTCTCCCGTATTGATGCGGATTACCACCCGTCTGGCCCACTCCCGTGCCGGAGTCGAAACGCACGATAGCCTGCCGGAAAATCACTTGCACTTGCCGGAGGATAAACGCCAGTTCGTACTGCTCCCGGCTATCGCCCGTAAACGCTATAAACTCTTACTTGAGAAACAGGCGGATTTTGTAAAAGCATCCGAACAATCTCCCTTCAATCAATATATCGACGGTAGTGATAAATCACTCGGAATCATCGCTTGCGGAATTACCTACAATTATCTGTTGGAAAATTTTGACGGTGGCTGTATCTATCCGGTAGTAAAAGTCAGCCAATATCCGTTACCCCGTAAGATGATCAAACGTCTATTGCGCGAGTGTAAACAGATTCTGGTACTCGAAGAAGGTTATCCCGTTGTAGAAGAAATGCTGAAAGGGTACCCCGGCAAAGACAACATCATGGGACGCCTGGACGGCACCCTGCCCCGGGATGGCGAATTAAATCCGGACTTAGTAGGCAAAGCCCTTTGTTTCAATACCAAAGAAGGAGCCCCTGTACCTGAGATCGTCGCTCCCCGTCCACCTGCACTCTGTACGGGTTGCAGCCATCGCGATGTCTATAAAGCCCTCAACGAAGTCATCGCGACCTATGGCGAAGGACGGGTATTTTCAGATATCGGCTGTTATACTTTAGGTGCACTTCCTCCTTTCCAGTCCATCAACTCTTGTGTCGACATGGGAGCTTCTATCACGATGGCCAAAGGAGCCTGTGACGCCGGATTATTCCCAACGGTAGCGGTTATCGGCGACTCGACTTTCACCCATTCCGGTATGACCGGTTTATTGGATGCCGTCAACGAAAAAACGCCGATCACAGTGATCATCTCCGACAACGAATCGATTTCTATGACCGGAGGTCAGGAATCCTCGGCCCTGGGAAAAATAGAATCGATCTGCCAGGGTATCGGAGTAGAACCCGAACACATCCGGGTATTGCTGCCGGTACCCAAGAACCATGAGGAACTGTGCCGAATTATCCGGGAAGAACTGGAATACAAAGGAGTATCGGTCATCATCCCCCGGAGAGTATGCATCCAGAAAGCAGCCAGGGACAATAAGAAAAAATAGAATAAGTAATAAGCTACAGGCTAAAGGCTAAAAAGTTAAAGGTAAAAAATTATGAAAACAGATATTATATTAGCAGGCGTAGGAGGGCAGGGTATTTTGTCTATCGCAGCGGCTTTGGGCTCGGCTGCACTGACTAACAATCTATATATGAAACAAGCCGAGACTCACGGTATGAGCCAGCGAGGCGGTGATGTACAATCTTTCATGCGTATTTCAGACCGCCCGATCTATTCGGACCTGATCGCCAAAGGACGTGCCGACATCATCTTATCCGTAGAGCCGATGGAAGCTCTTCGTTACCTCCCCTATCTACGGGAAGGCGGATTTGTGGTGACCAACTCCACACCTTTTATCAATATCCCCAACTACCCCGAAGTAGAAAAAGTGATGAGTACACTCAAAAGCCTTCCCCATCAGGTGATTATAGATGCCGATACCATTGCTAAAGAATCTGCCGGTAACGTCAGAGCCAGCAATTTCGTCATGTTGGGAGCAGCTTCTCCCTTCATCGAAATTCCGTTCGAATACCTGGAAGAAGGCATCCGTGCCATCTTCAGCCGCAAAGGCGCTGAAATCGTAGAGATGAACCTCAAAGCCCTACGTGCGGGCCGCGAATTCGCTCAGAATTACAAGTAACGGACGAAACGGTAAAAGCGGCTAAAACGGGAACAACGGCAAAAATGCCTCCTTCCTCCCTGCCGCTTTTACCGTTCCCTTTTTCTTTTCCACCACTTCCACCGTTTCATCCCTTCACTTCCTACTTTTTTCACTTTTTACCTTTTACTTTTCACCTTTTACCTTTATTGTATTATCTTTGCTCACCAAATAGTTACAAGTTTCCGGTACTGCCGGAAGTGATCGGAATCGCTTCAAAGTGTTTGGAAAACCTGTACTAAACGGTGTAATTCAGCAAATATTAATCTTAAAATCCTTTCGACTTTTTCAATCGTTTGAAGGGATGATAACTTAAATAATGTAACATGAAAGGACTGAAAATTGTTGTTCTTGCGAAGCAGGTTCCCGATACCAGAAATGTGGGAAAAGATGCTATGAAAGCGGATGGAACTGTAAACAGAGCAGCCTTACCTGCTATTTTTAACCCTGAAGATTTAAATGCCCTGGAACAGGCATTACGGATAAAAGATAAAATTGAAGGGACTACAGTGCACATTCTGACGATGGGCCCCGGCCGTGCTGCAGAAATCATACGTGAAGCCATGTACAGAGGCGCAGATGGCGGATATTTGTTATCCGACCGTGCTTTTGCCGGTTCCGATACCCTGGCCACTTCTTATGCGTTAGCTTGTGCGCTCCGGAACTTGCAGACCGACCTGCTGATCTGCGGCCGTCAGGCTATCGACGGAGATACGGCTCAAGTGGGGCCTCAGGTAGCTGAAAAACTGGGGCTGCCACAAGTCACTTATGCAGAAGATATTCTGGATATTACAGCCGGCAAGATCACGATCAAACGTCGTCTCGAAAGAGGTATAGAAGTGGTAGAATGTCCGGTACCCTGCGTCGTGACCGTTAACGGTTCTGCTGCCCCCTGCCGCCCCCGTAACGCACGCTATGTGATGAAATATAAATACGCCCGGGCTACCCAGGAAATGCAGGATGCCGATGAAGATTACCTCAACCTGCTCCAGGAACGTCCTTACCTGAAAATTACCGAATGGAGTGTCAACGACATCACTTGCGAAGCCCAGGAACTGGGATTGAGCGGTTCTCCGACGAAAGTGAAAAACATTGAAAGCGTCGTATTTCAGGCCAAAGAAGCCAAAGTACTCGAGCCTAGCGACACAGCCATCGATGAAATGATGAAAGAACTGATCGTTAACCATACCGTGGGGTAAGGTAAAAAGTAAAAGGTAAAAAAGTAAAAAGTAAAAGGCGAAAGGCTATAAGCTTAAGCTATAAAAGCTAAATATTTATGAACAGTGTATTTGTATATTGCGAAATAGAAGAGGGTATTATTGCAGATGTAAGCCTCGAGCTACTGACCAAAGGACGTACCCTTGCCACTGAATTAGGCGTAAAACTCGAAGCTATCGTATTGGGTAGCGACCTCAAAGGAGTTGAAAAACAAGTCTTCCCTTATGGAGTAGACGTACTTTGGCTGGGCGATGACAAACGTCTGGCTCCTTACACCACTCTCCCTCATACCTCCATTTTAGTCAACCTGTTTAAACAGGAAAAACCTCAGATCGCTTTTATGGGAGCTTCCAGTATCGGCCGTGACCTGGGTCCCCGGGTGTCTTCGGCCCTGCACAGCGGTCTGACAGCCGACTGTACCAGTCTGGAAATCGGAGATTATGAAGACAAGAAAAACAATAAAATATATCACAACCTGTTATACCAAATCCGTCCGGCTTTCGGCGGAAACATCGTTGCTACGATCGTAAATCCGGATTGCCGTCCTCAGATGGCTACCGTCCGCGAAGGAGTGATGAAAAAAGAAATCTTCAATGCGAACCACCAGGGAGAAATCAAAATGATCGATGTGAATCAGTTCACCACTCCGGAAGATTTCGTCATCCATGTGATCGAACGTCACATGGAAAAATCCAAAGTGAACCTGAAAGCAGCTCCGATCATTGTTGCCGGAGGCTATGGTGTCGGTTCGAAAGAAAACTTCCAGTTACTGCATGAACTGGCTACCGTTCTAGGCGGAGAAGTCGGAGCTTCGCGTGCTGCCGTCGATGCCGGTTTTTGCGAACACGAGCGTCAGATCGGCCAAACCGGTACCACCGTACGTCCTAAACTGTACATCGCTTGCGGTATTTCAGGCCAGATCCAGCATACTGCAGGAATGGAAGAGTCTGCCATGGTGATTGCGATCAATACCGATAGCAACGCCCCGATCAATAAATTTGCTGATTATGTCATCACCGGCGACCTGAATGTCGTTATCCCGAAGATGATCCAGTATTACAAGAAAAACAGCAAATAAAACTTAAAATCAAAACATTATGGCTAATTTTTATACAGATAATGAAGATATAAAATTCCACCTCGGCCACCCGTTGATGGAAAAGATCGTTGCCCTGAAAGAGCGCAATTACACGGAAGCCCAGCAATATGACAACGCACCGCGCGACTTCGAAGATGCTTTCGACAACTATGATAAAGTATTGGAAATTGTCGGAGAAATTTGCGGGGATGTCGTAGCTGTGAATGCCGAATCGGTAGATGCCGAAGGCCCGCAGGTAGTCGACGGTCATGTAAAATATGCCGCCGGTACCCAACAAAACATCGATGTGATCAATCAAGCCGGCTTGAACGGTATTTCTCTCCCGAGAAAATACAACGGTTTGAATTTCCCGATCACCCCGTTTATCATGGCCGCCGAGATCGTTGCCCGGGCCGATGCCGGATTGCAGAACATCTGGGGATTACAGGATTGTGCCGAAACGATCAACGAATTTGCCAGTGACGAACAAAAAGCCAAATACCTGCCCCGCGTATGTGCCGGCGAGACCTGTGCGATGGACCTGACCGAACCGGATGCCGGTTCCGACTTACAGGCCGTACAGCTGAAGGCAACCTATAACGAAGCCGACGGACAATGGTATCTGAATGGTGTAAAACGTTTCATCACCAACGGGGACGGACATATTTCCTTAGTACTGGCCCGTTCGGAAGCCGGAACGAACGACGGACGCGGACTTTCCATGTTCATCTATGACCGCAACAGCAATGCCGTTACCGTACGTCGTATCGAAAATAAATTAGGGATCAAAGGTTCTCCGACCTGTGAGCTGGTATTCAAAAATGCTCCGGCCGAACTGGTAGGCGAACGTAAAATGGGATTGATCAAATACGTGATGGCACTGATGAACGCAGCCCGTCTGGGTATCGGCGCCCAATCGGTCGGTATTGCCGAAGCCGCTTATCGCGAAGGATTGAAATACGCTCAGGAAAGGAAACAGTTCGGTAAGGCCATTATCGAGTTCCCGGCTATTTACGAAATGCTTTCCAATATGGAAGCCAAGTTACATGGTATCCGTTCCGTTCTTTATGAAACAGCCCGTTTTGTAGATATGTACAAGACCTATTACCATATCTCCAAAGAAAGAGCCCTGGACAAAGACGAACGCAACGAGATGAAGGAATATCAGAAATTAGCCGACATCTATACTCCGCTACAGAAGCTTTTCGCCAGTGAATATGCCAATGAAATCACTTACGATGCCTTGCAGATCCACGGTGGATCAGGATTTATGAAAGACTATCCTATCCAGCGTTACGTGCGGGATGCCCGAATCACCAATATTTACGAAGGTACTTCCCAGTTGCAGGTAGTAGCTGCCATCCGTGGCGTCACCACCGGACAATATGCAAAACATATCCGCGAAGTATACGAGAAAATGGAGATCGCTCCGGAACACGAATACCTGCGCGAAACCCTGAAATGCATGACCGGTAAACTCGAAGCCGCAACAGCCAAAGTAGCTGAAGCCGGCAGTACCGAATATACCGACTTCCATGCCCGCCGTCTGGTGGAAATGGCCGGTTATACCATTATCGGTTACCTGTTGCTGCAGGATGCACAGAAATACGATAAGTATGTGAAGTCTGCCGAAATTTTCATCAATTACGGTAAAGCCAAAGTAGCTGCCCACGATGAAATGATCAACAGCTTCAATCCGGACAAACTGGGAATCTATAAAAAAAATTAAAGCTAGTGATCAGATAAATTAAAAACGTCCTTTCGGGGACGTTTTTTTATTCTAAAGCATCGGGTACTTATGAATTTCAGTAACTTCTGTTCCGAAATTAAACACGCCTCCATAAATCACTTTTTGATTTTCATCCGGAATAATAAAATCAATGAAATTATTTAATTCATACACCTTTTCCAACTTTCCATTCCAACTCATCACAACAATTTTAGTGGGATATTTTCGAGCATCCTCAATTTTACATCCTTCCCATAGAAGATAACAATAATTTTGAGTAGCATAAGCTCGATAAAAGGTTACTGTAGTATGATCATCCACCCGAATTTGTGTATTTATCTCTTCTTTGATCCAATCCAAAGCATAGGTCACCTTTAAATTTCCATCCAAATCATAACAGTTAATTAAATTCATATATTTAAACGGGACGATAATCGAATTGTCCTTTTCAGAAACTAGTACATGATGGCAATAAGCATCTTTACGTCCCTTTTCATAAAAATAATAAGGAACATAATCCGTATTTTTTATCTCTCCGTTATTTCGGTTACAAAAGGAAAAAAGCCCCTCGTCTTTCTCGATAAAAGTTCCGATAAAAGCAGAATCTATCTTATTGAAGTTATACATAAAATTCAGGTTTCTATATAAATGCTCCGAATTTACGCATTTCGCTATATCCCGGCTTTCCACAAGGGCAGCTAAATCTATTTTTGTTAACGTAGCGGCAGGGCTATCGTAAATAATCAGCGAATCATAAGCAAAGGAGTTAACTAGAAAAAAAGGATAATAAAACTCACAAACGCCCCGTCCTTCCCTTCCAAATCGAAAAATTTCCCGGTCAGTGTTCGTACTGAAAAGATAAAACATGGTATCCGTACATTTTTCTTTCAGTACCAAAAAAGAGTCTACCAATACACCGGTTTCATAACACCGGGGCAGAATAGTTTCAACCTTTTCACCGGTCAGATGAATCACCGGAGGCATCTTCAATTCAGTGATCCGATTCTTTTTGCTACAAGCCATCGAAAGCAGGATAAAAAATAGAGAAAGATATTTTTTCATCATACACCTATTAAATTATGACAGAGACAAGAATAAACACTTTTACAATATTTAATTAAAATGAATAAAAATTATTATTTTCCCAATAACTAGTCTGAATACAAATCCAGATTAGTTTACAAATCAAATAATAATTATATTATTTTGCAAAAATAAAATATTCTATAATATACTATTATCTATTTCAGTTAAGACACTGTAATTATACTTTACCTAAAAATTATCTATAAAATAAAAGTATATCGGTTTCCGGGGCTGTTTGGAGAATACCATTCATTCTATAACAGCCCCGTTTGTTTATCCAAGTCCAAATCCAAATTTTTCGTTAAACTTCTGCAACCGATTTCGCTTTACAGTTAAAATCACTACTTTTAACACCGTTTTATACCGAGGTCGTTCGATTTCGGGTGATTTCAAATGAGGGTGGATATAAATTTAACATCAATTATAGCAAAACATGAACCTGATCAAAATTATCTGTACAGGGTTTCTAGCCCTTGTTTTTTCCGGGCTGTCAGCTCAGGAAAATCCGCTATGGATGCGTTATCCGGCGATTTCTCCCGACGGAAAAACCATCGCATTCTGTTACAAAGGAGACATCTTTCTGGTAAGCAGTGAAGGTGGTAGAGCTACCCAGCTGACCACCCATCCGGCTTATGACAGCCGGCCTGTTTGGTCACCGGACGGAAAAACCATCGCTTTCACTTCTGCCCGGGACGAAGGATTGAACCTATATACCGTTCCGGTAAGCGGCGGCACCCCTACCCGCCTGACCTATTATTCAGGCAGCGAAATCCCCGTATGTTTCACTCCCGACGGTAAAGAAATCCTCTATCGTTCCAATGTCATGCCCGATGCAGAATACGGCCAGTTCCCCAGTGGAGGGCAGGTGTACAAGATCAGTGTCGATGGAGGACGGCCGGAACAGTTTCTGACGTTCGACGCCTTCGACATCAATTTCAACAAAAAAGGCGATAAAATCATTTATCACGATTATAAAGGATATGAAGACAACTGGCGGAAACACCACAAATCTTCCGTATGCCGGGATATCTGGATTCACGACTTGAAAAGCGGGGAATTTACCAACCTGACGAACAAACAGGTGGAAGACCGCAACCCGGTATTCGCCGATAACGACGAAAACATCTATTTCCTGAGTGAACGTTTCGGGGATTTCAATGTATGCAAAATGTCCCTGAAAAATCCTTCGGACATCAAACAAATCACCAAACACAGCAAACATCCGGTCCGCTTCCTGAGCAGCTCTGAAGACGGCTTGTTGTGTTACTTTTTCAACGGAGAGATCTACACCCTGCAACCCGGAAAACAACCGAAAAAATTAGCGGTTGATATCATCGCCGACAATACCGAATCCCCTATTGCTAAAATGAATTGGAACCGGGGAGCTTCCGAGATGGCTCTGTCACCCGACGGCAAAGAATTCGCTTTCATTGTTCGCGGAGATGTATATGTAGCTAACGCCGAATACGGTACGACGAAAAGAATCACCAATACGGCCACTCAGGAACGTTCAGTCGAATTTTCACCGGACGGCCGTTCTTTGGTATATGCCGGTGAACGGAACGGTCACTGGAATATCTATGTCGCCCGGATCAAAGACAAAGACGATAAATCTTTCGCTTATGCCAAAGAAATCGAAGAAGAGCAGATCACCAAGGGTACTAATGCTTGTTTCCAACCCTCTTTCTCTCCGGATGGTAAAGAAATCGCTTACCTCGAAAACCGGACCGAAATCAAGGTAATCAATCTGAAAAGCAAAAAATCGAGAACGGTACTTCCGGCTAAATACAACTATTCCTATCAAGACGGCGACCAATGGTATCAATGGTCTCCCGACGGTCGGTGGATCCTGGCTAAATATTTCGAACACGGCGGCTGGCAGCATAACGATATCGCTCTTGTAAAAGCCGACGGCAGCGGAGAAATCCACAACCTGACCAACAGTGGATATAGCGATCAGAATCCCAAATGGATGATGAACGGAAAAGCCATCATTTGGTCGACCGACCGTCAAGGTATGCGTAGCCACGGTAGTTGGGGAGCTCAATACGACATCTATGCCTTATTCCTGGATCCGGAAGCCTGGGATGAATTCAGAATGAACAAAGAAGAACTGGCTCTTCATAAAGAAATAAAAGAGTTACAGAAAAGGAAAGAAGCCGAAGAAAAAGCCAAAGCTGAAAAGAAACAGGAAAAGAAAGGTGACAAAGCAGATAAAGCCGGGAAAAAAGGTAAAAAAGAAGAGGGAGATAAAAAAGACGAAGGAGAAAAAGAAGGTAAAAAAGCGAAAGCAGAAGAAAACAAGCTCCCCGAACTCAAAATCGACTTTGAAAACCTGGAAGACCGGATGGTACGCCTGACCATCCATTCTTCCCGTCTGGGCGACGCCGTACTGACCAACGACGCTTCAAAACTATATTACCTGAGCGCTTTTGAAGGCGGTTACGACCTTTGGGTCAGAGACTTTAAAAACGGAAGTACCCGTATGTTATCCAAACTGAACAAAGGAGGCGGTGCTCTCGTTATGAGTAAAGACGGCAGAAACCTGTACCTGCTTTCCGGCGGACAAATCTCTAAAGTGGATATGAATTCCGGCCAGTTGAAAGGTATGAGCTACAATGCCGAGTTCGAATGGAAGAAACCCGAAGAACGGGCTTACCTGTTCGATCACGTCTGGCAGCAAGTAGTAGATAAATTCTACGATCCTACCATTCACAATATCGATTGGGCTTTCTATAAAAAAGAATATGCCCGCTTCCTGCCTTATATCAACAACAATTACGACTTTGCCGAAATGTTGGCCGAATTACTGGGCGAACTGAATGCTTCCCATACCGGTGCCAGCTACAAAGGAGGCGGCAGTTCTTCACAGACGGCAGCCCTGGGTGTTTTTTACGACGAGACATTCGACGGCGATGGCCTGAAGATCAAGGAAATCCTGGAGAAAGGTCCGCTGGATCTAACCAGTGGTAAAATCAAACCCGGTATGATTATCCGGAAAATCAACAATCAGGAAATCAAAAAAGGACAGGATTATTTCCAGATACTGGAAGACCTGAGCGGTAAACGGGTAATGCTGACAATCTACGATCCTTCTGCCAAAAAGGAATGGGAGGAATATGTGAAACCGACCACTTACGGCAACCAAAACGGTTTACTATATAACCGCTGGGTAAAACAACGCCAGGAAATGGTTGAAAAACTATCCAATGGGAAAATCGGTTACGTACATGTGAAGAGCATGGATAGTCCCAGTTTCCGTAAAGTATATTCTGAAATACTGGGCAAATACCGGAACAAAGAAGCGATAATCGTCGACACCCGTTACAACGGCGGAGGCTGGCTACATGAAGACCTGTTACACCTGCTGAGCGGTAAGAAATACGCCGAATTCGTTCCACGTGGCCAATTCATCGGTGAAGATCCGTTCACTCAATGGAACAAACCGTCGGCCGTATTAGTCAGCGAAAGCAACTACAGTAACGCTCACGGATTCCCCTGGGCCTACAAAGAACTGGGACTCGGTAAAGTAATCGGTATGCCTGTACCGGGAACGATGACCGCCGTATGGTGGGAAACTCTGATGGATCCGAGCCTGGTATTCGGTATTCCTCAGGTAGGAATGAAAGACAACCAAGGCCGCATCCTGGAGAATATGCAGCTCGAACCGGACATCAAAGTGACCAACGACCCGGCCAGCGCCATGAAAGGCCGTGATCTGCAACTGGAAGCAGCTGTAGAAAGCCTGATGAAGGAAATAAAATAATCAGGTGCCAACCGATAAAACGGTAACAAGGGTAATAGCAATAATGCTTTCCGTTGTTACCGTTTTTTCTGTTTTATCGGTATTAAAACAAAAACACCCCGGCTTTTTCGCATTCGGTCAATACCTCATCGGGCCATAAGCCGGCTTGTACCTCTCCGATATGACATTTCTGCAATAAGAGCATACAGAGCCGGGATTGTCCGATTCCTCCCCCCATTGTTTGGGGTAATTTCCCTTCCAACAAAAGAGAGTGGAAATACAATTTTTTCCGGTCCCCTGCATTTTTCAGCCACAATTGTTTTTCCAAGGCAGCCCGATCCACCCGGATCCCCATCGAAGAAATCTCGAAAGCAGA
This sequence comes from Odoribacter splanchnicus DSM 20712, assembly GCF_000190535.1. GTDB lineage: Bacteria > Bacteroidota > Bacteroidia > Bacteroidales > Marinifilaceae > Odoribacter > Odoribacter splanchnicus. Next base: position 2,577,311 of record NC_015160.1, read on the forward strand.
CTGTAATACAGGGTTCCATACAATGATATCTCCGTTCAAACCTACCGAACCGTCTTCCGCCTCAGTGGACCAGTCGTCATAATCCGGTGAACGGTCGTCGTGAATCGTTCCATCCCCCAAAGCTCCTCCGATCCCCCGGATAAAAACCGCCCCGAACTGGCAGGCTATTCGTTCTTCCCTTTCCTTGGGGGACAAACCGGGATATTGCTTTCTCAACTCTTCGGCATGTATAAAATGAATCCGATCGGGTAAAAAGGGTTGTAATACCGGGAATTGTTCACTCAATAAAAATTCGGTACGTTTCAAGGCCGCATAAATTCTCTCGACACAAAGCTGTAACCGCTCCGGCGTGCGTTCTTCCGGGGTAATCACCTTCTCCCAATCCCACTGATCGACATACACCGAATGAATATTATCGATCGTCTCATCCGGACGTAAAGCGTTCATATCGGTATAAATTCCCATACCCGGCTGAATATGATGCCGCCAAAGAGCATAACGTTTCCATTTGGCCAGCGATTGTACGATCTCGGCTCGTTGTCCTCCTAATACACGGGCTCCGAAACTCACCGGCTGTTCAGTACCGCTCAGGTTATCGTTCAAGCCCTTCCCCGAAGGAACGACAATAGGTGCTGTAATCCGGCGCAACTTCAATTCCGCAGCCAGCGCCAATTGAAAGGTGTCCTTGATAAATTTAATGGCATGCTCTGTCTGCCATACATCCAAGACCGAAGTGTAGTCTTCCGGTAAAAATAATTGCTTCATAAGGGTAAAAATTTAAGTTTATAACCGACAAAAAAGCCTCCCCGCATCGGGAAGGCTCATCCATATATCTGATCTGTTCCGTTTTTAACCATAACCTCCCCTTTGCAACCGCTCTGCATTGCAATTATTATTCAGGTTGATATTAGAATTAAAAAGGACCATGGCTCGTATTCATTCATGACAAATATAAAGTAAAAATCGAAAAATAAAAATGCCGATTGAAAATTTAACAAAATACAGATTTGGAAAATGACACTACTGTTTCAAATTCCGATAATTTAGCTTATCTTTACCGAATCTAAATAGCACAGATAACTTGATTTACATATTTTATTCAACACAATGATTACCAAATATTTTCGTTTATTCCTTTTTTTCTTTCTGATCGGGAACCTCCTGATTTCCTGTAAAAATAAATCCATTTCTACCCGGCTGGTGAGCGTCAGTATTCTTCCTCAAAAATACCTGACAGAACAAATCGCCGGTGATTACCTGACGGTGAATGTCATGATACCTCCGGGTATGAATCCGGCTACCTGTGATCTAAGTACGGAACAACTGAAGAAATTATACGATAGCGACCTTTGTTTCACCATCGGTTATTTACCTTTCGAACAAATCCATCTATTTCCTGTTCTCGAAAACCGCCCGGATATCCAAATCGTAAATCACTCCGCCAACCTGCAACTGATTCACGGAAGCTGTGGGCATACGCATGCCGCAGGTGACGAACACGACGGAGTAGATCCTCATATCTGGCTTTCTCCGGCACATGCCCGCACTATGGCTACTACCGTCTATGAAGTACTATCGGAAAAATATCCGGAACAAAAACTACAGTTCGAACAAAATTACCAGGCCCTTCTCCAGAAGATCGACAGCATTGCCGATCGTGCCAAACAAGTACTGGATCATAAAAAAGACAAAATATTTCTGATCTATCATCCGGCTTTGACTTATTTTGCTGCCGATTACGGGATGGAACAAATCTCGATCGAAGACGAAGGGAAAGAACCCAATCCGGCCCATTTGAAAAAAATCATCGATCTGGCCCTGGAAAAAAATATCCATATGATCTTTATCCAAAGTCAATTCGATGTCAATAATGCCGAATCCGTAGCCAAACAAATCGGAGGCCAAATCATTCAGATCGACCCGCTGACCGAAAACTGGGCAGCTGAAATGAACCGATTGATCGATACCCTGGATAAATATTTACCTGAAAAATAACATGACCCCCATACTCGAACTCAAAAATGTAAGCGCCGGATATGACCATGAAGTCATTCTCCATCAAGTCAATCTGAAAATTTATGAGCATGACTTTCTTGGCATCATCGGTCCCAACGGGGGCGGGAAAACCACCCTGCTCAAAGTGATACTGGGGTTACTGAAGCCTTATAGCGGAGAGGTCATTTACCCCGTCTCCAGACAAAATCTCTTCGGCTATCTGCCGCAGAACAGCCGTTTCGACCAGCGTTTTCCCATCGATGTCACCGAAGTAGTCCTCTCCGGCCTGATGTCCGAAAAGGGACTTTACAAATCCTATACCCGAGCCGAAAAACAAAAAGCCTGGGATTTACTCGATCAATACGGTATGGGAGCATATAAGAAAGCACCGATCGGCGATTTATCGGGCGGACAGATGCAACGGGTATTCCTTTGCAGGGCGGTCATTGCGTCTCCCCGCATCCTGATCCTCGACGAACCGACGACTTATGTAGACAGTAATTTCGAAAAGGAATTTTACACCATCCTGGAAGAACTCAATAAATCGCTGAGCATAGTCATGGTATCTCACGATCTGGGAACTATCTGTTCCTATGTGAAGACTATCGCTTGTGTCAACCGGGAATTGCATTATCATAATTCTAACCTGATCAGTGCAGAACAGTTGCAATCGTACCACTGTCCCATCGAGTTGATCACTCACGGAAAAATTCCGCACCGGGTGCTGAAGGAACACGAAAAAGGTAAACAGTAGCAGGCGGTGAAGCTACTAAAAGCTATAGGCAAAGAGACGAAAAGGGAAAAGACGAAAAAGGAGAGTTGAGGAAAAAAGGAAGAAGAAATAATGAATAAAAAGAATCGAAGATGCTGGAACTTTTAAAATATGATTTTTTTCAGAATGCGTTGATCAGTACGTTGTTGATCGGTATCAGCTGTGGATTGGTAGGTACCTACATCGTTGCCAAACGAATGGTATTCATCAGCGGCGGAATCACCCATGCTTCTTTCGGCGGCTTAGGACTCTCATATTACCTCGGATTATCTCCCATGTTAGGTGCTACAGCCTTCTCGATTTTATCTGCCCTGGGAATTCTGTTCCTTTCCGACAGTAAAAAGCTCAAGGAAGATTCCCTGATCGGCATCTTTTGGTCGGCAGGTATGGCAATCGGTATCCTGTTTATTTACCTCACTCCAGGGTATGCCCCCAATCTGATGTCGTATCTCTTCGGGAATATCCTGACCGTTACCCGGGAACAGATTATCCTTTCCGTGGTTCTATGTCTGGGTATCATCCTTTTTTTCGCCCGTTTCTACCGTCCGTTATTCTACATCGCTTTCGATAAAGAATACAGCCGTACTCACCATGTGCATGTCAACCGGATAGACATCGCCATCACACTGATCATCGCCCTTTGTATCGTGCTGTCCCTGAAATTAGCCGGAATCATTCTGGTCATTTCCTATCTGACTATTCCTCAGGCTATCGCCGGCATCTTTTACAAAAACTTCAAACAGCAACTATTGGCTTCCGCCCTGGTCAGTACCGCCGGTTCGATTACCGGACTATTCCTTTCTGCCTTTCTGAATATTCCCACCGGTGCCACCATCGTAATCTGTTTCCTTCTCTTTTTCCTGATCAGCTGGTTGATAAACAAAATCAGATAACAAAAAAATAACCATCCGTTCAATTGTAAAATTAAATTAGTTTATAAAGTTCCCGGATCCTGCGGGTGCTTTTTTTATGAACTTTTAAGCAACGAAGGAGCAACTTTAAGAACTTTACGAACTAATTATACCTACTTTTTTAAATTATTCGCCCTTTTTCTCCAGTTTCCTTGAAAAAATTTCTACCAAATCGGATAAAGCGCTGTTTTATCCCTGATCTTTTATTAGTTTTGTGGCAGCAAAGAAAATTTAAAACGTTTGAAATATGAATTACGATTTAATCGTCATCGGGAGTGGCCCCGGGGGGTATGTGGCTGCCATTCGTGGTGCTCAATTGGGTTTTAATGTCGCTGTAGTGGAACGTGCCGAACAAGGAGGAATCTGCCTGAACTGGGGATGTATCCCAACCAAATCTTTATTAAAATCGGCTCAGGTACTCGAATATGCACAACATGCAGAGGCCTACGGAATCCAGATCGAACATGCAGAGCCCGATTTTCAGGCAATCATCGCCCGTAGCCGGGGAGTTGCCGACAAAATGAGCAAAGGCATCCAGTATCTTTTCAAAAAAAATAACATTACCGTAATTCCCGGACATGGGAAACTGACGGCAGATAAAAAAGTAGCGGTTACTTCAGCCGCCGGGGAACAAACGATATACGAAGCGAAACATATTATCCTGGCTACCGGTGCACGTTCACGGGTATTGCCGGCCATTCCTCAGGATGGGAAAAGGATTATCGGTTACCGTGAAGCGCTGACCCTCGATCATCGACCGGCTTCACTGCTGGTAGTCGGCTCCGGAGCTATCGGTTCGGAACTGGCCTGGTTCTATAATGCGATGGGGACTAAAGTGACCCTGGTGGAATTTATGCCTACGATCCTGCCTGTCGAAGACGAAGAAGTATCTAAACAGGTGGGACGCTCGTTCAAGAAAGCCGGTATCGAAGTATTGGTAAAATCTACCGTCGAGAGTATCGATACCAGTGGTGAATTATTGAAAATCAATATCCGGAATAAGAAAGATCAAATCGAGACCTACGAAGCTGAAATGGTATTGTCGGCTGTCGGTATCGCTCCCAATGTTGAAAACATCGGGTTGGAAGAACTGGGTATCGAAATGGAAAGAAGTAAAATTAAAGTAGACGGCTACTACCGTACCAATGTCGAAGGCGTGTATGCCATCGGAGATATCGTACACGGTCCGGCTCTGGCCCATGTTGCTTCGGCAGAGGCCATTTGTTGTGTAGAAAAATTAGCCGGCCTGACTCCCGAACCGATCGATTATGGCAACATTCCGGGTTGTACCTATACTTCGCCCGAAGTAGCCTCTGTCGGCCTGAGTGAAGCGAAAGCCGCCGAAGCCGGTTACGAACTGAAAATCGGTAAATTTCCTTTTACCGCTTCAGGGAAAGCTAGTGCAGCCGGAGCTAACGATGGATTTATAAAGCTGATCTTCAATGCCAAGGACCATACACTGCTCGGTGCACATCTGGTCGGTGCCAACGTCACTGAAATGATTGCCGAACTGGTTTTAGCCCGGAAGAAAGGGGTTACCGCACACGATATCATCAAAACCGTTCACCCGCACCCGACGATGAGTGAAGCCGTAATGGAGGCTGCAGCAGCTGCCTATGACGAAGTAATCCATCTGTAATTTTTTAATTCAAATACCGATACAATGAAGAAAACCTTAATCACAACGACCCTCTTTCTGGCCTGCTCCGGAGTTTTCGCACAAGCGCTCTCCGAAAAAGACCTGCAGGAAATCCAGAGTAGTTTCAAAAAGGATGCTTCTACGAAAGCCATTCAGAACATACTGACTGCCGACAAAGACATCAAAGGCAATGCCCTGAACCGTGATCTGCAAGGTAAAATCGACCATTATTTCAAATACCGGGCAGATGTGAAAGGCATTACCAATCAGCTCAGTTCCGGACGGTGCTGGATGTTTACCTCAATGAACGTATTACGCCCGTCGATCATGAAAAAATACAACCTCAGCCAATTCGATTTTTCACACAACTACCTGTATTTCTGGGATATCTTCGAAAAGTCGAATCTTTTCCTCGAAAACATCATCGCAACCGCCAAGCAACCGATGGACGACCGGACAGTAGTGGAATACTTCAAAGCTCCTGTAGGAGACGGCGGAGTATGGAACCTTTATTACAATGCTGCCGAGAAATACGGAGTAGTGCCTCAGGAAGTGATGCCCGAAACCGCTCATTCCAACAATACTTCCCAGATGGTGAGCATCATCAATGAAAGACTGCGCCAAGGTGGTTATGAACTGCGCGAAATGACTGCTGCCGGCAAAAAAGGGAAGGAACTTACAAACGCTAAAATGGCTACGCTGAAAGAAGTATACCGGATTCTGGCCCTCTGCCTGGGTGAGCCTCCTCATCAGTTTACGTGGAGATATAAGGATAAAGACGGGAATATCAAAGAGCTGGCCAATTACACGCCGAAACAGTTCTACAAAGAAATCACCCCGGCCGACTACAGTCCTTCCAACTATATCATGATCATGAACGATCCGACCCGGGAATATTACAAAACATACGAAATTCAGAATTACCGGAATACCATCGAGGGAATCAACTGGATTTATCTCAATCTGCCCAACGAAGATATCAAAGAGGCCGCCCTGGCTTCCATTAAAAACAACGAGCCGATGTATGCCTCCTGCGATGTAGGGAAACAGTTCAACCGGGAAGAAGGTATCCTCGATCCCGAAATGTACGATTATGAATCCCTGTTAGGCGTGAAACTGGATATGGATAAAAAAGCCCGTATCCTCACCCGTCAGAGCGGCTCTTCCCACGCCATGACTCTGGTGGCCTGCGACACCGACGAAAACGACAAACCCGTAAAATGGGAGTTCGAAAACAGCTGGGGAGCAGCTTCCGGCCACAACGGCTATCTGACATTCACCGACAAATGGTTCGATGAATACATGTTCCGTATCGTGATCCGCAAAAACTACCTCAACGCAAAAGCCATCGAAGCCCTGAAAGGCAAACCGGTACAGTTGCCTGTTTACGACTATATGTATTAAACGAAAACAATAAATGATGAACGAAAAAGCCTTTTCGTTCATCATTTATTGTATCAATTCCGGGTGTGACCAGTGGCCTTATCAAAAATAAAAATATAATAACGCACATTAAATCAGTATTCTTTCCACACATATTTATCCGCTTCATTTAACGAACACATGACATTTTTTTGTAAAAACTTGTGTCAGAAATTCTTCTTTAGTTAGAAATCCCTGACATTCTCCTTTATTTATGCGATAACGAGGTTTTATTCCTTCCGGAAAAACATCATAAACGATCCCGGCTTTCTCGATATAAAAACGACAAGTATCCTGAAAAATATATATTTTATCTGTAAGTTGATAGGCTATCAACTCATCTCCCTCAAAATAGGAAAGTACTTCACGCCCGGAAGAAGTCGGTACAATATTTAGCAAATGTCCTCCTTTCACTTTCTCTAAGAATTTGGCTTTCTTTTTAGGATCAGGCCCAAAATTCATATAAAAGATAGGATTATAATATAAAGTCTTAGCCATCCTCTTTTTATTCGTACTCCTGATGGAGATTCCTTTCGAATATTCAATTCTCTGAGAGACATTTTGGCTTTTTAGTCCCCCTCGTGTTACAAATACTTTAATCTTCCACCTCAAACTCACAAAGTGGTCCCCAATATCCCGGATCACAAATACAATTTCCGGAAATAGCCGGAATATGATCAATAAATTCTTCCCCACCATCGGGAACAAAGACCCCATTTTTACAAGGATTTCGTTTGTCTATCTCCCACATTTCCTAAGGAATCCAAATATTAGCTAATGCTATTACAGAAAACCCCATTATTACTGCCAGCATAGTGACTACTTTTTCCATGTTCTTTTTCATAGATCTGAATTTTAAATTAAAACCGATGTTCACTCCCCGGCTATTTAAGGTTGAAGGAATAAAATTTTGCTTGCATAATTCAAGAAAATTAATTTTATTTTCAAAATATTTATCATTTTAAATCATAGAAACAAAAAAAATCCCTTGTTATAAAATTATAACAAGGGATAAAATCAGGAAAATACAAATACAATCAAGCTATTTCCTTTCAAAGTTTGTATACCAACACCGTAGCATAGGCCGACACCCCTTCTTCGCGGCCTTCGAAGCCCAGTTGTTCGGTAGTTGTCGCTTTGATCGAAAGATCGTCGACATCCAGTTCCAGGATTTCAGCCAGGCAATGCCGCATATCATCGATAAACGGTCGGATTTTGGGACGTTGCAGACAAACGACACTATCGATATTACTGATCGCATATCCCCGGTGATCGATCAAGGCTTTCGTTTTTTGCAACAGGAGCTTACTATCGATCCCTTTATAAGCCGGACAGGTATCCGGGAAATGCTGTCCGATATCTCCCAAGCCGGTAGCTCCCAACAGAGCATCGCAAATAGCATGTATCAACACATCGCCGTCCGAATGGGCAACGCATCCTTTCTCATGTCCGATCTTTATACCTCCCAGCCAAAACTCTCTACCAGCCTCCAGCCGATGAACATCGATTCCAATTCCAGTTTTAATTTTCATAGGTCATTCTTTATCCTCCATATGGAGTTATCCTTGCAAAATTATCAATAAATTACAAAGGTAGTGAAGAGTGAGCAAGGTATTTTACAGCTTTTGAAGAAAAAATACAATCATTTCATTTTCATCTAAAACTTTATTTATCTATATTTGTGGATTAATTACGACGTGTGTTTTATAATCAACCATAACTATTTGCTAAAGACATTCCACAGATGAGAAATAATGGATTTTTTGTTTTTGCAACGTGTTGTCTGCTTGTGTTTTCTGCCACATCCTGTCAGAAAATAAAAGGCATTTTCGGAAAGAAAAAATCTTCTACCACAGGCTGGACATACAACGACAGTAAAAACGGGGGGATCGAGTACAATAATGTAAAAGCACAAAAAACAGGCCCCGGACTTGTATTCATTCCGGGAGGAACTTTCGTTATGGGACGTACCCAGGAAGATGTCATGGGCGACTGGAACAATACGCCCAAAAGAGTAAGTATCGCTTCTTTTTATATGGACGAAACCGAAGTCCGTAACATCGACTGGCTGGAATATCTGACCTGGTTACGACGGGTATATACCACCTATCCCGAAGTATACCAAAAGGCATTACCCGATACCCTGGTGTGGCGTGACCAGTTGGGTTACAACGAACCGATGGTGAAAAATTACCTCCGTTTTCCAGCTTATGCAGAGTATCCGGTAGTCGGGGTTAGCTGGGAACAAGCAACGGACTACTGTGTATGGCGTACCGACAGGGTAAACGAACAAATCCTGATCGACAAAAAAATCCTGACCCATGATCCTGATAATCAAAAAGATGAAAATAACTTCAATACGGAAGCTTATACGACAGGACAATATACCGGTACGGTAAGAAAGAACTACAAAGGCCTGAGTAAAGAAAGACGTCCGGTAAGGTGGGAAGACGGATTATTGCTCCCGGAGTATCGCCTGCCGACAGAAGCAGAATGGGAATATGCCGCTTACGGTTTGATCGGTAATACCCAAGACGAAAGAATATCCAACTCCCGAATCTATCCCTGGGACGGTTCGTGGGTGAGATATGCCGAAAAAAAACACCGGGGACGGATGATGGCTAATTTTACCAGAGGGAAAGGCGATTATATGGGCGTTGCGGGCTCGGCCAACGACGGCTGGGACTACACCTCACCGGTCAGATCATTCTGGCCGAACGATTTCGGTTTATACGACATGGCAGGTAACGTCAACGAATGGGTAGCCGATGTATACCGGACTTTATCTTTCCAGGATATGGCGGAATTCAATCCCTACCGGGGTAATGTATTTCAATCGCCGGTACTGAACGAGGATGGCACAGCAGCCCCCAAAGACAGTCTGGGACGGATGCGTTACCGGAATCAGACAGATGCCGAACTGGCAAACCGCGAAAACTACCGTACAGCCGACAACCGTAATTTCAACGACGGAGATTTGAAATCACGGATTTCCGGAGATATCGACTGGCGTAACACAGAAAACGACCGGGGTACTCACGATATGTATTACAACGACGGAAAAGGGGAAATCACCACCCTGATCGATGATGAAGCCCGGGTATATAAAGGAGGATCCTGGAAAGACCGGGCCTATTGGCTGAACCCGGGTAGCCGGCGCTATATGAATCAGAAGCGATCCAGTAACGACATCGGTTTCCGCTGTGCCATGAGTCATGTCGGGAATGCTACCGGCGGCAAGAAAAATAAAGTATCGCAGAAATAGTTCTTAAATTATTAACCCAACAAAAGGTTGTCGTAGCATTCATTCCAGCGGCAACCTTTCTTTTTTCATCAGCTTATGACAACGATCGAAAAATTATATCCCGCTATCCGGGGTCACCGGATAACCACCGACTCCCGGCAAATTATCCGGGGAGATATTTTTATCGCCTTGAAAGGTGAAAACTTCGACGGGAACCGATATGCCGCAGCAGCCCTTGAACAGGGAGCCGCCTTAGCCATTATCGATAATGCCGATTACCTATCGCCGGGTTGCGAATTAGTTGCAGATAGTCTTCTTTTCCTGCAACAACTGGCTCATTATCACAGACAACAATTGCACATTCCGATTCTGGGTATTACGGGTACCAACGGTAAGACCACAACTAAAGAGCTCTGCCATGCCGTATTATCGAAAAAATTCAAGACTTTCGCCACTCAGGGGAATTTCAACAACCACATCGGCGTCCCCCTCACCTTGCTCAGTATGGACGAAACCACCGAATTCGGTATCGTAGAAATGGGAGCCAACCATCCGGGTGAAATCAAAACGCTCTGTGAAATTGCCGATCCCGATTTCGGGATTATCACCAATATCGGCCATGCCCACCTGGAAGGTTTCGGTAGCTACGAAAATATTATCGCCACCAAAAAAGCCCTCTACGACTATCTTTTACCGAAAAACGGACCAGTATTTGTCAATACCGGTGATCCGCTGCTGATGCAACTCAGCCGTGACCACAAACGCTACACTTATGGACAAGAAGGAGATTTACTCAAAGGTGAAATCAAACAAACCGTCCCCTATCTGGTCTATTCGCTGAAAACCCGGAAAGGGGATTTATATGTCAAAACCCACCTGGTAGGAGGTTATAACTTTGACAACGCTATGGCTGCTTCGGCCATAGGTATGCATTTCGGCATCGATCCCCTGGATATCCAAACCGCTATCGAAAATTACAGGCCTTCCAACCTGCGTTCCCAGCTGATCCGTTCCGGCCGTAACACTATCATCCTGGACGCTTACAACGCCAATCCGAGCAGCATGCGTGCATCCGTAGGCAATTTTTGCGAGATGCCCGGAGAGCATAAAGTGGTCATTTTAGGAGAAATGCTCGAACTTGGCACAGAAAATGCTGCAGCTCATGAAGAGATCGTCCGCTTAACGCAGCAAGGAAATTTCGACCGGATATTTCTCATCGGGAATAATTTTGAACATTGCGCTGATAAATGTAACTTTATCACCTGGTTTAAAGATACAGAATCGTTCATGGAATACCTGAAATCGCACCCATTAAACGACTCTTTTATTTTCATAAAAGGTTCACGGGGTAATAAGCTGGAAAGGATCGTTGAATATCTGTAAATCTGATAAATAGAATATAAAATCATATATTGTGAACGATAGATTAGTCATCATTCCGACTTATAATGAAAAAGAAAATATCGAAAACATTATCCGTTGCGTATTTTCTTTAAAACCCGCTTTCGATATTCTGATTATCGAAGATAATTCGCCGGATGGAACAGCGGGAATCGTAAAAACACTGCAAAAAGAGTTCACAAATCTCCATATCATCGAACGTAAAGGTAAGTTAGGACTGGGAACCGCCTATATCACAGGTTTTAAATGGGCTTTGGAACATCGGTACGATTACATCTTTGAAATGGATGCAGACTTTTCACATAATCCCCGGGATCTGGTGAGGCTCTACGAGGCTTGTGTGCAAGGGGCCGACCTGTCGATCGGTTCGCGTTATGTGACGGGAGTCAATGTGGTCAATTGGCCGATGAGCCGGGTGTTATTGTCCTTTTTTGCTTCAAAATATGTAAAAATCATTACCGGAATGAAAGTACATGATGCCACAGCCGGTTTTGTCTGTTATACCCGGAAAGTATTGGAAACAATCAATCTGGACAAGATCCGTTTTAAAGGTTATGCTTTCCAGATCGAGATGAAATTCACTGCTTCGACACTGAAATTCCGGTTGCAGGAAGTACCTATTATTTTTACAGACCGTACATTAGGTACTTCAAAAATGAGTAAAGGCATTATCAAAGAAGCCGTCTTCGGGGTCATCACCATGAAAATGCGGGCTCTGTTCGGAAAAATAAAACCACGGAAAGATTAGAAATGAAAAAGGTAATTCAAGGAGGTACTATCATCAACGAAGGCCGGCAATTTCAGGCCGATCTGGTCATCGAAGGGGGAAAGATTACCCAAATCCTGGCTCAGGCTCCGGAAACACTGCTTCAGGAAGCTCAGGTAATCGATGCCAGCCATTGTTTCGTTATTCCGGGGGTAATCGACGATCAGGTGCATTTTCGGGAACCCGGACTGACCCATAAAGGAAACATCGGGGAAGGAAGCCGTGCCGCTGCCGCCGGAGGTGTTACTTCTTTTATGGATATGCCCAATGTCGTGCCGCCAACCACTACCTTGCAATTGCTGGAAGAGAAACAGGAGATTGCCGGCAGGACTTCATTAGTCAACTATTCTTTTTATCTGGGAGCTACAACGGATAATATCGGTGAAATAAAACGTGTCGATCCCCGTACCACTTGCGGTATAAAAGCTTTTATGGGTTCCTCGACGGGAAATATGTTGATAGATAGTATTCCGGCTTTGGAACGTTTGTTTGCAGAGTCGCCTTTGCTGATTGCCACCCATTGTGAGGATACGCCCACCATCAACCATAATTTAGCTCTTTACAAAGCAAAATACGGAGACGATATTCCACCACAATATCATCCGCTTATCCGTAGCCGTGAGGCTTGTCTGAAAAGCTCCGCCTTGGCCGCTTCATTGGCCCGGAAATACAATAGCCGCTTGCATATTCTGCATTTGAGTACTGCCGACGAGTTGACTCTGCTCGATAGCGGAAAACGGTTGGAGAAAAAAATCACCGGCGAAGCCTGTGTACATCATCTTTGGTTCAACGACGAGGCTTATCTGACCAAAGGGAATTTCGTGAAATGGAATCCGGCCATCAAAACCGAAGCCGATCGCCAGGCCCTTTTGGAAGCAGTGAATCAGGGCGTCATCGATGTGATCGCAACAGACCATGCCCCCCATACCCTGTCCGAAAAAAACGGTCCATACACCAAAGCCGCCAGCGGTGGCCCTATGGTCCAACACTCTTTGACGGTAATGTTGGAATTAGCCGAACGCGGTATGATCTCTATGGAAAAAATAGTCGAAGGCATGTGCCATGCCCCCGCCGAATTGTTCCGAATCGAAAACCGGGGATTTATCCGCGAAGGCTATCAGGCCGATCTTTGTATTTTCCGGAAAGCCCCCTGGACGGTAACAAAAGAAAATATTCTCTATCAATGTGGCTGGTCGCCCCTGGAAAACCAAACGTTCACCTATAAAGTACAAACGACGCTGGTAAACGGACATGTCGTATACGATAAAGGAGATTTTTATACCGACCGTACAGGCGAACGACTCACTTTTAAACGGTAAGTACCCGTATCGGATGTGAACAATTAAACCAAATACGTCAGAAAACAGGCAGACAATAGTAATACAAACACCAGATTGCTGAATAAAGCGGTCCGGCAGCAAATAAAATACTGGGCATATAAAAAAGAAAGAGGGACGGCAAACATATACATAAAATCATAATAATTGCCGGGAATAATCACAAACGTCAAGGACAGGAATATCATCATAGATACCAGCGAAAGAATGCCACGCCGCTGATTGACGATCATCAGGGAATAACGGGCCGACAGGTTTGTCAAAGCAATGATCAGCACCAATACGATCATCCCCAGCCGCACCAGATCGATTACAGGCAGACGATGTATATGTTCACCGACCATCAGGTTATCCGTAAAAATAGCCGGCAACAATTCCAAACGATCCGTCCAGAAATAATAAAAAGCAATAAACAGAACCGGCGTCAGAATTCCCAACCACAAAGCCACAATATCCTTCAAGGTAGAACGGCCCGAAAAGAACAAGACCCCGAAAGCCCAAGCGATCAACAGGATAAACTTCGGATAAATAGCAACGGACAGGGCGATTAGAAAACCGAAATCATACAGTGCACCATTACTTTTCGTATCATTGATCGCCATCTGCAATTTCCATACAGCGACCGTCACGATAAAAACAGCGATCAGGAGGTAGTCAAAACCGACATTGACCATAATGCCCGACGTCAGCAGGATATAAATAAGTGAAGGCAAGGTCGTCGTTTGTCCCAGCAATTTAAACCGTTCACTCAGAAAAAAGATCAGATAGGCCACCCCCAACACCATGACAAAGCCGATTGCCGATAACCAGGATTTATCCAGCTGATTGATATAAGCCATATTGATGACTCCCTTCACCTGCACCGATTGGAGAGACTCCAGAGAGAAATACCCACTAAGAAAAGCGATTGCCATTACAAGGAATGGCAATACAAAAAGCATATATAACCGTCTGGATTTTAAAAACTCATTCATACCGGTATTTCCCCGCAATCATTCAATTTATTTCTTCTCCCCCTTTAACCTCAAGCTTTTAGCTTATAGCCTCTAGCTTTTAGCTTATAGCCTCTAGCTTTTTACCTTTTACTTCTATCAAATCCTGCCCGATATCCCTACGGTAACTCATATCTTTGAAAGACAGTCTTGCCACGTTAGCATAAGATTGTTTCAGCGCCTGTTCCATCTGTGTTCCGAAAGAGCTCACAGCCATCACCCGTCCGCCATTAGTCAGGATCTGTCCATCAGCTTCTTTTGTTCCGGCATGGAATACAATACTCCCTTCGATATTATCGAGTCCGGTAATCACATTCCCCTTCTCATAACTTCCGGGATATCCTCCGGCCACCAACATCACCGTCGTGCAATAGCGTTCGTCCAGTTCGAATGCCGAATCGGCCAGTTTCCCCAAAGCCGTCGCTTCGAACAGTTCGAGGATATCGGTCTTCAGACGGGGCATGACCACCTCGGTCTCAGGATCTCCCATCCGGACATTATATTCGATGACAGCAGGGTCTCCTCCCTTATTCATCAATCCGAAAAAGATAAATCCCCGGTAGTCGATTCCATCTTTCTTCAAGCCCTCGACAGTCGGGCGCACAATTCTTTCCTCTACCTTCCGGTTAAACTCTTCATCGGCAAAAGGCACAGGCGAAACAGCTCCCATTCCTCCGGTATTCAATCCGGTATCCCCTTCTCCTACTCTCTTATAATCTTTGGCAGATCCCAATATTTTATAATCTTTACCATCGGTAATAGCAAACACTGAGATCTCTATTCCATGCAAAAACTCTTCGATCACCACCCGGCTACTCGCTTTGCCGAACTTCCCACCCAGCATCTCTTCCAGTTCCCGCTGAGCTTCCTCCAATTCCGGAAGGATCAACACTCCCTTACCGGCAGCCAACCCATCGGCTTTCAGTACATAAGGCGGACGAAGAGTAGCTAAAAACTGCTGTCCTTCCTTCACCCGATCGGGAGTCACCGTCATATATCCCGCAGTAGGAATACCATGCCGGATCATAAATTGTTTGGCAAAATCTTTACTGCCTTCCAGAATAGCACCGTCCTTACCGGGACCCACAATCATCAATCCCCCGAAACGGGAATCGGCTTCCAGAAAATCACGTATTCCTTCCACCAGCGGATCCTCAGGACCTACCACGAGCAGATCGATCTGTTTATCCTGAATAAAATCACCGATAGCCCTGAAATCGGTCACTGCAAGACTGACATTTTCAGCCAACTGGGCTGTCCCTGCATTCCCCGGAGCCACATAAAGTTTTCCCAATTTCGGACTTTGAACTATTTTCCACGCCAGCGCATGTTCACGCCCTCCGCTTCCCAATAACAAGACTTTCATATGAGTATCTATTTTTTATTATGCAAAAATAATAAAGATTTCTCTCTTCACTACTGATTATCTATCGTATAATTAAAAAAGCGGTTAAACTTGTACATTTTACGAAACACTGCATCCACTTTCTGTAGTAAATCGTCGCTCTCGAACCAGGCTTCCGGCTTTACACTCATCACATCATAATGCTTATGTTTTAGTAAATCGGCCTCCGGGAAATCGGCAGGGAAAGGAGCCGGAACTTTCTTTAATTTATCATCGGTATCCAATTCAGGAAATTCGGCAATAAATTCAGGTTCCCGGATAATCGAAGTAAACTCTTCGATATTTTCATAGATATCCTGCCTGATCCGTTTCAACAAAGCCGGTTCCGGACAATAACACCCCCCGCCCAACATACAACACCCCGGTTGGAGGTGGATATAATACCCACAACGTCCGCTGTTACGTCCCCGCCAACCACAGATATAAGCGGCAAAATGATCTTTATAAGGACGCTTATCCGGCGAAAAGCGGATATCCCGGTAAATCCGGTATACACAATCCTTCGCTTTCAGATTCTTCACTTCCTCATCCCAAACCGCAGTTTGTGCAATCAATCGGTCTACCAATTCATCGAACCCCTCTTTCAATTTCTGATAACGGGGTTTCTGACCGGCAAACCATTCCCGGTCATTATTTTCCTGTAACTCCCGCAAAAAAGTCAGTATATCTCTAATCAACCCTTTCATCTTTTTCCTCCTCTCTCTCGCTTAAACTTATCAGCCTATAGCCTTTAGCCTCCCAGCCTTTAGCTTATAGCTTTTAGCTTATAGCTTTTAGCCTTTAGCTTATAGCTTTTAGCCTTTAGCTTTTTACTTTTAACCTTTTACTTCCCCCCCCTCACGCAATGTTTCATCTCGAAAGGTATTTCCATCGACAATTCCATAAACCCCATAAATTCTCCTTCCACATACCAAGGCGTCTGATAAATCAGTTTTTTTACCCCTTTCTTCTCGATAGTATAAACATTGGTCCGGGGATTTTGTAACATATCGGCCAACAGGGAATGAGCCGGCTCGGGATGGCAATCCAACACATTTTTACCGATCAGATCCTCCTGTCCGGGCTTTAAAAATGTCTTACGCGACTTATCGTTCATTTCCAAAATCTTCCCTTCTTTGTCACATATCGTGACTGCCAGGTTAACCTCTTTAAAATAATCCATCTTCTATCGTTTAAAAGTTAAACTATAATTTCCATTATTTACCGGAACGGATTTCCTATTCTCTCAGTAACAACACCGTCCCCTGCGTCGTTTCAGGAACTCCCGACTCATTATTATCTCCGGTCCAGACCTCGGCATCCCCGAAGATCGCTTCTGCACGCCAGATATACATTCCCTGCGGCATTCGTTCGCCCTTGAGGTTACAGCCATCCCAACCTTCCGAAGGCCGACCGTTTTCCAGGGCTCGGGTTTCCCAAATCTTATTTCCGTATTGATCGAAAATCTGTAGCCTATAACGGGCTAGTCCCATCCCGATCCCGTTAAAACGGTTGATCTTCGGATTCTGACTATGCGGAATAAAAGTATTCGGGAAATACAATCCTTTGATCAATACCCGATGTTCCATAATCGCCGTATCCCGGCATCCATATACATTCTCTACCACTAGTTCGGCCCGATACATCCCCTGCTCCCCGAATTCCACCGTCTGATCGCCGAAAGCATGGAAGGTCCCCTTATCAGGTAAATTCCAGATACAGTCCGAACATTCTTCCGAAAGATTGATAAAGGTCACTTTTTGAGGATTTCCTTTTTCCACCTTTTTGTCCAATAACGCCCTGGGTTTATTAGGAACAACTACTCCCCGCAGGTATTCCGATTTACATCCCTTATCCGTTTCGGCATATATCATCACCCGGAAACGCTGAACCGTATCGGATTCATTTACATACCAATGCTCCCTCGCCGAAGTCAGTCCCGACCGATCCCCATAATCCCACATCAGATAAGCCTCTCCGGTAATCTCCGGCTGGTACAGATAAGGCGAACATTGGATAGTATCTACCGGCTCGATCGTCAGGATCGGTTTGTTATAAACGACCACTTCCTTCATGACCGAATCAGTACACTGATTTATCTCGGCAGAAACTCCGATAACCGTTACCGGAAAGGTACCGTATCCTTCGTACACATACCTCAGGCTATCCTTGTTTCCTGTCTGTCCATCTCCCAATTTCCAGGTCACCTGTTTCAGTTCCTGATCTGAATTTACGACAAAGGTAAATGTATCCGCCTCACAAAGATAATCTTCACTTTTGATTTCCAAGTGCGGTAAAGGATAAATTATTACAGGCGAAGAAATCGTATCCCACCCGCAGCCGTTGTCTATCTTCAGTTTCACCAGATAAGTACCTTGCTTATCGTATTTATGTCGTGGGCTCCAGACGGTATCCCGACTACCGTCCCCGAAATTCCAATAGGTATTCAGGATAGTAGACACGGTGTCCGTAGAATTATTCCGGAATAAGATTTCCTGATTTACACAGGCGTAAGGATTGTCCAAAGGCGTAAAATGAGCACTGATCTGCCGGGGTTTCACAAGCAGGGTATCGGTATACTCATCCACATCACAACGATTCTCAGCCCGTAAAGTAATAAAATAGCTGGTAGCGGCTTCATCTGTCGTAAATTCATGCTCCGGATTACGGATGTCCGTTTCTCCGGCCACTTCTCCTGTTCGTGAATTGGTAAAAGTCCAGTTGAATACACAATTATTTCCGGTAGTCGTATTCTGCAATTCCAAAAATACCGGCGAACATTCCCATTCATGCATCAAAGCAAAAGAAACTTTCGGAGCCGAGAATACAGTAATCGTCGTATCGTAGCTCACGGTATCACAAACGTTGCTTACTGTCATCCGGGCAACAAAGGTCGTATCCCAGCTCCCGGCCGGATAAGGCTTCGGCACGATAGGCATCAAGGTGTCGGTCTTCGTCCCATCACCATAATCCCAATGAAAAGTCAGGTAATTATGATCGCTCTTATAGGTATCGGGATCGACCGTAAAGAGGCCCTCGAAAGGAGCACACCCCTGTAAAGTATCGACATCGAAAAAAGGTGGAGGCGGCAAATTAATAATCTCGATACGGGTAGCTTCGGAAGTATCCCGGCATCCATAAACCGACTGAGCCATACAAATAACATCCCGATAACCGTACATGTCATAACTATGCAGGATCTCGTTGTCCGATATCCCATGAGGCGTATCGTCGCCGAATATCCATTCGAATGTATTCCCGTCAGACTGAGCGGGTGTAAACAACACATCCGTATGGATACAACTCTGAGGAGCCACCGTAAAATCGGTCGACGGCAAAGGATGTACCCGCATCACCGCTGAATCCCGGTTCATACATCCATGGTTATCCGTATAATAATACAACAATTGAAAATCCCCCGGAACAGTCGGAGTAAACAAATGTCCCGCCAACACGTCTTGACCCGATTTCCAATCTCCTCTGTTGGGTTGCCATACCTGCCCCGCTGCCGAATCTCTTCCCACCAGAGTCACCGGTGGGTTGTTCAGACACATCTTCAAGGAATCACCGGCTTCTACATAAGGTAACGGCCATATCCGCATATTCATCGTATCCCGGGCGATACAAGCCCCGTTCCGGTAATGATACACCAATCCGATATCTTTTTGCGCATAGGGATCGAAGCCCGGATAAAAATAACTATTTCCCCGCTCGGTATACAACACTTCAGCCGCTTCGGGAATTGCAGGATCTTTCAACGTCCACCAGCCCCCTTCCGGCTGTGCACGAAGAATCCGGGCCTCTGCCAGTTCACAGATCGTATCATCCGGCAATGGGATCACAGGAATAAATTTATCGACCTTCACCTGAAAAACAGCCTGTCCCGGTGTTTTACAACGATTTTTATATGCTGCGACTACGGTATAATCACAGGTTTTGAAATCGATATCCGGATAATAAGATTTTAAATCCGTTCCATTCACCAGTGTATATCCCTCGGAAGCATAACCTTGATTCGCAGTGATCGTCCAATGTACCTGTTGTATTTTGTCGTTCCGCTGATCGACTTCTACCCGCTCTCTCCCGATAAAATGAAAAGGTTCACACTGATCTGCAATATCCCCGATCCTGACCCGGGGAATGGCAAATGCCTTGATCCGGAATACCGAATCGTCGTCGTGATGACAACCGTTGGAAACCGCTAACCGTACATCGTAGTCTCCCGGCTCCGAGAACAAAAGTTTCGGAGATTTACTGTTCGTATCCCCCTCGGCAAAACTTACCCCCTGCTGAGGTGTAACCGTCCAGGTATAAGCCAGGGAATCCCCCTCCGAAAGATTATTCAGGGTAATCACAAACGGATCGGGATCATCCGTACAACCGACAGAATCTTTACCTACAGAAAAGCTAGCCTGCTGTTCGGTCCTGAGCACATTGACTTCGGTCAGAAACTCCTGTTTTCCCGCATCCGCACATTTCGAAAAAACCTCGAGTTTAAGCTCATAATGCCCATTATCATTGAATAATATCCCCGGGAAATCGGTATTTTCCCGATCTCCGCTCCTCCAGGACCATCCCACTTCCGGAGTAATGGTCCATTTCGAAGTAAGGGCTGAATTCCGGGTATCCACCCATTTCAGATAATCGGACATTTCCACGGGAATACCGTCTCCGGCACAGACCCGTTTCATATATGATGTCAATTCGATATCGGGGATACCATGCACCACCACCCTGAACTCTTTTGTCACAGGCGATTTACACGTACTACGGGTAACTACTTTCACCCGGTATTCCCCATATTTTGTAAACCGGATCGAAGGAGCCTTCTGTCTGCTTCCCACAGCCGGATCGATAACCTGGCCGTCCTGCATATATTCATATCCCTGCTCTACGTCGCTAACCACCTCCCATTCCCAGCTGAGCGCACCGGCTTCTTCCTGCATTGTATTTTCAAAAACGACAATTTCCTGCTCACAAATATCGGCAACCGAAGGATTTCCCGCAACAGGTGTTTTTATGACAATATCCCCGTAAACATCCGGATCATAAATATGGTATACCGCCTCAGCCATCGGATCGGTAGCCGGACATCCCGCATGAGGTAAAGTTGCTTTCACCGTATAATATCCGGGACGTTTAAATTCCACCCGAGGAATCAGACTCGTCAACCCCTCCGCACCCAGTTCATAATCTCCCGGCTGGTCCGTGCCGTCCTGCCGATAAATCTGCCAGGTTACCTGTGGGGTATTATTATACCATACAAACGTAGTATCACCCGAAAGGACAAAACCGGCAGGACAAGAAACCGTATCTTCCAATACTACTTCCGGATTTTTTTTCACCCGGATTCGTAAAGTCCGCGACACGGTATCACAAAATCCGAAAACCGTACCGGTTACTTCATAGGTTCCCCATTTCTTAAAAGTGATCGGAGCAACCTTTTCCGTATTCCCCTTTAGAAACTCACAATCCTCTGCCGTCCCCCCCTGAGGTTCCCCTGTCTCCGGGATAGTCACTTCCCAGTTATAAGCCAGCTCTAAACTTTCAGGATCCTTTTCCGATGCCGAATTGGTAAAGATAAGCATCCCACCTTCGCATACTTCATCCCGGTTGTCCTTCTCTTTGACAGTAACATCCAAACCTGAAATCCGGACCTTCAATTCTCCGGTCAATTCTTTCCGGGTCAAAATACCTCCATGCTCATCCTTTTCCGGACACCCCACCTCCGGCAAAGTGACCTTATAGGTATATTTTCCCGATTCCTGAAAATGAATCTTCGGCTCCGGCGAATCGGACGAAGTTCCGTCCACAAAGTCCACTCTATCCGGAGTAAACTCCCAATGTGCTTCGGGCACATGATTATACCATTCGTAAAAAATACACAACTCCGTATTCAATACATCCCAGGGACAGATTTCTGTCGGAAAATCGGCCAAGAAAATAGTCGGATCTTTCCTGACATGTACCCGGAAAGAAATGCGTTTCGAGTTACAAGGGACAGACAACGAGTCGGTCACTTCAAAGTCTCCATACCCATTGAACCTGATCCGAGGTCCGGCAGAAGTCGGAGAACCGGCCAGGTATTCAACATTCCAGGCCGGATCGTATAATTCTGTCGTAATCGGCTTAACCGTCCAAAAATGTTCTAATCCCTCTCCGTTGGAATGATTCTCAAAACTAACCGTTTCGCCGTCACAAATCGAGATGTTGTCTCCGACAGGGGCAGGTGTCGGAACAATATTGTCGGTAATCGCAGGATCATCGATTTTCAACTCTTTATGGATCGTCAACTTGGAGGGATCACCACAAAGCACACCGCCTACCGAAGCTCCTTTCAAAGTCAAGGAAACCTCATAGGTTGCACCAGCCTGCAAATAAACCTGCGGATATTCTTTATCCGCCTCATAACCGGGTAAAAAATCTACCGTACCGGTCATTCCTGCCTTAGGTTCGATTTTCCAGACTGCTTCTTTCGGGTTTCCATTCCAATAGAGACGGAAATAATTCTCCAAATTCACCAAAGCTTTCCCCGTAGCAAGATCAGGACATAAAGACACCGGCCAGGTAACCTCCACAATCTCGGGATCCTTCCGTACGATAATAGTCGTATCTTTTACATTTTGAGGACATTCGTTTGTCAAAGTCAGTGCAACCACGTATTCCCCGTAGCCGTTGAACTGAATGACCGGATTCTCCGACTTCTCGCTAGTGCCGTTTATAAAAACAAAATCATTTGTCTGCCTACCGGTAACATTCCAATAATACTGTGGATTTTCCCCTTTAGAATGGTCGGTAAATACAACACTTTCGCCCGAACAGACGGTATCCCTATCGACTGTAAAACCGACTTCCGGCGATTGTATCACACTGATCACTTTTACGATTGTATCGTTGGAACATTCCAGCCCCCCTGTAGAAGCGATCAAGCGTACTTCATATTCTCCCGGCGTATCGAATATCACCTGAGGATATTTTTCGAACACAGAAGGTTTATCTCCAAATTTCCAGATATATTCTGCTATTGTATTACAGTAAACATCCCGTCCTTCAATCGTACGGTTTATTACCTGAACAGGATAACCGGTACACCCCGGGGCTACGAAATCAAAAGCCGCTTCCGGGGGAATAACCACGGCCGTTGTCACGGTCGTCTGTAAAGGTAACATGTAGTCCGAACACTCGTTCCGAGCCTCCAATTCCACCGTTATCGGGCAATTATCGGTCTGAAAAGTATGTTTCACCGATCCCATTGTTTTCATCATCTCTGCCTGTGTTAAAGTCGTATCACGCCCATCTCCGAAATTCACGACATAAACGGTACCGGAAGTCTGTTTATCATAATCGATAATTTTTATTTCAGACTCCATACCGTAACAAGTACCTTTTTCATTCACTTTCAATGCGACATCCGGCTTATTCAGCCGAAGTACATCATAGTTTTTTTCGAGTACTTTATTGCCATCCGATGAAGTCCAGGAAAATTTCAGTTTAAACACTTTGAATTCCCTATAAACATGCTCCATCGTCTCTTCGGTTCCCCATTCTTCGACAGCAGAGCCATCTCCCCAATCTACTTTAAAAGTTCCTTTTTTGAAGCCCTCATGCACACATTGATTGTAAACCGTCAACTTTTGTCCGTTCACAGCATCTCCATTACACAACTTAAACCCGCCGGGATCGACCAATTTCAAATCGTCCTGAGTCTGGGCATAACCACCTACTGCCGAGCACAAAACAGTAAGTAGTAAAGCTAAGCGGTATATCCCTTTTCTGCATTTTTTCTGATTTTTCATATCTGATCCTTTTTATTCGCCTGTGATCGGCGGATTTTAAAAATGAAAAGCCTTATTCTTCCGTTTCATTCTGGCTCTCTTACTATTGTTCGGCGAATTATCGAAACGCTGGATGCAACGTTTGGGAACTATCCTGTAATACCAATGCAACGATAAAGAATGACTGGTATTTTGATACATCGTCCCTTGATGGGTCGGGACTTCACAGGTATAACCGATCTTCCATCCGGAATCACGTCCTCCCGGAATATTCACTCCTAAATGTACTAACAAGGTACCTACCTGCAATCCTTCGAATTGATCCCCCCGGACCCCCAGACCGATCAGTCCGAAACGCTCTTCCTCCCAGCAAACTCCGAATTGTAAATTCCGCATAACCGACTGCACATCGATCATTACGTACGGAGAAAGCACTGTATTGATCTGATTCCCTAAAGCAAAAGGATGTGCATACGAAACATATCCCGAATACCGGCGATTCAACAGATTTTCTTCGGAAGAAGCAGACCCGTGTTCGGATAAAAACGACTGAGTGGATTCTATGATATGATATACAGAAAACCCATACTCCAAACTAGCCACCCCATGCCAGGCCACATTGAAATCGGTCTGACCGTAAATACCGGCGGCCATATCGAATATCGTCACTTTATCGGCATAAAAACTCATCAACTCAGGGGAGATATCCAAAATCTGACCGTAAAAAGGATCGAACTGATCTCCCAGTGTCAACTTCGAGGGATCCACGCTTTTACAATATAGGCTAGGTTGCAGACCGACCTGCAACACCGTAGAACGTGACAGTTTCACCCGGGCCGACAAGGCGGCAGCAAACAGCTGGGTCACATACATCACCGAACTTTCCTGATCGCGTTGATAAAACAGAGAGAGACCTCCCAAGCCGAAAGTCCTTTTCTCCTGAAAGGCATAATCTGCCGAAACAAAATAAGACCTGAAATCCAACGGCTTACTCCAATATGACCGTTGCATACCGATATTCACACCCGCTAATCCATCAAAACCTGAATAGGCCGGATTATTAAAAGATTTCCACATAAATGGATGAGATACCTTCGTATCCTGCGCCTGTAAACGGACAGACACCACCAGTAACAAAAATGTCACCGATATTATTAATCGAATACCCACACACATTAATTTTTCATGAATAATGAATCGTGACAAATTTAGCTTTTTTACAACTCCTTTCAAATTAATCACTTTAATTTATTCCTTTGTAAAAAAAACAAAAAATCATTTTTTTTCTGATGAAATTTTGTCACTTTCAAAAAAAGCCATATCTTTGCATCGCTTTTGAGAAATATTCCTTAGTAGCTCAGTTGGTTAGAGCGGCGGACTGTTAATCCGTAGGTCGTAGGTTCAAGTCCTACCTGAGGAGCGGAGTTCTTTACTTCAAAAGTGATTCCTTAGTAGCTCAGTTGGTTAGAGCGGCGGACTGTTAATCCGTAGGTCGTAGGTTCAAGTCCTACCTGAGGAGCAAAAAGCCACTATTAAGGTGGCTTTTTTAGTTTTTTCCGAAAATGGGACGAAAGGTCCGTCCCGGCGTTCCTTTTTCAAACTTTTGAAACCCTTGTAACCCTTATAACTGCTGAAATTCTTTCCCCTCTTTCCATTTTATCCATTGTTCCCGCTTTTACATATTTTAACCCCCTAATTCCTTACAATTGTTTATATTTGGTGCGTTATTGTTAATTGTGCGCATCTTCGAATTATTAAACAAGTTTTAAAGTAATGCCAGAAATTACATTAGAAGAATACGAACTGATGAATCGTATTCTCTCAGATACTCGCACTGGATGGTGGAAAGCAGATTACCGACTCCAGACCTATTTTTTTTCAAAACAGATAATGGAATTGACTGGTTTACCATCCGATCGATTGTCTTTTGCAGATTTTCTGAACAGGATCCGTACCGATTTCCGTTTCCGGATCGGTGAAGAAATCGCAACTTTAGAACAACCTTACGTCTACGATATGACCTTCCCGATTCTTTGCCCGAAAGGAGAAATTTGGATTCATATCAAAAAACTTCATCAGGAAAAAAATGCGCATGGCGATTCTATTATCACAGGCTCGATACAGATCGTCGATAGTCCGGAAACGACCAAATCCGAGCAAGCAGCTGCATTAAGGATAAATAATCTCTTGTATCAGCTCAATAATATTTCATATACCTTACTGTCTTTTCTGCAAAACAACAATACATCCGAAATCATTAATAAAATCTTGCAGGATATTCTTCAGGTATTCAAGGCAGGACGGGCATATATCATCGAATACGATTCCGAAATCAAAACACAGACTTGTACTTTTGAAGTAGTAGATAACAATATAGAGAAGGAACAGACACTGATCACCGACCTGGCGACCACCGATAATGTCTGGTGGACCGAACAAATCATGTCGGGACATTCTATCGTCTTATCCACTCTGGACGACTTACCGGAAGAAGCTGCTTCCGAAAAAGAATTTTTAGCTTTACAATCGATAAAATCACTTATCGTCGTACCTCTGGTGTCTCCTCAGGGAGCTTGGGGATATGTAGGAATCGACGTGGTTGAAGATTTTCATCAGTGGAGCGATGAAGATTGTCAATGGTTTACTTCCCTGGTCAATATCATCAATATTTACATAGAGCTTCAAAAATCCCGGCAAGAGGCACAAACCGAAAGGGATTATCTGCAAAATCTATACAAACATATGCCATTGGGCTATCTACGTGCCCGGATTCTTTACGATCAACAACAAAATCCCGTAGACCTGTTGTTTACCGACGCCAATCTGGCTGCTAAAAAAATCACCGGAAAATCAAACTTCAACGGTCTTCGGGCCAGCTCGCTAGGCTTGGATTTTTCATCCAATCTCCTCCAATTAACAACACTGTCACCCAACAAGGATTATCTGGACGATACCCATTTTGTCAGCAGAATCAATAAATATTTTCATTTCATTTCCTACATGACCCGTCCCGACGAAGTCATCTATCTGTTTTCAGATATAACGGAAACTTTCAATACTCATCAGGCTTTGGACCGCAGTGAAAAAATTCTGCGTAATATTTACGACAATTTACCGGCCGGAATTGAACTTTACGACAAAAACGGTTTCCTGATAGACCTGAATACCAAAGATATGGAAATTTTCGGAATCGCTAACAAAGAGACGGTACTAGGAGTCAATTTGTTCGAAAATCCGAATCTTCCTTTACATATTATCGAAGCGTTGCGCCGTAAAGAAGCCATTACTTTCCGCATCAAATATCCTCTCTCTACAATCAAAAATTATTATTCATCGAAGAAAAACGGTCTTCTTGAAATATACACAACTGCAACAGAACTCTACGACTCTCAGGGAAATCTGATCAATTACCTGTTAATCAATATCGACAATACCGAAATCACACAAGTATATAGCCAACTGGCAGAATTCGAAAGTTCGTTCTCTATGGTCAGCAAATTCGGCAAAATCGGATATTGTAGATTCGACATCTGGACACGTACCGGCTATGGGATCCCTCAATGGTATTATAATCTGGGAGAAGAAGCAACGACGCCCCTCTCTGAAATCATCGGTGTATACAAACATGTACACCCTGAAGACCGGGATTATATCCTGAAGTCCATCCAGCAAATGAAAGCCGGAGTAATCGAAAGCTTTTTCAAAGACTTGAGAATCACCACTGCCGAAGGCAACAAATGGACGCGGATCAATGTAATCCGTAACACAATGAACGATGATCCCCAAAAGCTGGACATGATCTGTGTCAATTATGATGTCACCGAATTGAAAGAAACCGAACAACGCCTGATCGAAGCCAAAGAGCGGGCAGAAGAAAGTGATCGTTTGAAATCTGCTTTCCTCGCTAACATGAGCCATGAAATCCGGACACCCCTAAATGCAATCGTCGGTTTCTCCGATTTGTTGGCCGAGTCGGACGACCGGGAAGAACGTTTCGGTTATTTGAAGATTGTACAAGAAAATAATGAATTGTTACTACAATTGATTTCAGATATCCTCGATCTTTCTAAAATTGAAGCAGGGACTTTCAAATTTATCAACGACCGGGTAAATGTTTATCAACTCTGCAATGAGATTGTCCGGTCTTACAGTATCAAGATTAAAAATCATCAAGTCAAATTGATATTCGATGAACAATCCCCGGTTTATTACATAACCAGTGACAAAAACAGGGTGATTCAGGTACTCTCGAATTTCATCAACAATGCGCTGAAATTTACTTCACAAGGTACGATTACACTGGGATATGAACTCTTGCCGAATCATGAACTCAAACTCTATGTCTGTGATACCGGCCAAGGCATTGCCGAAGAAAAACAAAAAGTCATATTCGACCGTTTCGTCAAATTAAATACTTTCGTTCAAGGTACAGGTTTAGGATTATCGATTTGCAAAAGTCTGGTAAAACAAATGGGAGGACAAATCGGTGTAAACTCCAAAGAGGGCGAAGGGTCTTGCTTTTGGTTCACCCATCCGATCTCCTTGACTCAAACAGAGAAAAAACGGAATAATCCTGAAAATTAAAGATTTTTTGTAATTTTACCTGTTTTAGTAGGTGCAATAAGACTATATTTTTATATCTCATTTATAAACTTAAACAAAAGTATAATGTATTAAACTGATAAAAGAACAGTAATTACCCTCGATGCCGGAGGGACTAATTTTGTTTTCGGAGCTATCCGGGGCAATCAGGATGTGATCAAACCGATTTCTCTTCCTTCCAATTCACATGATTTGGGTCAATGCCTGGAAACGTTGGAAAGAGGATTTCGGGAAGTAATCAACGCTCTGGATGAAAAACCGGTAGCCATCAGCTTTGCTTTCCCCGGTCCGGCCGACTATCCCAACGGAATCATCGGCGGTTATCTGCCTAACTTCCCTTCTTTCCGGGATGGGGTTGCCCTCGGTCCTTTTTTGGAAGACAAATTCGGGATACCTGTATTTATCAACAACGACGCAGATTTATTTGCTTACGGGGAGGCACTTGCCGGAGCATTGCCCGAAATCAACTCCAAACTGGAACGTCTGAACAGTGCCAAACGCTATAAAAATTTATTGGGATATACCTGGGGAACCGGATTCGGATTCGGATTTACCGTCAACGGACAAATGCACATCGGAGATAACTCTTGTGTGGAGACTTTCTGCCTGAGAAATAAAAAATACCCCGACGTGATCTGTGAAGATGGTGTGGCGATCCATGCTTTAAAACGTGAATATGCCAAAAATTCCGGAGATACCGATCACAACCTCGAACCCAAAGATATGTTCGATATCGCAGAAGGGACCCGGGAGGGGAATCGGGAAGCCGTCCTAAAAACTTTTGAAGACTACGGAGAAATCGCCGGAGATGCTATGGCAACCGCAGCAACACTGATCGACGGCCTGATCGTCATCGGCGGCGGAATTACCGCAGCCCGTAAATATATCATGCCTGCTTTATTAAAAGAAATGAGGGGACAACTACAACGCATGAACGGTGAAACCATTAGCCGGCTTCAGTTTAAAGTATACGACCTGGATGATTTCAATGAATTCGTCGAATTTGCCAAAGGAGGGTCCCGCGAACTGAAAATATACGGAACCGATAAATCAGTAGTCTACGACCCTATGAAACGCATCGGTATCACCATCTCAAAACTGGGTGCCAGCCGTGCCATCTCACTCGGAGCATACGCCTTCGCTTTACAACAAATCGATAGACAGGAGTGAAGAGTTGAGAGAGTTAAAAGAGTTGCTGAGTTGCTGAGTTGCTGAGTTGCTGAGTTGCTGAGTTGCTGAGTTACTGAGTTACTGAGTTACTGAGTTATTGAGTTGAAAGAGATACTGAGTTGAAAAGAGTTGATGAATGACTAAATTGCCATGCTGTTGATCTGGGAAAATTTGTGAAAGGAAGGTAAATTTAAGTATTATTTGAATCATTCTGTTATTGGGATTAAATAATCGGTATCTAAAAAATTCTTCTGATCCAACCATCTATACCCCTTCAACTCTTTCAACTCTATAACTCAACAACTCAGTAACTCAGCAACTCAGCAACTCTTTTAACTCAACAACTCTCTTCCCCCTCCTTTTTAATTTTTACATTATCCAATCGGTATTCAAGTGCCTTCACCGATATCAGTAACTCACGGATAGAGATAGCGAGAGAAATCACCAACAAGAGTAAAGCCACTCCGAAGGTATATACAGCAACCAATTGCCATCCCACATAGATAAACAGCGTACAAACCACGCACAACAGCAAGCTGGATACTCCGAAAATTTGCATCGAGCGAGCCATATACAACCTTTTCCGCAAATTGTCGATCTGCCGTTGTGCCATAGGGGTCGGATTTTGTTCGTGTTCTGTTTTCAAGCTCCTGATCACCGATGCATAAGCCAAAAAACGATTCGTATAAGCCAACATAATCAACGAAATCGCCGAGAACAAAATCGAAGGTGTCGTCAGGGTCAGTTCTTCCATAAAATTTACGGTGAAAACAGGTAAAAACAGATAAAACGGGAAAACAGTTCTCTTGTTCCCGTTTTATCTATCGTTACCTTTTATAATGAATAATGCAATAACCATTTCCGTTCTTCAGGCCCATTACTACCGGCAGGATAGAAAGTTAACCCTTTGGCCGGATCTTTGGCCCATTCTTTCAGGATTGGATCGATAAAACGCCAGCTTAATTCCAGGGCATCCGTGCGGGTATACAAAGTAGAATCCCCTTGCATCGCATCCAGCAACAAACGCTCGTAAGCATTAGCAATATAGGTATTACACAACGAATCATAAGCGAAATTCATGCTCACCTGTTTAACTTCGAAGAACGATCCCGGAACTTTCAACCCGAATTTCAACGAAATACTTTCCGGCGAATCCACTTTCAGTATCAACTCATTACAAGAAGAACGGGGACAAATTCCGCTGAACAAACGATGCGGAACATTCTTGAAATGAATCACGATTTCAGACCGGGATTCTTGCATGCGTTTCCCCGTATAAAAATAGAAAGGTACCCCTCCCCAACGCCAATTATCTATAAAAAAGCGCATAGCGATATACGTCTCTGTCGTAGAATCCGCCGCAACTCCATTTTCCTCCCGGTAGCCGACCACACTCTCCTCTCCTGCTTTTCCGGCAATATACTGTCCCCGAATCACATCATTGGGTGACAGGGGATGCAAAGCCCTGAACACCTTCGCCACTTCATCGCGCATCAGGTTGGCATCGAAAGCCGAAGGAGCTTCCATAGCAACGAACCCCATCAACTGCATCAGGTGATTTTGTATCATATCCCGCAATGCTCCGGCCCCTTCATAATATTTTCCCCGGTTTTCTACCCCTAATTTTTCAGC
The DNA here is from genome assembly GCF_000190535.1 of Odoribacter splanchnicus DSM 20712. Taxonomy (GTDB): domain Bacteria; phylum Bacteroidota; class Bacteroidia; order Bacteroidales; family Marinifilaceae; genus Odoribacter; species Odoribacter splanchnicus. The sequence goes on from NC_015160.1 coordinate 2,608,353, forward strand.
CGCATAAATTTCGATAGAATCGATGTAATTCCGATTCCACAACGACTCGAAAATCTGGTTGGCAAACCGAAGCACGAGTATATTCTGTACCGTCTCTTTCCCCAGGAAATGATCGATCCGGTAAATATCTTCTTCGTCGAAGATCGAACACAGTTGTTTATTCAGTGCTTGTGCCGTTTCCAAACTGCTCCCGAAAGGTTTCTCGACGATAATCCGCCTCCAACCTCCTTCTTCCGACGCTTTATTCAATTTACTTTTACGCAGCGCTTCTGCAATCGGGCCATATTTTTGCGGTGGAGTCGCCAGGTAAAAAATCAGATGATCCGGAATATCTTTTGCTTTCCGTAATTCGGCAATCTTCTCAACCAGCAAATGATACTCGGCCGCTTCATCCGAATTGAATCCTAAATAATGTACCCTTTCCAGAAAAGCATCCAATTGTTTAGCCTCAGGATGTTTCCCTTTCAAAAAAGCCTTCAGATTATCTTTCTGCTGTATCCGGAATTCCTCATCCGAGAAAGGAGTCCTCGCAACACCTAAAATCACAAAATTTTCAGGCAGCATATCCCGAGCAAACAACTCATACAACGAAGGCAATAATTTACGTTTCGTCAAATCTCCGGAAGCCCCGAAAATGACCAATATTTGTCCATCTGGTTTTATCATAATCCTCGATTAATAACTTTTAAACTTCATCTACTAAGCATTATAAGTTCCTGAAACATTCCCTCCCGTTTCATTCCAATCGGTATGGAAAAATTGTCCTCTCTCCATATCTGTCCTTTCATACGTATGAGCACCGAAATAATCCCGTTGCGCCTGAATCAGATTTGCAGAAGAACGTTCTGTCCGCAAACCGTCGAAATATGTCAAAGCGGCAGCCATGCAAGGAATCGGAATGCCACTCAACAGACAGTCGGCCGTAATCTTTCTCCATGCAGGCAAAGCCTCGAGTATTCGGTTTCGGAAAAAATCGTCGAAAAGTAAGTTTTCCAAACCGGGTAAAGCGTGATAAGCCCGGGTAATTTGCTCCAGAAAAACGGAACGGATAATACAGCCCTTCCGCCAAATTTTAGCCAACATGCCGTAATCTAAATTCCATTGATAATGCTCGGAAGCTTTTTTCAACAAAGAGAATCCCTGTGCATAAGAAATCAATTTCGAAGCATATAGGGCGTGTCGCAATAAATCCGGTAAACCGGCATGTTCATGAATATCATTATTTTCACTTCGATACAGAGCCGACGCCTTCGAGCGTTCGTCGGCCATGGCCGAGAGGAAACGGGCATGTACCGCCTCTGTGATCAAAGTCAACGGATCGCTTTCCTCAAGAGCAGCTTCGGCAGTCCACTTACCGGTACCCTTTTGTCCGGCAATATCCAAAATACGATCCAGTAAATATCCTCCGTCCGTATCTCTTACCCGGCAAATATCGGCCGTAATTCCAATCAGATAACTATTGAGTTCCCCTTTATTCCATCCGGCAAAAATATCGGCAATCTCGTCATTCTCCAACTGTCCGTATTTCCGCAACATAAAATAACTCTCAGCGATCAATTGCATATCTCCGTACTCGATTCCATTATGCACCATTTTTACATAATGCCCGGCCCCACCGCTTCCTATCCATTCACAACAAGGCGTACCGTCATCCAATTTGGCAGCGATCCCCTGCAGTAAATCCTTCACCAGCGGCCAGGCTGCCGGAGAACCGCCTGGCATTACCGAGGGGCCTGTCAAAGCTCCGATTTCTCCACCCGAAATCCCCGTTCCCACATAAAGCATTCCCCGGGCCTCCACCTCTTTCACCCGCCGTTCCGTGTCCCTAAAATCGGAATTTCCTCCATCGATAATGACATCTCCCGGCTCGAGATGAGGTAACAATTCCTGAATCATCTCATCGACCGGAGCTCCGGCCCGGATCATCATCATCACCTTCCTCGGCCGCTTCAGGGAAGCAACTAACTCCGGAATCGAGTAAGTAGCGATAAAATGTTTACCTGCACCACGGCCACGAAGAAAACGATCGACCACATTTTCTTTCCCGGGATGTAAACGGTTAAATACCGAAACTGTAAATCCCTTACTCTCGAAGTTGAGTGCCAGGTTTTCCCCCATCACTGCCAGGCCGATCAAACCAATATCAGATGTATGCATATAGATAATATTTATAAGTTTATATACGATATAAATAAGATTTTTATAAATATAAAGGAAATTTGCAAATATCGCCCCTTAGAAATTAAAAAAATATTGTTAAAACTCATTTTTCCCTCAACGGCCTATCCGAATTTTACGATAAAGAAAGCCCAAGGTTACTTTCACCCCGGACCTCCGAAACAGTCCTGGCACATAAAAAAAACGGTAACAACAGTCTGTATCCAGAACCGTTGTTACCGTCTCCTTTAGCGTTACCGTTATTTATTAGTAAAGACAATATGATCGTCTTTCACATCGATTACAATCTGGTTGTCTTTGGTAATCTTTTCTGCCAGAATCTGTTTAGACAGGTCGTTCAGCAAATTCCGCTGGATCACCCGTTTCACAGGCCGGGCACCGAATTGAGGGTCATACCCTTCCTGAGCTATCCATTCCACAGCTTTATCGGTAACCTCGATAGTAATACTGTTGTTAGCCAACATCTTCTGCAATGATTTCACTTGCAAGCGGACAATATCCACAATCTCGTTCTTCTGTAAGGGGGTAAACATAATCACCTCATCGATACGGTTGAGGAACTCCGGACGTATGGTTTGTTTCAGCAATTCATATACCTCATTATTGGTAGTCTCCAATACCTGATCACGGTTCTTCTCATTCAGGTCTTTCAATCTTTCCTGAATAATATGAGCGCCGATATTCGAAGTCATGATAACAATGGTATTTTTAAAATCTACAGTACGTCCTTTATTATCGGTCAAACGACCATCGTCGAGCACTTGCAGCAGGATATTGAACACATCGGGATGTGCTTTCTCGATCTCATCCAACAGCACCACCGAATAAGGTTTCCGCCGTACTGCTTCGGTCAACTGTCCACCTTCGTCATATCCGATATATCCCGGAGGAGCTCCGATCAATCGGGATACAGAGTGTTTCTCCTGGTATTCCGACATATCGATACGGGTCATCTGCGTCTCATCGTCGAATAAAAACTCTGCCAATGCCTTCGCTAACTCGGTTTTACCCACTCCGGTAGTTCCCAGGAAGATAAATGACCCGATCGGCCGACGGGCATCCTGTAACCCTGCCCTATTTCGCCGGACAGCATCGGCCAAAGCAGCGATAGCCACTTCTTGCCCCACTACCCGCTTATGCAATTCCTCTTCCAAATGTAATAACTTCGTCCGCTCACTTTGCATCATCCGGTTGACTGGAATACCTGTCCATTTCGAAACTACAGCAGCGATATCGTCGGAGGTCACCTCTTCACGGATCAGGGATTCACCATGTTTCATATCGGCTAATTTTTTCTTAACCACCTCGATCCGTTGTTCGGCTTCCTTGATTTTACCGTAACGCAATTCGGCCACCTTACCATAGTCACCCTCCCGCTCTGCACGACTTGCTTCGAATTTATACTGTTCGATAGCATCCTTATTTTTCTGTATCTCATCAATCAGAGAACGCTCAGACTCCCATTGTGCCCTGAGTTTTGTACGTTCATCGTTCAAATCGGCCAATTCTTTCTGGATATCCGACAATTTTTTGCTGGTTCCTTCCCGTTTCAGGGCTTCCTTCTCGATTTCCAATTGCTGGATCTTCCGGTCGAGTTCATCGATTTCTTCCGGCACCGAATTCATCTCTAGCCGCAATTTGGCTGCAGCCTCATCGACCAGGTCGATAGCCTTATCCGGGAGGAAACGATCGGAAATATACCGGTGGGACAATTCCACTGAAGCGATAATCGCATCGTCGGTAATTCTCACCTTATGGTGATTTTCATATTTCTCTTTCAGCCCCCTCATAATACTGATAGCACTCATCACATCCGGTTCGTCGATCATCACCTTCTGGAAACGACGCTCCAACGCTTTGTCCTGTTCGAAATACTTCTGATATTCATTCAGGGTCGTCGCTCCGATAGCTCTCAGATCACCACGTGCCAAAGCCGGTTTCAAAATATTGGCAGCATCCATAGCACCTTCCGACTTTCCGGCTCCGACCAAAGTATGAATCTCATCGATAAATAAGATAATCTCGCCTTCGGAAGCCAGCACTTCGTTGACCACTGCCTTCAAACGCTCTTCGAATTCACCTTTATATTTAGCTCCGGCGATCAATGCACCCATATCCAGCGAAAAAATCTGTTTCGAAGCCAGATTGGAAGGGACATCCCCATTCACAATACGCTGTGCCAATCCTTCGGCAATCGCTGTTTTACCTACACCCGGTTCACCGATCAGTATCGGATTATTCTTCGTACGGCGTGATAAAATCTGCAACACCCGCCGTATCTCATCGTCCCGCCCGATCACCGGATCTAATTTACCGTTCCGTGCACGTTCGTTCAAATTTATAGCATACCGCCCCAAGGCATCATAACTCTCTTCTGCCGATTGAGAGTTGACTTTCGATCCTTTCCGAAGCTCCGCAATCGCTTCTTTGGTCTCTTTCTCTGTCAAACCGCTATCTTTCAACAATTGAGCCACCTGATCCCGGTTATCCAGTAATCCCAATAAGATGTGTTCCAGCGAAATATACTGGTCACCCATGTCTTTCGCCAAACGGGTCGCCTTCTCCAGCGCTTTGTTACTATCCGGCGATAAGTATACTTCTCCGCCCGAAACCCTGGGATAGCTATCGATAATCCGGTCGAGTGCCGATAACAGATTATGGCTATTGACGCCCAGTTTATTGAAAATAAAATGAGTAACATTCTCACCGACATTGATCACGGCTTTCAATAAATGCCCGGTCTCGATGGCCTGTTGCCCTTTACTCTGCGCAAGCTGTACTGCATTTTGCAAAGCCTCCTGCGACTTGATCGTATAATTATTTGTATTCATTGTCTATCTCTCCTTTCACTTATAGAGGATTACAAATCTTATACCGATTCTCCGAATGAAAGGTTTCAGCAAATTTTTTATCATTATTTTGTCAAATTGACACAATCAATGCAAATATTCAAGACAAAACGACAGCCTTTAAACCAATAGAACAAAATGACCGGCCTACTGTCTTCCTTGATCCGGCCCGACAATTTATCCGGGTTTTATACTGTCAGACCGGGTCCCCGAACACGAACACCTCCGCCTAACGTTATTACTGAATCGTAGATTAGTCTTGATTTAAGAAAGATTATTCTCACTGGAAATAATCCGGAGAGTCCAGCTTTCTATTGCTGCAAATTTCCGCTTATATTTTCTTGGCCGATTAGCTCTGCCGTGAAATGAAGGGTTTTATGCCGGAAGACCATTCCTTGCAAGTCTCCCAAAACAAAATAATCCCGATAAAGTAAAGACAAGTCCTTTACATTATTCCTCCAATATACACGCATCTCCTATAATCGTTACCGCAATCTCAAAACCAGTAGTAAAATAACGCGACTGTCCGTCTCCGACATACACTTACATCCTGCCCGCCGAATACCGGAAAAATTTACTGAAAGAACCCGAAGAATAATTATCTCTTATTTTAACCTTTTTTCAGTTGGAAAACACATAAGAAATAATATTCGCCCCCATCCGCAAGGCTTCCTGCCGCCTGTTTTCAGGATCGTTATGCACTTCAGGGTCTTCCCAGCCATCTCCCAGGTCGGTTTCGAGAGTAAATAAAACCACCAATCTTCCCTCTTTTACGATGCCCAAAGCTTGCGGCCGTTTCGCATCGTGCTCATGAATTTTGGGCAATCCCTGCGAAAATTTATATTTCTGATTAAAAATCGGATGTTCCCAGGGAATCTCAACCAATTCATCCTCAGGAAACACTTTTTTCATTTCCCGCCGGAAGGCCTGAGCCAACCCATAATTATCGTCTGCATGTAAAAAACCACCCCCCAACAAATACTCCCGGAGATTATGGGCTTCCACCTCTGTAAAAACAACATTTCCATGCCCCGTCATATGCACATAGGGATAATTGAAAATATCCCGGCTTCCCGGTTCGACAGTGGCCGGCTCTTTAGCCAGATCCGTTCCTAATTTATCGTTACAGAAACGGATCAGATTAGGCAGAGAAGTCGGATTGGCATACCAATCGCCTCCTCCTTTATATTTCAACAGAGCCAGTTTCGTTTTAGTTTCCTGGCTCCACAACCAGCGAGGCACAAACACAAACAAAACGATCAAAAACACCACTTTCCAAAGATGCTCCATATGTTCAGATTTAAACGCGATTCATAAAATCGATACTATGGCAAGCCACAATCCCCGCCGTCTCAGTCCGCAACCGGCTCGTCCCTAAAGTCACAGGCACAAAACCGTGGTGCCGGGCCAATACCACTTCTTCTTCCGAAAAATCTCCTTCAGGTCCGATCAGTATAACCACATCTTCCCCCGGCCGATACACTTCATCCAAGCGTTTTTTATCCCCTTCATTACAGTGGGCGATAAATTTATGGGGCTCCCGGCAAGAAGTAACCAACTGCCGGAAATCGGTCATCGGATTCAGCCGGGGCAAATAGGCTTTCAAAGACTGTTTCATCGCCGCCACAATCACTTTTTCCAGCCGTTCTTCTTTCACAACCTTCCGTTCGGAATGAGCTGCATGCAATAAGGTAATCTCATCGATCCCCATCTCGGTACATTTTTCCAGCATCCATTCGATGCGGTCTATATTCTTCGTCGGAGCCACAGCCAAATGCAGGTGAAAATTGCGCCGGCCGTATAGTTCCCGCCGATCCGTAATCCTGATTTCACATCCCCGCACTTCCGCCCGTTCGATAACTCCCTCATACCAAGTTCCTTTCCCATCCACCAACGAAACCGCTTCTCCGGCCCCCAACCTCAATACCCGTACACAATGTCTGGATTCATCCGCATTCAACGTATAAATATCCCCTTCGATATCCGGCGTATAAAATAAATGCATAACAACGATTAAATTTATCCGACAAAACTACATGTTTTCAACCATCAAACAAATTCTTACCAACCTGAATATTGAATTAATTTCATTGTATTATTTCATTCACATGAAGCGATTTTTTCATCGTTTCATGATTATTTTCGTCAAATACTCTGACTGTCGAATTACCTGTACGATCATACTCTACCGTCATTCTTGCAAATCCATATCCACCTTTACATAACTTATTTTCAGTATCTAAATATTTCTTTTCTATTATTCTACCCCAATCGTCAAACTCAGTCTTCTCCATAAAATAACCGTTCACCAAACAGGGCTTTTCGGCTATATCCCAAAAAGCGACCTCGGTAATCATCCCTTTTTCATTATATTTTTGGGAAATAGCAGTAAAACCGCCGGTATTTATACAGGGTTTATCGTCCGTACCGAAATACACCTGTTTTACCACATTCCCCCGGTCGTCGTACTGAAAAGACAACTTTGCATAACCATCTTTCAGCAGACAGGGTCTATCATTTTCATCCCGATAAGCCACTTCGGTACAATTTCCGCGGGGATCGTATTTTTCAAGCACTTTTGCATAGCCACCTGTACGCATACACAACTTATTATTCACATCAAAGTAAGCCGTTTCTTCCCGAAAACCACGCTCATCATACTTAAAATTCAACTTGGCGAAACCTTCCTTATTCAGACCTAACCTACCATCCGTCCCCCAATAAGTCATCTCCGTTACATTTCCCCAACTATCACATACAGCAGTCATTTTAGCTGCCCCCTGGGCATTTAAACAGGGGTTTCCTTCCGTATCGGAAGTAGCTTCCTCTATCTTATTTCCCCGTTCGTCATACCTCATCACACACCGGGCCACTCCACTCGAATCGGTACATGGTTTTCCATCCACCCCCAAAAACAGAATCTCCGTTACATTTCCCCACTCATCGTATCCATAAGAAACTTTCGCATATCCTTTATTATTCAAACAGGGTTTTTCTTCTTATTAAAACACAAATTACCGTCTGTCCCATAATTTGCCGTTTCGATGATTCTTCCTTGCTTATTGTACTTTGCAACACATCTTGCCACCCCTTCCCGTCCCCAGGCAAGCTGACCGTCTTTATCAAAAATCGATTCGGTAATACTATTCCCATGTTCATCGTATTCTTTCCCGATTATTCCCCCACCATTACTTAACGGACAAACCTTTTGGTCTATTCCCAGATATACACCTTTTACAATATTACCGTTCTCATCACATTTTCTGGTATAAGTCGCCCACCGCTGTTCATTCAAAACAGGATTACCTGCCGGATCGAGATAAGCGATTACCGAAATATTACCATATTCGTCATAATTATATTTCTTAGAAGCTATCCCCATATTATTGGGAAAGTTAAAACCTTCAAACCCGATAAATCTGACCAACCGGGGCCTTCCGATAGAATCCAGGAGATAATCAAAGCCATAAATTCCCTTTGCATCACAAGCAGCGATATCGTCGTTACCGTTATATTTTTTAAATAACTTACGTATAATGAAACCTTGCCGGTCCCTGATTAAACGATACCGCCGGATTTCAGATTTCGAATTACTAAACATACTTTCAAATGCATTCGAAGTGATAGAAGTAAAAGAACTTGTAAGTCCGATACCCATTCCCTTATCCAATGATTTCAGATCTACATATTGCAAACTGTCCCCGGCAATATAGGCAACAATCAAAGGCTTTTGTTTGGAATTTTGATATTCAATCTCAATGACAGATTGTCCCCGTCTATCTTTTCGGCTTTCTATCTGTTGAATAGAAGAACGATCGACATATTCACTAAAATTGTGCTCTATAGGAAAACCGGCAGAATTGGCAAAAACAACTCTTTTCAGCGTGCCCTTTCCTTTCCCCAATATACTACGGTGGGTATATTCGAAACGATAATGTGTACTTCTTTTTTTTACCTGTTCCGCACTTAACTCAACCACCCCTTCCGGTATTCCCCATCTATCCACATAATCAGCAAAATATTCATTTTTAGTCCGGTAATAGTCCCACAAGATGAATAAAACGAATAAGAATAAAAACAACTCCGATTCCTGTACTCCATTTACGAATCCTCAGAATACGTTCATAAGGCTGCCATAAGGTATTGAACTTTATATCCAACAAACGGGCGACAACGCGGATAAAAGCCCTTTTTTTCTTCATCGCAAATGAACCGATCCCTTCTTCCCTGACATTTATAGCCAATAATTCTTCCTGGCTTATCGCCTTTATCTGTTCATGGATACATTCTGTCTCGATGTCATTACTGTAGGGAATCCCTGAAACGACAAAAGGGATGATCTTATCTGCTCCGTGAAGTGTAGCGAAATATTTCACTTCCTTTCCGACCCAGGGCGAACGCGCTGCTTCAGGTGAACATATCACAATAAGATAATGTGAACGCTCGAGTTCATGTCTTATATTTTCTTCCAGTCTCCCACTGTCGAGATCCGTATTATCCCTGAAAACAGGCCATACTTTTTTAGGCAACCGGGTGATTTGTCTACATAATTTCGAAGGTAACTTATACCATCTTAACCGATCCTGTAACCATTTAGCCCATTTCTCATCTTCCCGTTTATAGCTGATAAAAGCGTAATATTGAAATTGCTGTTCCATCATCCACGAATTAATTCAACTATCCCTATCCTTACAATTCACCACAAACAAAATTAAAAAATACATTATTCCATTAGCCATTTACCTGTTTTTTATTCATTTTTTAAACAATTCCTCCCTAACCCACTTCACTATCCAAATAATAAGAACAGACAATTTTAAACTACTTGGCAAATAAAATACAATAATCTGCAAATATTATCCATAGTAAAAGCTCTTAAAACGTTTTAGATATGTAACATGACGTCCATAAATTAATTTCGCATCTATATACTTTAATGTACCAAAGTTGATTTGCAAATTGCATTAAAAAATGTCAGCCTACGGCGAATAGGCTGACATTAAGCTGAATTACATTAAAGTTGAACTAAAATAGCCAATCGAACAAACAATGTATAAGATGTTTAAACAAATATGCAAAATCATTTAGCAACAACCTTTCCTTTCCGTATAATTCACCAAAAATTATTCATCGTCATCTGTTTCCTGATAAGCTTTCAACAATTCCTCCTGTACTTCAGACGGTACTTTTTCATAGCCTGCAAAATTCATTGTGAAAGTGGCCCGTCCACCGGTAATGGAACTCAGAGCAGTAGAATAACGCTGCATTTCCTTCAACGGCACTTTGGCTTTGATCTTCTGAAAACCGCTATCGGCATCCATCCCCATAATCATAGCCCGGCGGGTTTGCAAATCACCCATCACATCTCCCATATCTTCATCGGGCACCAGCACTTCGACATCATAAATCGGTTCCAGAATCTTCGGATTGGCTTTCCGGAAAGCCTCGCTAAAGGCATGACGTCCTGCCAAACGGAAAGAAATTTCATTGGAATCTACCGGGTGCATCTTACCATCGTAAATACATACGCGAATATCCCGGGCATACGAACCCGTCAACGGCCCTTCTTCCATTTTTTCCATAATACCTTTCAGAATAGCCGGCATAAAACGGGCTTCGATCACTCCACCTACAATACAGTTGTAAAACACCAGTTTACCTCCCCACGGCAAATCATATTCTTCTTTTCCTTTGATCGACATCTTGCTGTCCACACCACCGATCTTATAAGTCGTCGGCTCGGGCATTCCTTCTTCATAGGGTTCGATGACCATATGTACTTCCCCGAATTGTCCGGCTCCTCCGGATTGCTTCTTATGCCGGTAATCGGCCTGGGCATATTTCGTAATGGTTTCCCGATAAGGAATCTTCGGAGCATAAAATTCAATTTGAATCTTATCGTTGTGTTCGATCCGCCATTTCATCGTATTCAAATGAAATTCTCCCTGGCCCGAAAGGATCATTTGCTTCAATTCTTTGGAGTATTCCACCAACAAAGAAGGATCCTCTTCGTGCATCCGATAAAGCACTTCGGCCATTTTCTCCTCGTCGCCCTTATTCACTGCCCGGACAGCTGTACGGAAACGGGAATTCGGATATTTGATTCCGGGAAATACATAATCACAATCTTTCTCATTCAGGGTATCCCCGTTTCTCGTTCCTTTCAGTTTCACGGTCGCTCCGAGGTCACCGGCCCGGAGTTCCGTCACTTTCGTCCGGTTTTTACCGGCTACAGCATACAACTGTGCAATACGTTCTTTAGTACCGGTAGTCATATTGATCAAATCATCCCCTTCTTTCACCGTACCGGAAACAACTTTAAAATAGTTGATATCTCCCAGATGCTGCTCGATAGTCGTACTGAATACAAAAGCCGAAGCCGGGCCGTTCACTTCATAAGGCACCAGACGACCGTCTTTCGTAAGCATTCCCGGCATGGCAGCCGCACTCGGAGCCACGTTCACCAGGAATTCCATAAAACGCCGTACACACATATCTTTTTCGGCCGACACACAGAACACAGGGAACATATCACGGGCGATCAACCCTTTCCGGATACCGGCGCGCATTTCGTCTTCCGACAAGCTCCCTTTCTCAAAATAAAGCTCCATCAACCCTTCATCGTTTTCGGCAGCCGCCTCGATCAGGGCATTATGCAATTCGTCGGCTTTCTCTTTCTCCGACTCCGGGATCGGCAATACATCGGGTTTACCCCCCTCCGGTTTCCACTGATACATCTCCATTTTCAGGACATCCACCACCTGATTGAAACCGAGCCCCTGATTGACCGGATATTGTACCAGTACCACTTTCTTTCCGAAAGAAGCCTGTGCATGTTCAAGCGTTTGTTCGAAATTAGCTTTTTCATGATCCAGCTGGTTGATGACAAAAATCATCGGTTTATTTAAATTCCGGACATGCCGGCTAATAATTTCGGTCCCTACTTCAACACCCTTGACAGCATTGACAACCATCACCGCCGTGTCGGCTACATTCAGCGCAGAGATAACTCCACCGACAAAATCATCAGCCCCCGGAGTATCGATAAAGTTCAGTTTCTGATCTTTCCATTCGGTATATAATACTGCCGGAAAAACAGAAGAACCATACTCCTGCTCCACAGGCCTATAGTCAGAGGAAGTGTTTTTAGCACTTACGCTACCTCTGCGCGGGATGACCCCGCCCTCATACATCATCGCTTCAGCAAGTGTGGTCTTACCGGAACCAGCACTGCCTACAAGAGCGATATTCTTGATTTCATTCGGATTGTAGGTTTTCATGGTAATTAATTTTAGGTTATTCGTCAAAAATGTCGACTCAATCGTTTTAAATCGGTTCACAAATTAAACAGAATTTTTCTAAAATCAAAGAAACCTTGGTTCAAATTTAACAAAATCAACTTTTCCTTAGTTAAAATAACCATTGTTATTTCTTCCTTTTTTCCGGCTAAAAAACGAGATAAGAAATGTACCGTGTCTGTATACGATTTTGTCAGTATTTGTTAATTATTAAAAAACAAATGCAGGAAAAGCGATATCAGGCGTATACAATAAAAACTTTGGCGCATTTTTTGCACAGAAGAAAAAGATAAATATCAATCGATAAATAAAAAATGGAAAATACAACAATGTTTGGAGGTAGTCTTTGGATATGGGTTATATTCATCGGCTTCACAGTTATTAGCTGGCTGATCAGTCATCAACTGAAAAGCCGGTTTCAGAAATATTCGAAAATACCCACAGCAAACGGTATGACCGGAAGAGATGTAGTGGAAAAAATGTTGCGGGATAATGGAGTGACAGGCGTTAAAATCGGTTCTGTGGAAGGGATGCTGACCGATCACTACAATCCGGTGAATAAAACCATCAACCTCAGCCGGGATGTCTATTACGGAAACAGTATCGCCGCTGCAGCCGTAGCCGCCCACGAAACGGGCCACGCTCTGCAGCACGCCAAAGGATACAGTATGCTTAAGCTACGGTCAACGTTGGTGCCGGCAGTAGAGTTCGCTTCCCATTGGGTACAATGGATTTTGCTGGCCGGTATCCTGATGGTGAACAGTTTTCCGGGACTATTGCTGGTCGGGATCGGGCTTTTTGCCATTATGACCTTATTCAGTTTCGTTACCTTACCGGTAGAGATCGATGCCAGTCACCGCGCATTAGCCTGGCTGCGCAATTCCGGAATCACGGATTATCAAACCCAGGGATATGCTTTCGATGCTTTGAAATGGGCAGCCTATACTTATGTGATTGCAGCTCTCTCTTCACTGGCCACCTTGCTTTATTACATCATGATCTATTTAAACAGAAGAGATTGACCAATTGCTTCATGCGACAATTTTATCAAGATTAATTCCCAATAGCAAAAACGGGATCCAATAAAACGGATCTCGTTTTTTTTGTTGAATATCAGCAAGAAGCTTCTGTTATACCTAGCTAACCGTATATTTACATTAAAAAAATAAAAAAATCTGCTACCTCCTTTCGTTCCCCTCATCGTATATACAGAGTAAAATTAGCAAATCTTATAGAATGTTGGAATACGACAACAATTACATACGGCGTCTGATACAACTTGATTTGGTTGGCGGACTTTCTCCGGAAGAAAAAGGGAAATTGGAAGATTGGATCAATGAATCGGAAGAACACCGGTTACTTTTTTGTAAAATAAAAAAGCAATTGAGTATAAATGAAATAAGAAATTATTTACAGACCGATGTAGAAGATGCCTGGAAAAAAGTGAGGGAAAAGACGTTCGGAGCTCCTCCTGTCCGTCCGCGTATAAGACCGAAGTGGTTGAAATATGCCGCAGTGGTACTACCCGTTTTATTATCCATAACCTTGTGGTATACCTGGAAAGAGGAAATGAAAAATAAACAGGCAACAGTGGCCTGTTTAAGTCCGGTTTTGACATTAGATAACGGAGAAAAATATCAGTTGGATCCGGAAGAACAAACAGAAATATATGTGAATGAGGAAGTAAAAGCATACCAGGCAGGAGGGGGATTGATTTATGATACGACAGCCCGGCAAGAAGAAAATAAGTATAATCGTATCGAAGTACCCCGGGGGAGCGAGTATTGGATAGTATTGCCAGATGGTACACGGGTGTGGCTGAATGCAGCGACCGAATTAAAATATCCGGTTGCATTCCATGCAAAAGAAAGACGGGTATATCTGAAAGGAGAAGCCTATTTCGAAGTGGCTCCCGATAAAAACCGCCCTTTCTATGTAGAAACAGAAGAGGTTAAAATCCGGGTACTGGGAACGGTGTTCGATGTGAATACCCACTACACCCGTGGGGTAAGGACCGTACTGGTCGAAGGTGCTGTAGCGCTTGAATGGGGTGATCAAAAAGAAATCCGGATGAAACCCGGAGAATTAGCTGACTTTGACCGCACAACGACAGAGGTTACTTTAAAGGAAGTGGATGTCACTTCCTATATTTCCTGGAAAGAGGGATATTTCGTTTTTGAAGACGAACCCCTGGAAGAGATCATGCACACCCTGTCGCTATGGTACGATAAAGAATTCCTTTTTGTAGGAAAACGAAGCCGGGCTCTTCACTTTTCCGGCCATATCAAACGTTATGAGCGGATAGAAACGATTTTGTCGGCCATTACCGACGTGACAGGAGTGGAATTCCGGATGAACGGACAAATAATCTTAATACACTAGATATCAATTTAATTACAAATTTATGGAAAAAAGACGATTGTGTTTCCAAACTCCCCGAGGGTGTTGGGGGAAAAGTTGGAAGATTGCAAGAATGTTTTCAGTATTGATGTGTACGCTGACTTTTTCTGTATCTGCTACTGCTTTTGCACAGCACGAGCAGGTAACTTTGAATTTCAAGCAGGTAACGGTCAGGCAGGTATTGAATGAAATTCAACGACAAACCCGTTTGAGTTTTATCTACAACACCGAACAAACTGAACAACTGGGACAGATTTCTATAGAAGCCCATAACGAGAGTGTAACGAGTTTATTGGATCGTATTTTTGCAGGGACCGGATTGACTTGGAAAATTCAGGAAGATATGATTCTGATATCCCAGACTACTGCAGAAACGACAAAGCGCCAACAGGCTCAGCAAGAAAAAATGGTGATACTCACCGGGACAGTTACCGATGCTCAAAAAAATGCCTTACCAGGAGTAACCGTAAAAATCGCCGGCACAAGTATCGGAACTTCTACAGATGTTAACGGTAAATTCCAGTTTAGTTATCCCCAAAACCAACAACAGATCGTACTGGAATTTTCTTTTGTCGGCATGCAGACAACTTCTGTAAAATATGCCGGTCAAAAGGAGATAAATGTGATTCTTTATGAAGATCAGAAGGAACTGGATGAGGTGGTGGTGACCGGTTACCAGGTACTGGATAAACGGACCCAGACCAGTGCCATTACAACGGTTAAAGCAGAGGATATTATGATTCCGGGGGTAACGAGCATTGACCAGATGCTGGAAGGACGTATTCCTGAAATGACCTTTATGCTGAATTCCGGAGAAGTGGGAGCTACTCCCCGTTTACGTGTCCGGGGTACTTCTACTTTGCTGGGAAACCGGGAACCCCTGTGGGTATTGGATGGAATCGTGATGACAGACCCTGTCGATGTCGATCCCGACGATTTGAATAATCCCGATTATCTGAATATTATCGGTAATGCCATTGCCGGTATCAATCCTCAGGACATCGAACGGATCGATGTGTTGAAAGACGCTTCTGCAACAGCTTTATATGGAACACGTGCAGCGAACGGAGTGATTGTAGTAACTACCAAAAAAGGACGGATCGGAAAACCGGTTCTTTCTTATTCCCACTCTTCTAAAATCACCCGCCGTCCACGCTATACCGACCGGAATATCAATCTGATGAATTCTCAGGAACGGGTACGATTCGGGAAAGAACTGGCAGACCAGCATTATATATTTCCTACCCAAATGCCGTTGGTAGGGTACGAAGGTGCTCTTTATCGTTTACAGAGCGGTCTGACAGACTACGATACTTTCCTCAACGAGGTAACCTGGTACGAACAGGTCAATACCGATTGGTTCGATATTCTGACCCGGGATGCGTATTCCCATTCCCATACGTTGAATGTAAGCGGAGGTTCGGATATCGTTCGCTATTATGCTTCCCTGGGATACGACCGGGATAACGGGGTTTCCAATACAACTTATACGGAAAGATACACCGTAACTGCCAAAATGGATGTACAGATGACTTCCAAAATGCTGATGGCAATCAAACTGAACGGTAATGTACAAAAGAAAAACCACCTGGTCTCCACCCTTGATGCGATGGATTATGCTTACAATACGACCCGGGCATTACCTTGTTTCAACGAAGATGGTTCCCTGTTTTATTACGAACGTTATAGAGGAGGATACGGAGGACAGGGAAATAAATACCTGCGTTATAATATTGTCAACGAAATTGACAACAGCTCCAGCGGATATGACGGTAAGGGTATTCAGGTCGATTTAAACCTGAAATACAACATTCTGCCCACCTGGGATGTCACAGCTACCGGTTCATATTCTGTCAGCAGCACCTTACAAGAAGATTGGTGGGGCGATAAAACAGCCTATGTCGCTGCTTTGAAAAACGGGGAATACGAAGATAAACCGATACCGGGAGATGACGGAAAATGTATTCTTCCCTATGGAGGTATTTTGAAAACCAAGAATTCAGATACGGAAAATCTGACATTCCGTTTACAATCCAATTACCGTAAACTGTTCGGAGAAGATGACCAGCATTTGATTACAGCCCTGTTAGGATATGAGGTTAATATGCTACGTTCCAAATCGATGAATAATGAAGTGAGAGGCTATTTGAAAGAAAGAGGGATGCAGTTTGCCGATATGAGTTCGCTGAACCTCGACGACTACCCTTTATATAAGGAATGGCTCCAGCAAAATCACCTGACCCTAACCCGGGGATTGACCAATCAGTTGAGTTTATACTTATCCCTGACTTATGGTTATCGGGAATATTTTACATTGAATGTAAACGGACGTACGGATGCTTCCAATAAATTCGGAAGCCGGAGTAACGAACGTTTATTGCCGGTATGGTCGGTATCCGGCATGTGGAATATACAGGAAACTTTCCTGAAAGAGGCTTCCTGGTTGTCTGAAATGCGCTTACGCATGTCTTACGGTATGCAGGGAAATATGCTGGACGGCCAGACTCCGAATATGCTGATCACTCAACAACCGATAAATTCTTATTACAACGAGAACGTCTCCAATGTATATCAGTTCCCGAACCCCAACCTGAAATGGGAAGAAACGAAGCAAACCAATATCGGATTGGATATGAGCTTTTTTAACGGACGCCTGAATATCGGTGGAGATTTTTACTACAAAAAGACTGAAAATGTCTTCTCTTGGGTAAATGTAGCTCCTACCAATGGATTGACTTCTTATCTGATGAATAACGGGAGTTTGAAAAATGTCGGTTATTCGGTCACTTTGTCGGCAACTCCAGTTAAAATCAATGATTTTGCCTGGAGAATTTCTACCAGTTATTCAGCGAATAAGAACAAGACACAAACGGATGCCGTCGAAAAATACGAACTGGAAGATTATCTGGCAGGTACGGCTATCATTAGCGGAGAATCTGTCGGTACGTTTTACTCCTATGAATTTTTGGGATTGAACGCACAAAACGGAACACCGGTATTCGATGACTATACCGACCGCCGGCATTTACTGGAAGACAAAAGTCTGGAAGATGTAGTCCGTATGGTGATGACGAAGAGCGGGACCCGGGAACCGGTCTTTAGTGGTAATCTTTTCAATACATTTACCTGGAGAGGAATCACTTTATCCTTCAACCTGGCCTATAGTCTGGGTTCCAAAGTGCGTCTGTTCGCTCTGTACGAACCGATCATTTCGGGAGTCAGTGCGGAAAATAATGTACGGAAAGAGTTTGTCAACCGTTGGCAAGTGCCCGGAGATGAAAAACGTACCCGTATTCCGGCCATTATCAATCGTTCGGACGAGATGTACGATTACTATAACCGCCATTGGTCGCAGGAGCAAAGTAATAAAACCAAAACTTTTGCCTATAACCTCTGGGATATGTATGACAATTCCGACATCCGGGTAGTCAGCGGTAATTATCTGAAAATGCAGACACTGACTTTACGTTATTCCTTACAACCCAAATTGCTGAAAAAGACTCCGTTTTCTTCCGCTTCAGTTTCTTTCAGTACACAGAATCTGTTTACCATCTCCGCCAAGGCCCTGAAAGGCCAGGACCCTTCACAAGCCGGATTTGCTAAACCGAATCTTTCGGTACGTCCGAATTATACGATAGGACTAAATGTTTCATTCTGATAAAAATGATGGATATGAAAAAAATAATATACGGAATTGTAGTCGCCTTGTTTTGTTCCGGATGCGATAATTTTCTGGAAGAGTATTCGCAATCGCAGACGGTTGCCAAAAAAGTCTCTCATTTCGATGAAGTATTGTTGGGGGACGGATACTTACCTGCCCAAAACAGAGCTTATATTTCAACGGATCATGCCGGTTTCCTGAATATCATGGATGACGATGTCACTACGGTGGGAGGAAGCGGACTAGCCGTTTTCTTTTGGCCGGATTGTAGTGTAAATCTGTTCGGCTATTATGCCTGGCAATTAGAAGTAGGACGTAATCCCACGGGAGATGTATTACGGGATGACAGTCAGACCTGGCTCGATTTTTACCGGCGCATCAATGTGATGAATGTTATTCTGAAGGAAATCGACGACATCTCTGTCAGTTCTCCATCTGAAGAACTGGATCGGATCCGGGTGAAAGGAGAGTGTCATTTTATACGGGCCTCCCTTTATTTCACTCTGGTCAATCTGTACGGGAAAGCCTATAATAAGGCTACTTCGGCTACGGACTACGGAGTTCCTTTGAAATTAACGGAATATGTAGAACACGACAAAGATAAGAAAACCCAGTTTGAACGTACTCCCGTCGCAAAAATATATGAACAAATCGTAGAGGATTTGAAGACAGCGGTAAATTATTTGACGGAAAGTCCGCAAAAACGCCCCTTACACAGGGCTTCCAAAGAAGCTGCACAATTATTGCTCAGCCGGGTATATCTTTATATGCAGGACTGGCATAATGCAGCTCTGACAGCTGAAGAGCTGTTGAAAGAAGATACGCGGCTTTACCACATGTCCGCCCGGGATTCTGCCAGAATATTCCTGTCGGAAGACAATACGGAAGTTCTTTTCTCTCAGGGTTCTATGAATTTTTACAATGGAATGACCGGAAACAGAGGTGATTTTGCAGTATCTGACAGCTTGGTACAATTGTATGACCAAGAGAATGATTACCGCCGGTATTTTTTCGGAAAGAACCAGAGTACTTCTGCCAATTCATTACAATGGAAATACGATACGATCGCAGTTCCACACGTATCCGATATTTACACGTTACGGATTGCCGAAGGATATCTGAACCTGGCTGAAGCATACGCCATGGAAGATAATTTCCAGGGGGCCAACCAGTATCTGCGGTTACTCCGCGAAAGCAGAATCCGGAATTATGTACATACAACTTATACCGGAGAAAAACTGGTGGAAGAAATCCGGCTGGAACGCCGCAGGGAACTCTGTTTCGAAGGACATCGCTGGTTCGACCTGAGACGTTATGCGGTATGTGAAAAATATCCTTATAGTAAACAAATCCGGCATGCATTTAATGTATACGACGGTAATAAATACGAATGGGACCATACCGATATTTATGTATTGGAGAAAAATGATCCGGCTTATGTGATGCAGATTCCGAAATCTGTATTGGAATACGACGAAGAACAAATGCCGGAAAATCCGAGAAACAAACGTTCTCCGCTGGGCGATGACGAATAGTTGACAATCAATAAAACAAAAGTATGAAAAAAATAGGATTATATATGCTGCTGGCCTGCCTGCTGCTGGCTTGCCAGAAAGAGGACGGGATAACCCCCGGAACCGGATTTGAAAATCTGTATACGATCCAGGATGATCCGAACGATTCCATTCAGCACAAACGGTATGAACTGTATACCACTTATGGGGTTCCGGTCTTTTTTAACGATACCATCGGAAAAGTGTTTGTGAAAACAGATGTTAACGGAGATTCGGTTTTCCGTTATGAAACCCTGGATCTGAACTGGGCATTCAGCGGGACAAACAGCGGATCGGTCACCTATCAGGTGACCCGGCTGACCGATCCCGGACTGATGATGAAATCTTTACGTTTTGCGGAAATTTTTCTGAAAAACAGCCAACAGGCACTTTATCCATATGCATTGTGGCTGACAGAAAAATGTTATCAACTATCTTCTGCAGGAGTAGAACAAAAAGAAATAATCAGCCGTTACCGGAACCTGATGTTTTCCTGGATAAATCAGATAAACGAAGAGGATATGCTGGAAAAAGCCGCCGGTTACCGGAATGAAATCGTGAAACTAAAGGTTCAGAATTATAGTGACGAACTGAATGCTTTCAATAATATGTTGGATGAAAGTCTATATGATAAAAATTGGGGGGAGTTTTACCCGGACGAACGTATTCCTTATTGGAGAAATTCGGCCAGTTTACAGATTTGGTTTCCTTGGCCGCTAGTGGAAGAATGGGAACAGGACAGCAGTTACCGGAAAGAGATGATGACCTATGGAAATGTTACCAATCCGAATTGGCCGGAAGGAGTCTGGACGGATGAAGAATTTGATAATTATGCCCTCTATTGCCGGGGATTAGTCGGAACATTGGGGTTTGTCAGCTATGATCCGGGGTATGGAAACCGTTTTACGCCTAGAAATACAGATGTTGATCTGGAACTTTACCTGGAGGAGATGATGAAATATCCCCGGAAACAATTTCTGGAACGCTGGGAAAGTTCCCCGCTTGTGATTAAGAAATATGAAATCCTGTATGCCATCATCCGGGACGAGTTAGGTGTTGAATTATAATACTGAATTGTATATGAAAAAGATCGAATATTTTTGTTGTCTGCTAGGGCTGGTATTGACAGGACTGGCTTGTCAGGATGACGATGAGACGACTGTGATCCCGAAGCCGGAAGGGATTACCTACGGTACGGTAACGGATAAAGGAGGAAATGTTTATAAAACCCTGACCATAGGAAACCAGACCTGGCTGGCAGAAAATTTCCGTTACCGTCCGGACGAAGCTACAGCTGCCGATCTGGTGACTTACGGAGAATCATACGGAGGCACTGAGCGTGCCATATTGGAAGGTACAAATATGAATAGTTACCAAACTTTTTGCCGGAATTATTCCGGTCGGAAATTTCTGCTCTATCTGCGCGAACAGCTTTTGGCTGCCGATGAGGCAGGCCGTTTGAATACGAGCAGTCCCTACGGAGTAGACTGGATTGTGACACAAGTAGGCAACTACACCATTCCTAACCTCCTGTCTTATAATATGCACGATGATATTAAAGATGAATTGATGGCCATATGGAATGATGCTGTAAATTATTATTTTAAGGTCGACCAGGATTACCTGACACGTTTCGGTTACCTGTATTCGTATGAAGGAGCTTTAAAAGCCGTAAAAGAAGGAGCTCCGGAAGGATTTCATTTGCCCACTGACGCGGAATGGATGATGCTGGAACGTCATTTGGGAATGGATGCCGGAGAATTGGAGGGCCTGGAAAATTGGAGAGGCCACGCAGGTGAGCTATTGAAAACAGGAGAACAAGGAATCGGATTTGATGCCTTGTATGGCGGAGCTGCCGTATATGCCTTGTCAACAGCCTATAATTCCCGTTATGTGTATAAAAATGAAGGTGCTTACTTCTGGAGCAGTGATCAGATTGTAATATCAGACAGTTTATCTAACGGAATCGTCCGTAACATATCCCTGTATCATTCCGGAATCCGGCGCATGACAAGCCGTTTAATCAGTACAACTGAAAATGTACGCCCCTCTTATAGTGTTCGATTAGTAAAATAGAAAAAACCAAACTCATATGAAAAATATATTCCTGATTGTTTTTTGTCTGCTTGTTTCGACAGTGTGGGCTAAAGAAGAAAAGAACAAACGTATCCAGTATTGTACTACTTTGGAAGAGGCCATGCAACAGGCCGCCCGGAAACATAAACCGATTTTTTTCAATTGTTATGCCGGATGGGCCGGTCCTTCGGTACTGATGGACTCTGTCGTACTGACAGATCCCGATTTGGTTTCGTTTATTCAGAAACATTTCGTCAGTTTACGTGTGGATATGCCCAAAACCCAAGAGGGACGCAAACTGGCAGAACGTTACAGGGTAAAGTTTTATGCCCATTATCTGATTTTGGATGAAAAAGGAGAAATCATACACCGGATTTCCGGAGGAGCCAAAGCTCCTGAATTTAAAGAAAAATTGAAAGCAGGCCTGAATCCAAAAACCTCATTGGCGGGAATGACCCGGCATTATGAAAAAGGTGACCGGTCATTTAAATTTTTAGCAGCCTATGCCGGCACATTGAAAACGGCAGACGAAAATGAGAAATTTCAGGAAGTAGCTGACTATTATTTGGAGCATATCGATTCTGCCGGTCTCTATTTGCCACAGTCGTGGGAAATCCTTTGGAATAAGGGGAAAAGATATGACAGCGAATGGTTCCGTTTTATCTATGACCACAGAAATGAGTTGGTGGAGAAAAACGGAGAGAAAGTACTGAATTTTATAGTACAGGTACTTTTTCATCAAGTTTATCCTTACATGATGTTTGAAAAAGTATATGATATGGATTTCATTTCAGAAATAGAACAAAAAGCCGGTCACCTGGAATTTACTTCACTTAACCGGGACCAATTGTTGGATATGTGTAAGATTCTGCATTTCAGACAACAGAAAAAGTATTCGGAAATGCTGGACCTCTGGGGAAAAATGGTCCCGAACCTGCCGAATGAAGCCTTGAAAGTCAGATATGACGCTACATTGGGACGTTTGCAAGATATGAACGAGACTGAAAAAAAACAGGCAATCGCTTATCTGAAAGAAAGAATGGCAGGAATGACAGGTTCAACCCTGGAACGCTACCGTCAAATTGTAACTGAATTGTCAGACTATCAAGGAATACGGTTTGAAACAGGTGGTCTGCAGGAAGCCCTGGCAAAAGCCCGGAAAGAAAACAAAGCGGTTTTTGTCGATTGTTACACCAGTTGGTGTGGTCCCTGCAAAATGATGAGCTCTAAAGTCTTTCCGGATAAGCAAGCCGGAGACTTTTTCAATCCCCGTTTTATCAGCCTTAAAATCGATATGGAAAAAGATGAAGGCAAAGAACTGGCTCAAAAATGGAACATTCGTGTATTCCCGACTTATCTGATTCTGGATCCTCAGGGAGAAATCGTGTATACTTCACAGGGATACATACCCGCCGAAGAACTGATCAGGCGGATGAATGAAGGACTGGAACAATGGAAAAATAATATAAAAACCGGAAAATAACGAGCATATGATACACAAAATCTTACATCGATTATATATGGGAATTGTTACAATCGGCTGTACAATGCTATGGACTTTGTCCGGATGCGATAACGATACGTTAGATAGCTTTTTACAATTCTCTGATGATAATCTTTTACTAAGAGCGGCCGGTGATACTGTTGTCATTGACGTGACTGCCGGGTCCGGATGGGAAGCCGAAAGTATGGCTGATTGGTGTACTGTGGAAAAAAACAGGGAGAACCCTGAAGGAAAGTTGGTCATCCGGGTTAGTCCGTCGGATGACATATACGAAAGAGGAACGGCTGTAAAAGTAACTTGCGGAGACAATGTAATGCGTTTGGCTGTGCGTCAGGAACCGATGGTATTTGAAGTGACGGACGGCAAGAAATCGTTGGCTTTCAATAAAAGAGTTAGCTACGATACCCTGAAAATTCATACCAATATGGATTGGAAAGTAGAAATTGCCGATACGACAGGTTGGTTACAAGTTGCAGATACCGTGGGTTCGGGAGATTCCGAACTGGTTTTTATAACTACGGATAATAGCCAGAAAAAAGAAAGATCGACAACCGTTCGTTTGAAATACGGCGTACGTACAATGAAATTAACCGCTTCCCAGAATGGAGGGATCCGGGCAGACGGAAATGTCCAAAAACACCAGGGAGAACGTGAACTCACAAACGGCTTTAACCTGATTTTTCTGGGAGATGGCTTTACGTCCGATGATCTGATTGCAGAAACGGGAGTATTCGACCTGGCGGTAGAAGAAGCTTGTGAGGCCTTATTTACTGTCGAACCCTATAAAACTTACAAGGAATATTTCAATGTTTGGTCAGTGGCTTGCGAATCACAAGAGCGCGGGGCCGGAACTTCCGAGTCAGGAAATACAGCATTATTCAGTTACTTTAACGAAGATAACCGCATCATCGGAAATAATACAACGGCTTTCAGTTATGCAAGCAAAATATTGGGAATGAATGACGCCATACTGCAAACGAATTCCGTCGTCATTGTATTGGTCAATGACGAACGTTATGGAGGCTCGACTTATTGGTTCGGCGACCCGACTGATAGAAATGATACTGATTACAGGACAATCAGTTATGTCCCTTTGAACAGAGATATTCAATTACCGGGAGGATTCACCAACATTTTTCTGCATGAAGTCGGTGGACACGCTATCGGAAAACTGGGAGACGAATGGTCTACCGAACAGTTGTTTACTACTGAAGATAAAACTTTAATAACTTATTATAAAAATTACAGGTTATATTGTTATAATGTAGGACTACCAACAAGTGAAAGGCTGATAACTTCTTATCCGGAGATGAGTTGGCAGTTTTTCCGATATGTCAGTGGAAGCACAGCTCGTTACAGCGAAGTGTTGAAGCCTGCTGACGGAGGCTATGGATGTGTCAGTGATATTGCTAACAAGGCATTTGTTTCTCATTGTGAAGAAGAGAGTTGTATGATAAACAACGTACCTTATTTCAATGTTGCTTCGCGATATGCTATCGTACAATGGCTTTTGTTCCGTCTCAACGTATATGAATACTCCCCTCAAGGCATGACCGGATTGGTTAATTACTTTTTCGAACATGACCAATATGAACTACCGGCCGACTATACCGTATCGGACAGACCACCCCTTCCGATGCCGGCTCAGGTAAAATAATAGAGCTTTAAGCCGAATAAAACATCAGATCCTGTCATAACTTACCGTTTAGCCGGAACATTATGGCAGGATATCTTTTTTAGAAATCTGCATAATCATAACTAACAGTACCAGATTTCGCAGTCGATTTTTTAAATAACGGAAAGCATTTTTCTTATGGGTTTTGACAGTAAGCACAGACAGATTCAGCAGTTGGGCTATTTCCTGATTTTTCTTACCCTCTAAAGATAAAAGAATGACCTCCTGGCTACGTTGCGGCAATTCACCGATGGCTGCGTACAACTCCCGCAATATTTCTTCCTCTTGCACTGAAAAATCGGGTAGTTTTTGTTCATAAAGCACATGTGCCGTGTATTTTTCTTCGACTGCCCGGTGTTTCCAGTAATCTGCACAACGGTTCGAGACGGCTTCGTACAAATAAGCTTTAAATCCGTTGATAGAATTGTATTGTTTGTTACTTTCCCAGATATTGATAAAGATTTCCTGCACGATATCTTCAGCCACCTTGTGATTTTCCACTCTGCGTTCCGCAAAAAGGACAAGGTAACTATAAAATTGCTGAAAGAGTTTATGATAAGCTTGTTCGTCTTTCAAGTTAAAGCGCTGCAAAAAATCTTTCTGTTCGCTCACAGTGTCTTCCGTCGTTTTACCGAACAAAATAAAGGATTAATAATAGATTTTCCAATTTATATTCCAAATTCTTTTGAAAAACTGTGTCAGCAAAGTCCATACTTTATTCTTTTTCTTCGCTGACACAGTTCAAATTACAATCAATGTCCAGGGACACCTTCTCTTATGGCTGTGGTTTCTTAAACTCCTTGAATACCCGCTTTATCTCATCGACATAGTCCAGTTTTTCCCAGGTAAAAAGTTCCACTTCTTTCTCAACCGTAGGCCAATAATTCGAAGTGAACACTTTTTTCACTATTTCGGGTTTGCGTCCCATGTGCCCATAACTGGCAGTCTCCTGATAAATCGGATTACATAATTTCAAGCGTTCTTCGATAGCCCTCGGACGAAGGTCGAAAATCTCGCTGACTTTCCCGGCAATCTCTGCATCCGTTAAACTGACTTTCGAAGTACCGTAAGTATTCACATACACTCCTACAGGACGGGCAACGCCGATCGCATAGGAAATCTGGATCAGGATCTCGTCGGCTATCCCCGCTGCTACCATATTTTTAGCGATATGACGGGCAGCATAGGCAGCAGACCGATCGACTTTCGAAGGGTCTTTTCCGGAGAAAGCTCCCCCACCGTGGGCTCCTTTCCCCCCGTAGGTATCGACAATAATCTTACGCCCTGTCAGCCCTGTATCTCCATGAGGACCTCCGATCACAAATTTACCGGTCGGGTTGACAAAAAGAATGACATTTTTATCGAATAAAGCCTGTACCCGTTTTGGCAACAGGGCCTTTACCCGGGGCAGCAGAATATCGACGATATCTTTTCTGATCCATTCCACCATAGCCTCGTCGGCTTTCAGCTGGGCTTCCGGCGTTTCGTTGGCCGGCTTGATGAAATCGTCATGCTGGGTAGAAATGACAATCGTATGTATACGGACCGGTTTCCCTTCATCACCGTATTCAATGGTCACCTGTGATTTCGAATCGGGACGCAGATATTGCATCAACTGACCCTCTTTCCGGATTTGAGCCAATTCTTTCAGTAAAAGATGGGCTAATTCCAGGGACAACGGCATATAATTATCGGTCTCGTTACAGGCATAACCGAACATCATCCCCTGATCACCGGCTCCCTGTTCCATCGGATCTTCACGCA
Organism: Odoribacter splanchnicus DSM 20712; assembly: GCF_000190535.1. Taxonomy (GTDB): domain Bacteria; phylum Bacteroidota; class Bacteroidia; order Bacteroidales; family Marinifilaceae; genus Odoribacter; species Odoribacter splanchnicus. The sequence goes on from NC_015160.1 coordinate 2,635,311, forward strand.
CCACTCCCCGGTTGATATCCGGCGATTGTTCGTGGATCGCAGAAAATACCCCGCAACTATTTCCGTCGAACATATACTCACTCTTGGTGTAGCCGATCTCATTGATCACTTCACGGGCCACTTGCTGCACGTCTACATAAGTCTTTGTTTTAATCTCGCCTGCAATGACAGTTTGTCCGGTTGTCACCAAAGTTTCACAGGCTACTTTTGCTTCCGGGTCGAACGCCAGAATCCGGTCGAGCACTGCATCCGAAATCTGATCGGCAACCTTATCAGGATGCCCTTCCGATACAGACTCTGAAGTAAATAAATATCCCATAATTTAATTGAAAATTGAAAATTGAAAATTGAAAATGTACTATACGCAATCAATATCCAATCGGTTAATTATATTACGGGAAAGGCAATGGATGGTTGAATTCAGAAGTATATGCATTTTAGCAATTTTTTTCTGTGGTTGCAATCAGCCAAATCTTTCCACAATGACGGGACAAAGATAGGAAGGAAAAAGGTAAAAGTAAAAAGTTAAAGGTTAAAAAAAAGCAGAAAGAGGAAAAGCGCATCATTCGGGTTTTATTATTAATTTTGCGGCCTATATTCAAAGTATCGTTATGGCATTCTTATATAATATTGGAATTCAGGCATATCATCTGGCAATACAATTGGCAGCTCCTTTCAATGAAAAAGCAGCCCTTTTATGTAAAGGCAGAAAAGAAGTCTGGAAAAAAGCAGCCGGTATACAACGGGGAGAAGGTCGTTTGGTGTGGTTTCATGCCGCTTCTTTGGGCGAATTCGAACAAGGCCGCCCGGTGATCGAAGCCTTGAAGGCCGCAGAACCGGCAACTCAAATCCTGCTTACCTTTTTTTCGCCCTCAGGTTATGAAATCCGCAAAAATTATACCGGTGCAGATTACATCCTTTATCTGCCGGGAGATACGCGACGCAATGCGGTCCGCCTGATTGAAAAATTCCGTCCGGACGCAGCGGTCTTTATCAAATATGAATTCTGGTTCCACTACCTGAACGAACTGAACAAACGAAACATCCCGGTATATCTCATCTCAGCCATTTTCCGTCCCAACCAGCCTTTTTTTAAAAGTTGGGGAAAACTCCACCGGCGGATGCTGGGATGCTTCAAAGAATTGTTCGTGCAGGACGGGCAATCGGTGGAATTACTGAAATCCATCGGCATAAAAAATGTCAGACTGACAGGAGATACCCGTTTCGACCGGGTAAAACAGATCGCGGAAAATGCAAAACAAATCGTCAAAGTAGAGCAATTCTGTGACGGCCGCCCCGCCATCGTCTGCGGCAGCACCTGGCCACCCGATGAAGAAATTCTCCTGGAATATATCAACTGCCATCCGGACGGTTATAAATGGATTATCGTCCCTCACGAAATCGGGGAAAATCACATCAAAGCGATTTTGGACAAATGCAGGAAGAAGGTAGTCCGCTACACCTCGGAAAATATTGATTTGGCCGATAAGGAGGTACTGATTATCGATTGTATCGGTCTGCTTTCATCGATTTACCGGTATGGGAAGATCGCTTATATCGGCGGAGGTTTCGGAGTCGGTATCCACAATACCCTTGAAGCTGCCGTGTATGGAATACCGGTAATTTTCGGACCCAAATATCAAAAATTCAACGAAGCGGTCAGCCTGATCCGGGAAGGCGGAGCTTTCAGCATTTCCAACGGGGCAGAACTTTCGGAGATCCTGGACAGCCTGATTCAGCATCCGGCAATTGCAGTAACCGCCGGACAAAAGGCATTGGAATATGTGAACAGCCAACTGGGTGCGACAGCAGTAATCAGTAAAGCACTAAGCACTACAATTTAGAGAGGCCACGATCAAAAGGAGGATATAAAATCCCTTTTTCGGTAATGATTGCCGTGATCAATTCATGACGGGTCACATCGAAAGCAGGGTTATACACCTTTATTTCCGGAGGTGCCATCCGTCGGGTATACCATTTTTCTGTGATTTCACCGGCTTGCCGTTCTTCAATGGGAATATGTGCCCCATCCGGACATTTTAAATCAACTGTAGAAGTCGGTCCAAGTACGTAAAAAGGAATTCCATAATATTTAGCTAAAACAGCAACTCCGGAAGTACCTATTTTATTAGCAACATCTCCATTAGCCGCTATCCGGTCGCATCCCACCAAAACAGCCTGCACCTTTCCCTGCCCCATCACACAGGAAGCCATATTATCGCAGATCAAAGTGACATCGGCTCCTGCTTTCTGAAGTTCAAAGGCTGTCAAACGTGCCCCCTGTAACAATGGACGGGTTTCATCTGCATACACTTTAAAATGATAACCACGCTCCTGCCCCAAATAAACAGGAGCCAAAGCCGTACCATATGCAGAAACTGCGAGATGTCCGGCATTACAATGAGTCAGCAGCCCCATTCCCGGTTGTAAAACACTTAATCCCCATTCCCCGATACTCCGGCAAGCAGCCGCATCCTCTGCCCGGATAGCTTCCGCCTCCTGCTGCAATTTTATTTTTATTGTATCAACCTGCTGATCCTGCAACGACAAAACACATTTTTCCATCCGGTCCAAAGCCATAAATAAATTTACAGCAGTAGGACGTGAAGAAGCCAGGTATTTTTTTACCTCCGTAAATTTTTGAAAAAAAACGGAAAAAGACTGTTCCCCGAATTGTTGTGCACAAACCGCCATGCCATAGGCAGCAGCAACTCCGATCGCCGGGGCCCCCCTCACCTTCAGGTGATAAATGGCTTCCCAAATCTCCTCCGGAGTATATAAGCGGAGATATGCTTCCCGATTGGGCAATTGCGTCTGGTCGAGAATAATTACAGCCGGCTCTTCCCAATCGACACTTACCGTCGTCAGGCCGGCCAAACCTTCACTTTTCATTTTTCTTGCATCCATTCGTTCAGCGTATCGAGCAAATCTTCTTTCGACACCGGATCGAAATCTTTAATCCGGCAAGCATGGCTCATATCCCCTCTTACGTATTTACGGCATTTTCCGTTTTTCTTCAAATCGACGCCGGTAGCATACCAGGGATCACTTCCGCCGTATACAAACAAAATCCGCTCGGCATCCGTCTGCAACCATTCGTTGATCGCCTTCATCTGTTTGTCATTAAAAGGCTTTTTTTCAACACCTTCAGGCATAGTGAATGAAAAGTCGATATCTTTATCGTCTTCGGGTAAGAATTTCTTGAACGGTTTTATTTTATAATCATACATCCCGATCTCGGTCAAAGCAGCATAAAAAAACGGTTGCATGCGGACGATGTACTTATCTTCAAAAAAATCAGGGGAAGACACTTTCACCAGGTATTCGAAGATCTCCTCCCAATCGGCACTTTCCTGATCGGGAATATCGGCACAATTATTCCCCCACTGCCAAAACGCAAAAGGATATTCCAGAATCATCAGCTGCAAGGCCCGTTTGGTCCCTCCCACCATCCGGTAGGTATATTTCTTTTCGGCAGCCAGTTCCTCAAGCATAGGAAGCAGCGTATCGAGATGTTCGAAACACATGGTCTGAAAATCACGGATCGTATAATGACAGGTATTCAGATCCTCCCAGTTAAAAAGCGCTTTCACCCCACTCTTCGCCGTTCCTAACCGATTCAGAAATTTATCCAAACGGGGATCTACATACTCCAGATTCAGGGGAGCCACATACGGTACACTGATATCCACATCGGCCGGGTAAAAATAACGGTGAAATATCGTCGTCTGTCCTCCTTTGCTGATTCCGGTACTGATCCATTTCGATGCCGGATAAATTTTCTGCCTGATAGCCTGTATAATCTCGTGCTGGTCATCGGCAGCCTGCTTGATGGTCAGGTTTTCCCAGGGAATTCCTCCTTCCGGCACACTTTGATCGAAAAAACGGTGCTCTATCGTCAGCTGATTCCCTTTCAGGATATTAGCCAATTCACCTTCTTCCGACGACCAGATATTATAGCCTTCCAACTCGACGATCACCGGAGCATCCGATTGTTTATGCCCCAGCAACACCCGTTGCCGGAAAGTCCCTTTTGCGGGATCGGAATGATCGACCGGCTGCTCGAACCAGAATTGATAATACTCCTGAAAAGGCTTTACATCCAGTTTCTGAATCTCACTAATCTGTGGTATCTGTTGCAACTTTTCATAAATCCCATCTCCGGCCCATACCGCCAGGGTAAACCATACACAAACAAAAGTAGTTAAGAGTTTTCTCATAATTCAAATAATTTAAAACATCATCCAATCTCCACCCTTAGTCGGGACTTATCTCAACGGGGACAAGGTACGAAAAAAAGGCAGAAAGTAAAAAAGTAGCATGCAAAAAGTAAAAGACAAATGCTAAAAAGCGATCCGTAAAAGCAAGAAATCCATTTGCCGGCAGGCAAGAAATTGATTAGCTTTGCGACAATTATCAAAACAGTTTATAATCCAAATCCGGAACAGTCTATGAAGATATCCATAAGAACAGCTATGGCTTTGAAAACAAAAGCTTTGGCAGGAGAGTTATCCCTACTGTTTCTTTTAGGCGGATGTCATAAAAAAGTAAACTACTTTAACGGGGAGATCATAACCGTGAAAGATATTCCGGTAAGCGACACGCTGACCGGGGAACGGCTGCTGCTGGACAGTATCATTGCAAATGGAAGAGGTATATCGTTATCCGTTACCATTTTAATTCAGTCTATCGGGTCCCTGAGGCCATCGGACTTTATGAACTTTATAAATGCTAAGCGACATGAGCTATTTCACACCCTATAAAGAACATTACAAAGCCCTCATCCGTCTGGGTATCCCCATTGTCATCGGACAAATCGGTATTGTGGTGGTAGGCCTGGCCGATAATATGATGGTAGGACAATATGCCACTCTCGACCTGGCTGCAGCTTCATTTGTCAACAGTGCCTTCAATATCCCCATTCTTTTCGGTCTGGGTTTTTCTTATGGTCTTACTCCCCTGGTCGGACAATTTTTCGGCCGTCATGACAAATATCATGTCGGTCAACTGCTACGCAACAGTCTGTTGGTAAATCTCTTCATCGGCTTGCTCCTGACCCTGGCGATGACAGTGGTATGGTTCAATATCGACCGGCTAGGACAGCCTGAAGAATTACTCCCGTTGATCCGGCCTTATTTTCTTCTCCAGCTGGCTTCCCTGGTATTCGTCATGTTATTCAATTCTTTCAAGCAATTCGCCGACGGTATTACGGATACCAAAACGCCCATGTACATCATGATCTCCGCCAATCTGGTGAATATTGCCGGAAATTATATACTGATCTACGGAAAATTCGGACTACCGGCCCTGGGTGTCGTAGGAGCAGGCATTTCCACCTTAACGGCCCGTATCCTCATGTTTGCAGCTTTCGCCGTCTTATTTTACCGCAGCCTCCGTTACCGCCGCTATCTGGTCGGTTACAAACGGGGTAAATACAATTTCACCGATATCCTCTCACTCAATAAAATGGGCTGGATGGTCGGTTTACAGATGGGACTGGAAACTGCCCTGTTCAGTATTACGGGAATTATGATCGGTTGGCTGGGAAGCATTGCCCTGGCCGCCCATCAGGTGATGGTGGCTATCTCAACTTTAGGTTTTATGATCTATTACGGAGTCGGAGCAGCGGTATCTGTACGGGTGAGTAATTATTTCGGCCGTCAGGAGCTGCTCCATGTGCGCCGCACGACGATGGCAGGCTTCCACCTCATTCTTTGTCTCGCTGTCTGTGCCTGTACTGTGTTCTTATTTTCCCGGGAACTGATCGGATATCTATTCACCACCTCCGAAGAAGTCATCCGGGTCGTATCCACCCTGGTCTATATCCTGCTGGCCTACCAATTCGGGGATGCCCTTCAGATTACCTATGCCAATTCCCTCCGCGGTATCGGCGATGTGATCTCCATGGCTGTCATCTCCTTTATCGGTTACTTCCTGATCGCCATGCCCGTATGCTACATCTGCGGCTTTGTACTCGAGTGGGGCATCACAGGAATCTGGATCGGCTATCCGATAGGGCTTACCCTGACCGGAGTCATGCTTTGCGGGAGGTACTACTGGAAACTAAAAACTAAAACTCAGAGCAAAGAATTTTATTGATTTCCCGGTATCCTTTTTCCTTATCGGCAAAATGCACGGTATGGAAACCCAGTTGACGAGCCGCATCGACATTTTCCTTCAGGTCGTCGATAAAGAGCGTATCTTCGGGGTATGCCTGAAAACGGTCGATCAGGATCCGGTAAATCTCTTTTTCGGGTTTAATCAGTTTTTCGTGAGCCGAGATGATCTGGCCCTCGAAATACCGAAAGACCTCCCGTTCTTTCAGGTAGTCATAAAATTCCAGGGACATATTGGAAAGGCAGAATAAACGGTAACCTTTACCGGCCAACTCTTTAATCAGACATTGTGTTTGGGGAATATCCCGCAACGAATGTTTGATAAATTCGACAAAATCCCAACATTCGGCATAAGGACGTCCCGAAAAAACACTCATTTCCCGAACGATATTCACCTGATCGATCGTCCCCCGGTCGTAATCGGGCCAAAATTTCCGGAAAAACCCCCTTTCAAACAGACTCACCGGCATTGCACGATCACCGGTATATTCTTCCATCAAACGTTCGGGACTCCAATCGACCACAACTCCACCCAAATCAAAAACCACATTTTTCATATACTTGTCATTTTTCAATCATACCTATTTTCGATATCTAAAGTTACAAAACTTATACCAACTTATCCGCTCACTGAAAAATCTATCCGGCAAGTGGATTAAAAATCTACAATTACCCCGACAGAGGGTAAAACCGTTCCGCCCAATTCATTTTTTATGCTGCGCATCTGATAATAACCTTCCCGGTCAGGATCTTTGCGATAGCTTCCGTCGGGATTTTCGACAGGCACCAGCTCATCGGGACCTAAAGCTTTATAGTTATAGATATTCTGAATGTCCGCATAAAATATCAACGACCACTTTCGAAAGAAAAAACTCTTATCCACCCTGACATCCAGTTGATGGAAAGCCGGTAATCGCTGTGTATTGAAGCGCGAATAATCATAATAAGGCTGATGTTTGGCCTCCCAGGCTTCTATCCGTGCCGAAGTCTCCCGATCATAAGGCGTATAAGGCCCACCCGCCACATATCTCCATTTAAACCCCAAATCCCAACTTTTACCTATCCTACGGGTTGCTGTCAGAGAGAATATATGGCGGTTATCCCAACTACTGGGTATATAACGACGGGTATTCTGCAAATTTTCATCCAACTGTTTAAATTCGGAATAATACCAGGTATAAGCCAACGAAGCAACGACACCATAAAATTCCTGGGTTCTGAGCATCAATTCCAGCCCATAAGCTCTCCCTTCTCCGACGGGTCGAACCGCTTCGTCACCCACCGCCACATAGTCGGTACCTTTATTGGCCAAAGCAACCGAATCGGTCAGGGATACGGGATAATGATCGTAAGTCTTGTAAAAACCTTCCAGTGTAATCCGGGTAGTCGTTCCCGGACGATACTCAACTCCCAGTACATAATGATCGGCTCCGATATATCCGGTCTTATTCCGTTTATTCACCAGAACTCCCCCGGCGTCTGCAAAACCCAGCGTCGTATAGGCAGGCAACTGATAATACCGGCCGATATTGCCATTTAGCGACCAGCGTTCGTCGAATGCGTAAGAAAATGAGAAACGGGGCGATATTTGCCGGTAAAGAGCAGCTGTTTTACCGGTATAATTACATCCGTCCGCCCGGAGTCCCAGGGATAAAGCCAGCCGTTCGGAGAAAAAAGACCGGGACACCTGGCCGAAGACCGCCCATTTCCACATATTCAAAGCCCGGGAATAATACTGATCGATAGCTTCTCCCGCAGCGAACAGCCGCCGGGCCGTAGTATTGTCATAGTGGGCATATTCGATACCTGCCCCAACCTGAAGTTTAAACCCATTCGCTGCATAACGATGATGCTCGAAACGGAATTTATTTTCCGATTCTCCAGAGCGATAGTCGATTGTTTTGGGATTATGACGGTCATTGCCGGTGTATTTCTCGACCTTATTGTACAATCCACTCCGGCTTAGGACGAAAAAGTGATACCAGTTATTGCCGTAATGCTTAAAGGTCGTTCCCAAAGTATAACTCCATTGCCGGCTTTCCGGCAACCAATCGAGCAAATATTTCTGATGATCGTCGGGATTCTTCAGGTCGGTATTCAGACGGTTGATATCGTATCCGCCAATACCGAGCAAAGTCCATTCATTCCGGGCATTCAAACGGGTGACCGTCTTGAATTGCATATCATTATACACCGGAAGAAAAGGCAAACCGATGATACCGAACAACATCTTCAGATAACTTCGCCGGGCCGAAACAATAAAAGTAGTCTTTGGAGCCAACGGACCGTCCAAAGACAGGCCGTAATCGGTAGCACCGAAAGTAACCCGCGTCTTCACCCGGTCGGGATTTCCCTCGATCTGTCGAAATTCGAGCATAGAACTCATCATATTACCATAAGAAGCCGGGAAGGCACCGGAAAAGAAATTTACCTCTTTGACAAAATCGATATTCACAATACTGACTACCCCACCGGAAGCCCCCTGAGTAGCGAAATGATTTAAGATGGGCAATTCAACTCCGTCCAGATAAAACCGGTTTTCAGCAGGCCCACCACCCCGGACTACAAAATCATTCCGGAATGCAGGCGAAGACAATACCCCCGGCATGGATTGTACTACTTTGGAAATATCCCGGTTGCCTCCGGGATTTTTTTCAATCTCCGCAATTCCTATCCGCTGAATGGAAACCGGAGTTTCTACTGTTTTACGGTAAGGACTGGCTTTGACTACGACTTGTTCCAAAGTAGTCGATGCAGGTTCCAAACCGATATTTTCCGTTCTCTCTCCGGCAGTACCCAACAGAAACCCTACTGTCACCAAAGTCTGATAACCGATACTACTCACCTCCAAGCGGACAAGTCCCGGAGGAACATTTTCCAACCGGAATCTTCCCTCCTCATCCGTCGCTCCCCCCAGAGTCGTCCCATAAACTACGACATTTGCAAATGGGATCGCCTCATTGCTCGCCAAATCGAAGACTCGTCCTTTAACGACACCTTTATTTTGTGCCTGGACAGCTGGTCCGATACCCAGACAAAATAAAAATAATACGATCCAATATCTCATCTCTAAAATATCTTACTATTTATAAACTCTTCTCCCGACGGGTCGGCAAATGTACACAAACGAATCGTCATCTGACAAAAAATCCCCCATCGATTACCGGTCAATGAGGAATTTTTCAAGAAAATATGAGTATTGAACATTAAGAATATATCCTTTATACGAGCAACTTAGCAAAAAGATTCAAAAAAAATTCTACTTTTCTTTGGAGGTTATATGAAAATATCTACCTTTGCACCCGAGTTCTTTGCCCAGGTGGCGGAATTGGTAGACGCGCTGGACTCAAAATCCAGTGTCCTCAACAGACGTGCGGGTTCGATTCCCGCCCTGGGTACAAATTGAAAATCAAGGAGTTAGATGAAAATCTAACTCTTTTTTTGTAACCCATGGGACCGGGGCATGGGGTTTCTTGAGGACTGGTACTATCTTAGAAAAAGTTTACTGATCACCTATCTTACAATTTATTCCTGGAAAATTTCAGCCCTCACGCGGCTGAGGGTTTCGGGAGTCATCAACAGATAAGAAGCGATATGGCTGATAGGGGCTCTTTTGGCTGCTTCGGGAAAATCTTTTAGAAAACGTTTATAGCGTTCCTTGGCAGTTTCGAATCGCCAGGAGTCGGCTTTGTTCTGGGATACCATAAGGCCCCATTCTAAAATTTTCTTGTATAATTGGGCAATAGAGGAATAAGAAACAAACAATTCTTGCAGACCGGTATAGGGGATGTCGTACACCACGGTCGGTTCGATGGCTTCGGTCATCAAGCGTGTGGGTTCTTGTCTGAACAGGCTGATGATGCAAAATACCAAATCATCTTCACACGAAAAATGTTCGGTGATATCATGCCCGTTTTTGTAGTAATACTGACGTAACATTCCCGATTCGACATAATGGAAATGGCGGGCTATCCGGCCTTCTTCGAGGAGAAGTTCTCCTTTATCGACCCGGCGACACTCCATTATAGAAGCAAGTGCTTCCTGTTCCTCCGGATGCAGAGGATAATAACGTCTGGACAGAGTTCGTGTTATAGCTAAAGCAGTTTTCATATTTACCGGGAAAAAAGTATACAAAGAAAAGAAAAAGGGTTGAAAAAAAAGAGAATCGGAGCTTATAAAGTTCATCATAAAACGTAGGTATAATTTTTTCTTTCTATTCCGATTCCGGTTTTTATACCGTCAGACCGGTTCGCCTGGACCGGTCCGTTAAGGCTTTCCTTCACTGACCGGCGGAACTCGCTTCGCTCAGACACCACCGGTCGGGCGTTCGGAAACCCTAACCGGACACTCGTTCCCGCTCCAATGGTCTTCCGGCATAAAAACCTTCATCTCACGTTAACACGACCTGGCAAAGGAAGAATTAGAAAAATTTTATAGAATAAAATACCGGCTCACCTCTATCGGATTATGGATAATTGGGTTACTTTACCGGAAAATCTTTTTTCGCTGAAATTTATGGTTTTCAGGTCCGGTTTAGCTTGCCAGGTAGTGATAACGTAAGTCGGAGGTATTCGTGTTCGGGGACCATTGGAGCTCCGGCGAGTGTCGTCTTGCTTTTTCTGAACGCCCGGCCGGTGGTGTCTGAGCGAAGCGAGTTCCGCCGGTCAGTGAAAGAAAAAGCCAGATGACCGACAGAAGCGACCGCGTCCCCGAACACGAATACCGAAGACGAACAAGGACCGGAATAATTCTACGTTTTAACAGTTACAGAGGTTAGAGAAGTGAAGCTTTCACCGTTGTAACTAAAAAATGGGAGAGGATCAGCAAGAAGAGCGAAGTGCAAAAGAAGGTGTCTGAAAACAAACTATTCAAAAAAGAGTAATTTCTGGTCAAAGGAGGAATTTTGGTTAAAATTTACCTTTATTTGAATAATAATCACCCTTGATTTCAAACGTTAGCACGTATTTTTGATCCGTCGAAATAAATTAATCAATCAGATATCTATGAAAAAAATCTTATTTTCTGCAATTGCTCTGGCTGTTAGTTTGGCAGGGTATGCACAATGGAAACCTGCGGGCGATAAAATAAAAACCACGTGGGCAGAGCAAATCGATCCGAATAATGTACTTCCGGAATATCCCCGACCGATCATGGAACGGAAGGAATGGAAAAACCTGAACGGCTTGTGGGAATATGCCATCCGTCCGACGGGTACTCAGCAACCGGCAGACATGGACGGTCAGATATTGGTACCATTTGCCGTAGAATCGAGCCTCTCGGGTGTGATGAAGACTTTAGGCAAAGAAAACGAATTGTGGTATAGCCGGGAATTCACCGTTCCCTCCTCCTGGAAAGGCAAAAACATACTGCTGCACTTCGGGGCTGTCGACTGGCAAGCCGATGTTTGGGTAAACGGCGTTAAAATGGGACAACACCGGGGAGGATACACCCCCTTCTCTTTCGATATTACTCCGGTTTTAGCTAAAGGGAAAAACCAGATCACGGTAAAAGTATGGGATCCGAGCGACGAAGGTTATCAACCGAGAGGAAAACAGGTGAAACACCCGGACGGTATCTGGTACACTCCGGTCAGCGGAATCTGGCAAACGGTATGGATGGAACCTGTATCCGCCAACCACATCACCCGGCTGAAAACGACACCGGATATCGATAAAAAGATCCTGACCGTAGAAGCCCATACGGCAACCGGCAATCCTTCCGCCGTTGTTTCGGTAGTAGTATCGGAGGGAGGAAAGGTCGTAGCTACGGGAAAAGCCATGCAGGGCCAGCCCGTTCAGCTGGCGATCGAGAATGCCAGATTATGGAGTCCTGAAAATCCTTTCCTTTATGATATGAAAGTGACTCTGACCGACAATGGAAAAGTGATCGACGAAGTGAACAGCTACGCTGCCATGCGGAAATATTCTATCCGCCAAGGCGCAGACGGTATTACCCGTTTACAGCTGAACAATCGGAATGTTTTCCACTTCGGTCCGCTGGATCAGGGATGGTGGCCCGACGGATTATATACCGCTCCGACCGACGAAGCCCTGGTATACGACATCAAGAAAGTAAAAGATTTCGGATATAATATGATCCGTAAGCATGTAAAGGTAGAACCGGCACGCTGGTACACCCATTGCGACAAATTAGGCGTAATCGTATGGCAGGATATGCCGAATGGCGACAGAGGACCGGAATGGCAAAGCAGACAATATTTCAAAGGAGTAGAAATGGTCCATTCCGCCGAATCGGAAGCCAATTACCGCCGGGAATGGAAAGAAATCATCGACCTGCTGTATTCCAATCCTTGTGTAGGGGTATGGGTGCCCTTCAACGAATGCTGGGGACAATTCAAAACTCCCGATATCGCAGCCTGGACAAAAGCTTATGATCCGAGTCGTCTGGTCAATCCTGCCAGCGGTGGAAATCACTACACCTGCGGAGATATTCTCGACCTGCACAATTATCCGGATCCCGATTTATATCTCTACGATCCGATGCGGGCAACCGTATTAGGAGAATACGGCGGCATCGGACTGGTGATGAAAGACCACCTCTGGATGCCCGACAGAAACTGGGGATATGTGAAATTCAACAATCCGGAAGAAGTGACGACGGAGTATATCAAATATGCCGAACATTTACTTCAGTTGATCCCCCGGGGATTCTCTGCCGGCGTATATACCCAGATTACTGACGTCGAAGGAGAAGTCAATGGACTGATGACCTATGACAGAAAAGAAATCAAGGTAAACGAGAAAAAAATCCGGGAAATGAACCAAAAGATATGTAATTCCTTAAAATAAGAATACATACAAGATTTTAGACAGAACAGCGCGAAAGCGGTTTGTTTCTGTCGGACATCGGGAGAGGGCAGGGCAGACGCATTACTTAGGGATTTGGTGAAACTCCTTTTACCTACTTGATTGAGAGGTCGAAACGGGAAATAATCCCGTTTCTCCTACTCAATTAGCTTTTATCATTTCAGAATCCCGTTTTCTTACTTTAAAGTGCTTTCAGAAATTCTTCAGGATCAGCTGTTGCTCCGACAAGCCGGGCAACCACCTTCCCTTCGGGATCTATCAGTATCTTAGTAGGAAAAGAAGTGATATTATAAAGTTTCAATAGATCCTGTTCCTCCTTACCTTCATTGTTGAGGATTTGAGTCCAGGTCATACCATCTTCTTTTACCGCCTGTTTCCATAATTTTTTAGCCTGCTCCAGGTCCTTCATATTTTCATCGGCCACATTGACGAAGACTACCTTCCCGCTATATTTTTTATGTAACTCTTTCAAATGGGGATGGGAGGCCCGGCAAGGTCCGCACCAACTTCCCCAGAAATCGAGCAATACATATTTCCCTTTCAGCTTTTTCAAAGAAACGTCTTTACCATTCATATCCTTCTTCACAAAATCAGGTGCTATTGTGCCCGGACGATAAGGGCGGCCGGCATCCAATTTCCGTTTGAGTATTTTCCCATAAGCTGTACCTTGCAATTCCTGAGGAAGCTGATCATATATCCGTTCGGCCTCGTTTTCGTCAAACCAATTATAATGTTCCAGCAAATTCATCAGGGAGATATAACTTCGGGGATTTGCCCGTACAAACGCCATTATGGTTTGTTTGTTGGCCTGCATATAAGCGTCAAACTCCTCTTTATAATCGCGGATATCTCCTCCTTCAAGCATATTTGTCATTGTCAACTGTCGGTAAGCCGCTTCAGCAGGATCAACCTGCTCGTAATAAAGACGCCAGTAATCGTGCGCCACAGTACCTCCTCTAATCCAGTCAATTTCCGGTACTTTCCCTTTTTCAGCTCTGATTTTCATAACAGCATATTCACCAGGGACCACCATCAGACTGACATTCGGATAATAGGTACCCAAGCGGGGTGCCGGACAAGCCAGTTCTTCACACAAAAGCTTCAGCGTCAACCGGGAAGTATCCCGGGCAGCCATATTCAACCTGATCCGGTGATCAGTAAAATCGAAAGTATCCTGTAGCATACCCTGGGGTGTCCATCCCATGACGATCACTTTTCCCTTCTCTACAGCATCGATTTCTGCCTGCAAAGTAAAATCTTTCTTCCCTTCCAATTCCAGCATCTTCATCCGCAGAATACGCTGATGGAATTCGTCGGCAACCTGCATATTGCTGCGTAATAAATCGACTGCCAGTTGTTTAACCTCCTGAGATTCGGTCATTACCACCTCCAGATCCAATAGAATCAGAAAACGGTCCTGATCTTCCAGAACAGGGAATTTTTCCTTACATATTTCCAGATATTCCCGGACATTCCCTCCCATCCGGACATCAGCTATGGCCAATAAATCCGGCATCGCACGGGTATGGGTAAGCTTTACCTGTTCGATATCCGTTTTCAATTTCTGCAACCCCTCAGCAGTAACAGGTTCCGGGCTTCTCAATGAGAAATAGGGAATCAACCGGATGCGCAACCATGAATACAACAGTTTATCTACAATCTCCTTTCCGTTTGCCCTGACAAATTGTTCCCTGTTATCAAACACATACTGTGCTTTGGGGTCATCAAAATTCAGGGTGTAGCGTTCATATAGAAAGAAGTTCTCCGGTTTTACCTTTTTCCGGGCAGATAAGCGATTAAAATAATCATTGATCACCCCGAATCCCTCATTTGTCTTCCCTTGTTCCAATAATAACGTGGCATAATCATCAACCAACTGAGGAGTACGTTCGCCCTTTTCGTAGCGTTTAGTCAATCCGGCAGGTGACCATCGGGAATCGATCCCTTTGCGGATTTTCTCCACAAACTCATCGGCCGGGCGATAGCCGGAGGTCCTGAATACCTCCGTACCATCCGGACTCAATACCACAAACGTAGGAAAAGCCTTTACGGCATATTTCTTTGCCAGTTCCAACCCATTTTCTTTCTCTGCATCTAATTTGAGGGAAATAAAAGTACGGTTGAAATATTCTCCTACTTCCTGCTGGGGAAAAACCTCTTTTGACATTCGTTTACAAGGTCCGCACCATGTTGTATAAAAGTCAATGAAAACCATCTTGTTCTCTTTCGCAGCAAGTTCTATCGCTTCCGTATAAGAAAGCGGCCGGAAATTTACCCCCTGGGCACACACCCACAAAGGCAACAGCAGGATTCCGGCCATCCATATGATCACTTTTTTATTCATAGATATGATCTCAAACTATTGCCGGTAATCAATATCTTTCACTTTCACCAAACCGTTCCAACGACAATCTTTCAAAGGTTCCAATTCAAACGAATCCTGGTCAGTGCCCAAAAGATAACGCGTTACAATTCCCTTCTCTGCCGCGTTGTAGGTACCTACCATCAACTCATCGTAATTATTTCCATAGGGATCAAATTTGATAAAGGTAATCTGATCGCCCAGGTCTTTCTCATAATGCATATGATTCACATAATCATATGCATGTAATATTTGTCCGTTAGCATACAATAACAAAGAACGCTTAGAAGCAAAAGCGTAAAGCAATCCGCTTCTTAAACCGGTCGCTTTCGATTTGTCTATCGTATAGCCGGCTCTTTTCTGAGGCATATCGCTCGGCACCCAACTCCGGATACTGCAATAAAACTGATAGACATAGAAATTTTGCTGATCTTCCATCAGTGCAAATGAATTTCCATTTGAACTACCTCCCACTGTATTAAATGTATTCTCACCATAAATACAAGTACGGCCCGCCGGCTGTATCCAAGGAAATGCTTCTCCTGCATTATCTTGTAACTGAGTTACACTTAACCCGGTAACAGTACTCAAAAAGGTAAAACAATGATCGTCGGCATTATAAATAATCCAACCACTCGGACTGCTTATACTGGTAAAAATATATGGAAAAGGCCGGAAGCATTTTTCACTCATCACATCCATACGGTTGGAAGGATTTCCATAATTTTCATCCGAGTACAAACTCGCTCCGAATACATAATCTTCCGTCATCATAATCCGGTTATTTGACATACCGGTAAAACGCTGTTTGGCAGCCATATCCACTACATTCAGCATATCAGGCATCGGGAAACTTGAATAAGTCATAGAACGCAAGGTATTCATCGGTCCTGAAGCAAACGAAGTCAAATCCAGATAGTAGGATCCTGATTCTGTGGATATCCACAGTTTCATAGCCGGAGTTTCCCAATAATAAGAACCGGTATACATGACCCGCATCGGTCCCCGTAATTCAGGTAGTCCATTCCCCTCCAACAGATTCTTCAACACAATCGTATCTTTTGCCGTAGAGATCATATCCAAACCTACCGTACCATCCTCTTTTTCCCCAAGAACAAAAAAACCTTTATCCGTCACACTCAAAACAGTCAGTGAGGTATAGGATTTCCAGATCAAATCGGTCTTCGTATCTTTGACTTTCAGATATAAAGTATAAGAATCAGGTTTCAAATTGACAAAATACCTCAGATTCCGTTCCGTACCCAAAACGATTCCTTTATCCCGGTCATCGGTCAAACTGCTGGCCACCACTTTCCATTCGTATTCATAACGCGAAGGATCACTGTCTTCTGTAAACTGTATCACAGGTTCTTTCCGTACGGTGTCCAGATAGGAAAGCGGAGTGATTTTTAAAGTATCGTTCTTAAAAATAGCCGTATAACCTCCTTTTTTCCAATCGGAAATTTTTACTTCATTGATCGGATGATAATCATTCGATCCCTCGTCATCATAACAGGAAATACTAAAAACAGATAGAATTCCCGCCCATAATATCAATATTAATTTTCTCATCGTAGTCAGATTTTAGTATATTTCAATTCTATCATTCTCCCGGTTGAAACGGAACCCCATAATAAGATTTCCAACTCACCCCCTGAAACCACATCAGTCGTCCATCTTTCTCCCTGATTGCATCACGATGATCGGGGCTCTTGTCATATAATGCCTGCAAATCCATAGCCATCTTGTTTTGGATAGCATATTTCAAACCGGACGGCATCGTTTCATTGGACATAAAATCTTCATAAGTCAACTCCGGAAAACGCTTTAGGATTTCTTCAAATTTTTCCTTTGAAAAGAATCCCCACAATCCTCCCTCCAAATCTCCGATTTTACCGGACTCCCTTCCCATCCAAACTTTCGGACAAGTAATAAAGTTGTTCAGGATAATCTTATGCCGTGTCCCGTCAAATTCCTCCTTGCCGCTATCATTCCCCAACATACCGCTCAAATCGAACCATTGCGGAATAGCCAGGGTGAAATCTTCGGATGGCAATAAACGAAGTACAAGATTACGTTCCACTTCATCCAATGCTTCACTATTTTTCACAGTCACCGGCACATCTGCATAACTCCAGCCTCCCTTTATGGTTTGCCATTCATCAAATTCCAGATAATTTTCACCTTTTACGGCTGTCGTACTATCCTGATCGACTACAATACGGAATTTCCGGTCATAATCTTTTACCCTTCCGGTCATTTGTACCCTTATTTTCAGAAGCAGTTCGTCTACACCCTTTTTAATAAATTCAACTTTAGTATAAGGCTGGGCGGCCCAATAAGTGGTATCAAACCAATCCGGTCCCCATTGTACATAGAAATAAACTCCTTCCTCTCCGTCGAAATCCTTGATTTCTTTTTCACATCCGGACAGACCGGCAATGATGAGGAATAAGGTCGCTATATAAACAATATTTTTCATAATTTACTCTTTTTCAGTTGAACTACTTTGATTTTCCCGTTGACTGGTTTCACTGTCAGGTAATGGAACCACATAATTCCGGAGTTGCATCGTCAACGTCTCTGCCGGCTGGGAACCATCGGGTATACTTTCCAACCGATTGCGTTTGAAATAATAGAAGGTTTGCCCCTCTCCGATAAATTCCCGGATATACTCATTCCGGATAGCCGTATTCAGATCGGTCGGCGACTCTGTATTCAGGCTGATACACTTTCTGGCTTTACGTAAAGGATTCAGGTATTTTTCCAAAGCAATACCGACCTGCCTTTCCCGGACTCCGACACATTCGGCCGCAATCAAATAAAGTTCGCTGACCCGGATCAGGGGAACCATATAAGCAAAACGCTCTGCCTTGGCCTTTGCTTCATCGGTAGTCGTCTGTACCTCTGCATACTTCTTGAAACAACAAAACTCTTTTCCTTCCTTTGTTACAGATTCCCACATTTTAAAACGCAAATCATCGGGAGATTCGAAAATGGTACGGATACGGCCATTCTGATAGCCTCCGGCCAAAGTCAGTAAATTCACCACATTCAGATCAGAGGTAAAATAGGTCTTATAAATATTATCTGTACGAATACTATTGTACAAAGAGAACAATACCTCTGTCGCAAACATATTATCATTGGAGGCTGTATCTGCATAAGTTGCTGTACACAAAGGGAACAAAGGATTCTTTTCGTCAGCGACTTCCTCAATCACCTCAATGGCACATTCTTTTGCCTTGCTGTAATCTTCCTTCCACATATACGCCCTTGCCATCAAAGCTTTCACTGCATAGTAATTCATCCGGTATTGCCGGTAAAAAAGATCATTACCATTTTCTCCTCCACTGTAATTTCTGGCTCCATCGGTAATAACAGGATCGACATCCTTCAATAAATCAGCAGCTCTTGTCAAATCGGTAAGCACACAGTTTAATACGCTGTCTGCGCTTAACAAAGGTTCGACAATCCGTTCCGAAGAAGTCTGGTAAGGTATACTTGCCTGCTCCTTTTCCGTCCAAAGTGGCCCGAACAGCCGGAGCATATCGAAATGTAACATAGCACGTAATCCCAACGCCTCGCCTTTGATCAATTTATAATACAGTTCCGGCAGCACCGGATTCCCGTCTCCGCAATGTTCCAGTATAGCATTCAAATTCGAAATCTGGGAATAAGTGGTCTTCCATACCGTTTCGAACCGGTCTTTTGACGTCTTACTATCATAAGCATAGGACTGGTAACCACTATAATTGTGCTCACTGGTGGTACAATTATAATACTGAGCCATCACATCGATTATACCGGCCGACAAATTACCTCCATAATTCGACGAACTATTCATATTCAGGTACACCCCGTTTAAAGCCATCAGAAACCCCTCTCTTTCTTCAAACAGGTCTTTTTCCATAATCTGATCCTCCGGAGCCACATCCAACCAGGAATTACATGAAGCGCCTATCAGTAAAAGCCCCAGTATCCATATTCTTTTTATTCTATTCATAATCTAATCTTTTTAGCATTAAAACCTTATACCTAAAGAAAAAGCCACACTACGGGCAAAAGGATAATCCAATCCCCGTTCATTTTTTACAGTAGATATCCGGAAAATATCGTTCATATATCCGCGTATAGTCATGGAAGAAGCACCGAAATGCCTCAGCCAGCGAGCCTGGGTTTCATACCCGATGGAAACCGATTCACAGGATAATGTATTCTCATCGGCAACAAAACGGGAAGACATCGGAGTGGTTTCATTCAGAGATATGGCTTTAAATTTAGCGACATCCCCGGGTTTCTGCCAACGGTCGTACAGGGCTCGTTTGTCCTGATTATAATACACGTCCTGATCAGAAATATTCTCTACTTTATTGTACAGAGCACTCAGAAAAATCTGTCCACCTACCCGGTAACGGAAATTTATCGAAGCCGACAATCCTTTCCAATAGAATGAACTGCCGATCACACCTTCCAGCTTAGGATCTGAGTTACCGACGATGACCTCATCATTATAATCGAATTCAAAAGTCTGAGTTCCATCTTTCTTGATGAAAATTTCCCGTCCGGTCACCGGATCGATTCCGGCCGAACGTACAGCCCAGATATCAGAAGGGCTTCCTCCGTCATAATAACGTTTCAAATTTGAACTTCCGATCTTTTGATCAGTTTCATCTTTCCGGTTTTGTGCATTGTATTTTTCCAGTGCATTCCCGATATTCTTATATTCATATTTTAAATGCCGTAAATTTCCATTGATACTCCAGTTCAGCTCCTCCTTCTGTAACACGACGACATTAGCCGAAAGTGTATACCCTTTGGTCGTCTGTTTTCCCAGATTGGTCGGTACGGAAGCTGTGCCTGTCGAAGTCGGTAAGGTCACTGATACCAATAAAGGATCGGTATTCTTCATAAAATAGTCGAAATTCAGACGTAAACGACGATGAAATATTTCTACATCGAATCCGAAATTCTGATCGATTGTTTTCTGCCATTCCAGATTCGGATTCCCGTAAGAAGATATTCTGGCTCCTAAACCGAAAGGATTATTAAAACTTGTCGTATAGCTATACATATTGGACGACATGTACAGGCTAAAATTCTGGTTACCCGGATTACCGATCGAATAACGCAATTTCAGAAAATCAATAAACGCACAGTTTTTTACAAAAGATTCATTGTGTATATTCCAGCCGACACCTACCGCCCAGGTTGTCGTAAACTTATTCGAAACTCCGAAAACAGATGAACCGTCCGCCCTGAAATTAGCATCCAACAGATAACGGTTATCATAGGCATATCCCCCGTTCATATAATAACTGGCCGAACGTTTCTGGCTGTTTGAATAAGAAGGCTTCTCTCCGGACGGATAACCATTGGAAAAAGTAGGAGTGATATTCCGGTCGTCGACATAACCTATCGCTCTAAAACCGGAAGTCTTGTTTTTATTATCGGACACCTGCATACCCACAACGGCATTCACCATGTGTTTATTGTCAAACAACTTACCGAAAGTCGCATTCAAATCCCCGTCATAGCTCAACACATCCCCATTGGTTTCAGAATAAGATCCTTTTTCTTTTTCACTCTTCCCGTAAAATACCGAAGCTTTAGGAGATTGAAAAACTTCTTGTTTAGACACCGACTTCGATACGCTGATTCTGGCTCTCAACCGGAGAGGTTCAATAACCCGCCAATCCACCTCAAAATTGTTCCGGAAGCCGAAATTCCGGGTTCGGTTGGAAGAATTCAAAGACATATCGTACAACGGATTGAAGACATATTCATCACCTGACATAAGTTTATATTTCTCGAGCACTGCCTCCGGCTCTCCATAATCGTTCACTTTCCGGTAATAGGGATTGGCCTGTGAGAATTTGGAAAAAGCTACTTTTTCGCGATCGGATACCGAATAATCAAAATTGACGTAATCGGTAAATGCCAGATTTTTGTAACGGTAAATCAAACGGACGTTTCCGTTCAGGACATTATTGTCAGACCCTTTCATGACACCGGCTGTCCGGTTATAATTTACCCCTAAACCATAACGCATACGGGAATCTCCCCCTTCAATAAAAAGATCATGACTGTGGGAAGTGGCAAAACGTAAAGGTTCGTTCAGCCAATACGAATCCACCCCTTTCTCCACTTCAGCCAAACGTTGGTAGTAAGTAGACTGATAACCTTCGTCTATAATTTCCCCATTTGCATCTAAAGGACCATAACGGCCGGCTAATTTTTCAAATGCCAATTTTTCACGGGCATTCATCAAATTATAATCCGAAAGATCGGCAAATGAAAAATTCAGGTTCCCATTGTAATTCACTTGCAGTTTTCCGGCTTCAGGAGCTTTTGTTTCAACGACAATAACACCGTTCGCTGCCTTGGAACCATAAATAGCGGTTGCAGCAGCATCTTTCAATACAGTGATACTGGCCACCCGGTCCATACTCAGATTACTGATTGCTTTCAAGGTCGATTCGAATCCATCCAGAATAAACAGGGGCTGGTTCGGGTCAGTATCATATTCCTGGGTTAATCCGACAACACTCGTTTTACCACGCACATTAATATCCGGCAAAGTATTGGGGTCAGAGCCGAACTGATTATTCTCAATGATCGCAAAAGAAGGATCGATGGTTTTCAGACTTTGCAAGACATTGGTATTCCCGATCATCTTCAACTCCTTATGGGTATAGGTCTGGGAAGAACCGGTAAAACTCTCTTTTTTCCTGGAATAAATACCGGTGATCACCACCTCTTCCATCTCCGTCGCTTCTTCTTTTAACACAACGGTCAAAGGTTCTGTATTCTTCAAAGTCATTTCAACCGAAGTCATTCCGATAAAAGAAAATACCAAAGTCTGGCCTACAGGATTCGGTAAGCTGATTTCAAAATCTCCGTTTACCCCCGTTGTCGTTCCTAAGGCCGTTCCTTTAATCATAACGGTTACACCCGGTAATGCATTCCCACTTTTGTCCATCACCTGACCGCTAATCCGCTTAGCCACTTGTACTGTCTGCGGGACAGCCGATTTCCGCAGAATAATCGTATTGTTATCTATTTCCGCCGTAAACCCCGTCCCCCTTAAAGCCTGCTCCAAAACTGCAGAAATCTCTTCATTCACAGCAGTGACAGTAATGCCTTTCAAATCTTTTGTTTTATTATAATCATAAATAAAACCCACATCGCACTGTCTTTTAATGGCTGAAATAAACTCTTCCAGTGTAGCATCCTTCAACTTCAAATTTAATCGCTGATGCTGGGAAAATGCGGTTGCATTCAGATTCAAATTGAATACTAAAAGCAAGGCCACCAACTGTGGGACATATAATGCCCATTTTTTACATCCTTGTTTTCTCATAAGTTAGCATTCTTTAGTTCAACATTATTTTAGTCGTTATCATCATTCCCTCACCAAAACGGTATTGCCTGTCGTAGTAAATTTGACATCGCTTGTTTTCTCAATCAAACGAAGAATATCACTGAAACTATCGAAACGTCTCAGTTCACCGGAAAAGACGACCTCTTTTACTTCCGGATTTTGGAAAAACACATGAAAATCATACCACCGTGAAAGAGTAGTCAATATATCTTCAAGACGTTTCCGGGTAAAAACATATTTTCCATCTTTCCAGGCAACATATTCATAGACATCGACAGTCCGCTTTTCAATTTTCCGGTTTTGCCGGTCACAAGCCAGCTGAAAACCCGGTTCCAAAAGAAATACCTCATCCGAAAAGCCCGGAAATTCTACTTGTACCTTCCCGTTAACCAAAGTGGTAGTCAGATTCTGGTCATCTGCATAATTCGTTATTCCGAAACTGGTCCCCAATACCCTGACATTTTGTATTCCCGTATGCACGATAAAAGGACAATTTGTATTTCGTGCTACTTCAAAATAGGCTTCCCCTTCCAGAAATACCTCCCGGGTAGTTCCGGTAAATACCTCCGGATATTTCAGGGTAGATTCTGAATTCAGCCAAACTCTCGTTCCATCTTCCAGAGAAATCTGAAATTCTCCTCCCCGGGGAACAATTACTTTATGCCAAGCCAAGGCAACCGGAATCAGCGTATCCGGCCGGAGATAATCCAAACAACAACTATCCACAATAATATTCTCAGAAATCCTGTTATTCCCCCCATATTCCAAGTTTGTCAGGTTATAAACCTTACCATCAGCCAGTTCCAGAATAGCATTCCGTTGGCCGGGACGGATCTGTATCTCCGCTTCCGAAGAAACGTTTTTTACATCTTGCGGCACAGTTAAAGGTATTACTCCCAACAAAATAATTATTGAAGCTGCTACCACACCACGCCATAACAGACGGTTACGTCCGGGCTTTAACCCCTGTTTATTTATCCGGCTCTGTAAATCAATCCACGCACGGTTCACTTCTGCACTATCCGGCCTTCCAGCCTCTCGTAATTCATAAAAAGATTGTAGATTCCGATAATACCTCTGATGATCGATATCCTGCATCCACATCTCAAAATGTTTGACTTCCTCTTCTGTCAAACGGTTTTCCAGTTTTCTATAAAGTAATTCTATCGTTATTTCTTCTTTTTCCATGGTATTTCATTGAACTTAATCCCACTATCTCAAATGAAAAAGGTCGATTAATTTAGTTGAAAGTTTATAAAGTTCATAATGTTTATAAAGTCATTGGACCCTGCGGGCACCTGGTTGATTGACAATGAAACAGTATACCCAAGGGATGGATCCTATCGAATTGATTATCAATGACTCTATTCTCTTTTTCTTTTCTCATTTTTTTCCCCTCTTTTATTTTTTAATGGAAGCGAAGCTTCCAAGAATTGTTCATTATTCTTTTTGCGAAAACCCGCAAAAAGAATCGGACCTTTAAATTGTCGTATCAAATTATAATAACAGTCTATTTCAATTATCACCTCTAAAACGGACTCACCTATACTTTGTATGACAAGAATTTGACATTTTTATAAAAAATCATTTAAAAATTAAACTGTAACCCTACATACACCAATCTCCTCTGATATTCTTCCCACCCAAGGACAGATTTATAGTCAGTACTATACACAGGATAATTTCTATTTGATTTATCCAACATATTTGTAATTGTGAAAAATGCAAGTAAGTGACCTTTGTTTAACGGAAATATCTTATTGACGGTCAAATCCAATGAATGATAAGCCGTTACTTGTTCCGAATTATAGTCTCCATAAAGAGGAAACCATACATTATCACTAATATTTAAAGCATACTCAACAGGGGTGTAATATAAACCCGGGCGTGCAGAAAAATTTATCCCTATATTCCATTGATTTGCTGTACGCCAGACAATGGAGGTCCGGATGATATAATCCATATCATTGGCAGAACGATAACTCTTTTTCCCCAACCGGACACGGGAATCGATAAAAGTATAGGAACCTGCAAATGAAAATCGCCCTATCGTACGGGCAACAGAAAATTCCAAACCTTTCAGTCTTCGCTCCACAACAGCCTCTTTCCCATTCTCAGCAAAATAGTCCCGGGTATTTTCATTTTTTAGATAAGAAGAGAGTTTTAGATCAAAGTCATAAATATGACTTGTCAGGTCAACAGAATATTGACGGGAAGAATGTAAAGCAAAATTTTGGCTGTTGTATGCCGGAACATTATAAGTATGATATTTTCCGGCTGACAATAACAATGAAAATTTTTCATTCATATTCCATCGTCCCGCAACTTGCCAGGATATATAATCAGGTTGACTGGCTTCAGGAATATTTTTTCTGACCGCACCGCTGAAAAGTAAATGACGCATAGGAGTATACTTACAATAAAAATAACCTTCCCAGACACGGTTATAGAGTTTATCATCGGCCGTTACACCCTCTGCTTCATCCGAATAATTATAAAAATATTTGGGAAAAATGCCATAAAAATTAACTCGTGTATACTGATGTGTGAGTCCAGCCTGAAACCCCAGATTTCTAACAAAATACTTTGCGGCCAACGAGGTATACAAGCGGTTCTCCCGTGTCGAACCGTCCATGACACCAAATCGATAACCGCTTTTACAGAGATCTATGCCATTATTCAATTCAACCACTACACCACTTTGCAAGGCCGCAAAAGTAAGGCCTGCAACCTGAAACCAACGCCGGCTTGTTGCCTTACTTTCGTCCTTATAATTATATTGCTCTGTATCTGCCCGGTAGTACTCGTCGATAGCATATTCATAAAGATTGAATTTCAACCGAGGGGTTAACTGTAAATGGAGGTTCACCCCTCCATCCGTCGTATTGAAACGCTTCAAAAAATCTGTATTAGTATGATTCAGCCAGAGGTATGGAGCTGAAAATTGGTGATTAGCATATAATTGCAGGAAATTTTTATCCGATATCTTTTTACTGATCAGGATACCGGCATTCGCAAGCGATAAAGACAATTTCAAATCATTACGAGTGATGTGTTCAGGCGTTTCAATCTCTATCGCACCTGCAATCGAATTCCCTATTGTCAATGGAGGATTACCCGCATAAACTTTCATCTGTCCGATAAGTTCAGTATTGAAAACAGAAAAATTCCCGATACCGTTCAATTGGGTATTGCGTACCGGCTTCCAGACAGGCACCCCATTCAGCACCACAACGGAATGGTTGCCCGAAGATCCCCGTAATTCTGTATTCGCACTTTCCGATACGTTGGTAGACGCCGCCATCACAGATACTGCTTTCAAAGGATCGGCCCCTGAAGCAGGAGAAAGATAAATATCGATACTCTCCAAACGTTCTACAGCAAAGTCTTCGGATATACTGGGACTCATAACCGTAACATCGTCAAGTTGTATGACTGTTTCCCGCAAGATAATTCGAATATTATTCCAATCGGTAAATGCAGAAACAGGAATTTGCCGATTACGGAATCCGACAAACGACACCTGTAAAACATCGGTTTGCAGAATGTGAGCTGAGATTTTAAAAGTACCGTTTATCTTACAAGTAGTCGCCGCAACCCGTGTACCGTCACGCATAAGCATCACAACAGCCCCGGCCAAAGGTGTTCCGTCAATATCTTGAACAACTCCCTGTATATAAGCATTTTGTGCAGACAAACCAACAGGGATAATGAATACGAACACCAATATCAAATAAAATTTATCCCTAACAGAAGTGTAAACCCGGAATGTCATCCTTTCTCTTATAAACCTGAGCACCTCAGAATAGCTATTTTCATATTTTTGATCACACCCTATAAAATCGGATATACCGGCAAATTCTATAACTGTCATGAACGGCTCCATGATACAGGATAATATTCTTATAATTAATAACCGATACGCTTGAATCTTTTATCATCCGGAAATTTATTCCGGGCATCCTGTTTCAATTTTTCAAAAAGTTCCTGATCCCCATCATCCTTCCGGTTCTTGTAATAGGATAACAAGAAATAAAAAGCATCTCCTTTTCCCCAGGTAGGGTCGAATTCATTTTCTGAAGTACGGTCAGGAAGAGCTATTGCTTTTTTGAAATATGCTTCACATTTACTTTTTCCACCATAAAGCTCCGGTGTATAATAATTATTTATACCCAAAACCAGATAGGCCCGTAAATTATCACCATCCAATTCAATAGCCTTCTGCGCCATCGTTTTAGCTTGATTACTCAATTTAATAGTCGCCAACCATCCTGAAAAATTTATTTGATAATTTTTTAACATACCTAGCAGGGCATAATCTTCAGTTGTCTTGCCTTTTGTAGATTCCAGTATCTCAATCGCCTTTTCCGTAAATTTTTCAGCGTCTTCCTCTTTTTTCAATACCCTGGAAAGTATAGCACATTTATAATAAGCATAAGCTTCCCAATAGGATAAATAACGATTATTACCCTTAGTATTGTAATTTCTCAATTCCCGTACAATCTTTCCTATGGAGTCGATTTTTACTGTATTTACATTTGAGTCGATACGATACTGGAAATCTTGAGCCGAAACCAGATTTACAAGGAAACACAGAAATAAAATAAAAATAACTTTCATGACTTATTGTTTATAATAAACATCGGATTTTCATCCGACAGTTTGTTTCAATTACAGATAAGACGAGCTTATTTTTATTTTGAGTGACAAAAATTTGATATTTCTTCTGATTTTCAACAAAAATCAGGATTTTCTTTTCTGACGATATGGAAATAAAATAACACCAGGGCATTCAAATCATCGGCAAGTAGTTCACGCAATTTTTTATATCCACGGAAAATCTGTGTTTTTATGGTATTTATAGATATTCCCAATTCAGCGGAGATTTCGGTATATTTCTTTCCATCGATGATATGCATACGTACGATCTGGCAGCACTGCAAAGGTAAAGAATCGATAGCTTCATGGATCTTGCGGGTCAGTTCTTCACTGATCACCTCATCCACATCGGCAGCATACATCATCGCTTCTGCCATCAGTAGCTTATTGTTATCCCGAACTTTCAAATGCCGCAGATAATCCAATGCAGCATTTCGTGAAGAGGTATATAACCAGGATTTAATATTTACCTCTGAGGAAAAATAAGGATAACTCTTATATAATTTCAAAAAGACATCCTGCACCAAATCTTTAGCCAGTTCCCGTTCTCCGACATGCCGTTCCACAAAAGGCAGCAATACCGGATAATATTCCCGGAAGATCTTTTCAAAAGAGGCTGTATGAGGTGAAATTTGCCGGTTTGTCATATTTTACAATGGTCAACGAAACGATTTAGTGCGAACAAATATACCACATTTATCTAAATTTTTGACAAAATAATCATAACTTGGCAAACAAATTATAATTGTATCCTTGTTATGCAGAATATCCTTTTCTTTTTGCTTTGTGCACTTCTGACCGGTTGTCATGCCGGGACTTCCCGACCCGAATTACCTGAAATGGTAGAATATAGCGGGCCCAATGCTTCTTCGCTAAGGACTTTTATCGAATCGATAGAAGTGATCAAACTGGACCACCGGGAATCGATCACGGTGGGGGCATATAATGCGATTCGTTCGGACAGTAATAGTTTTTATGTCGGTGACATGCTGAACGGGAGTAATCTTGTTTACCGGTTCGACAGGAAGGGAGAATTTTTAGATTCTATCGGAAAAATCGGAAGAGCACCGGGCGAATACCTGGGATTGAGCGACTTTTACAGTGATCCCGAAACAGACGAGCTCTATATTTTGTCGGGACAAGATGTGCAACTCTACCGCTATCATAAAAACGGTCGGTTCATAGACCAAAGAGAGGTCCCGGACAGAACACAGAGTTTTATCAAACTAGGTCCGCAATTCTGGTTTTACGAGGGGTATAACAATGGAAAATATCCTGAACGACTGACACAGACCGATTCGGCTTTGCAAGTGATGGGGAAATACCTTCCGATGGAAACCAGGACACTGGAAGCCAGTATCGGCCCTTTGCTCACCCAGCATCGAAACGAAGCTTATCTTTTCACCGCCCTCGAACCGGTGATTTACCGGATTATCCCCGGCAGTGCCGTTCCTTTCCTGAAATTCGATTTTGGGAAATATAACGTCCCGGAAAGTTATTGGGAAACGGAAAATGCCATGCAGGCATTTACAGATTTAAGTCAGAAAGGATTTATAAGTATCGCCGGTTTTATGATGAACGACGATTATATCGTCACGGAACTCAATCAGCAAACCGGGATGGAGGATTCGGAGTGTTATTACCTATTGGGCATCAAGGAACGGCATAACGGTAAATGGAACTGGATCCGCCAACGTGCAGAAGAAAATAAACTGATCGCCGACAATCAACCCGCCCCCAAGGTAAGCAATCGTCCGGAATGGTATGCCAAAAAACTCAAAGGCTTCACACAAGACGGTAAGTTGATGATCTTTTTATCGGGTTACGAGCTGGAACGTTTGACAGCAAAAGACAGGCAGTTGATACAAAATCCGGAAATATTGGAAAATGCCGACCCGGAAATGGATATGTTTTTATTTCTTTGTAGTTTAAAATAATGAAAAATCAAACCGATATGGAACATGATGTATTTATCAGTTATTCGAGAAAAGACGAAGAATTGGTGAAAAAGATCAGAGCTGCATTGACGCAAGCGAATATATCTTATTGGATAGATAAAGAGGAGATAAAAAGAGGGACTTCTTATGCCAAAGCGATCTCACAGGCTGTGTATAATAGTAAGATTTTACTTTTTATATGGTCGGAGCATTCGAATAATTCCGAGAATACGGCGAACGAGATTAGCCTGGCACTGGAATTCGAGAAAAATATCGTCCCGTTTAAGATCTCCAAGAAGCTGGGACCCAGCGATATGACCTATCATTTATTGAAATTGGACCGGATAGATGCTTGTCCATTCGAAAGCCATCATATTCAAGAGCTTGTCGCCTCGATCGCCCAATGCCTCGGACGTGGTTTAACTCCGTCTTCGACAACATCCGGCACTTCGGGAAGCACTCCTATTTCGAATACTTTTACCTCCTCCTCTACGGCTTCCAATACTTCAAAGATGGAAACCCATAAGTTCGACAATGGGAGCTATACCGGAGAAATGGCAGATGGAAAATTCAACGGACAGGGGACTTATTGCTGGACCGACGGGGGTAGATATGAAGGACAATGGAAAAACGGGAATATGCACGGACGGGGTATTTTTTATTATGCCAACGGAAGCAAATATAAAGGAGATTGGGTAAACGATAAGAAACAAGGCTGGGGAACTTACGACTGGCAAGACGGAAGCAGGTACGAAGGGCAATGGAATGGTGACTATATGCATGGTCAAGGCGTTTTTTATTATGCCAACGGGGATAAATACGACGGACAATGGGAGAATGATCACAAACAAGGACCAGGCATTTATTATTTTGCCGATGGCAGTAAATACGACGGACAATGGGAGAACGGCAAAAAACAAGGACAGGGAACTTACCAGTGGAAAAGTGGAAGCAGGTATGAAGGGCAATGGAAAAATGATTGTATGCACGGTCAGGGAACACTTTATCATCCCGATGGTAGCAAATATAAGGGACAATGGGTGAATGACAAACAACAAGGAGAGGGGATTTATTATTATGCCAATGGTTGTCGGTATGAAGGACAATGGTTTGACGATAAGAAACAGGGACAAGGGACGTTCACGTGGGTCAATGGGGATAAATACGTAGGACAATGGATGAATGATCGTATGCACGGTCAGGGTATTTATTATCATGCCGACGGAAATAAATATGAAGGGCAATGGGTAAACGATATGAAACAAGGACAAGGGACGTTCACCTGGAATAACGGAGATAAATATACAGGCCAATGGATGAATGACAGACGACACGGACAGGGGACCTATACCTGGGCCGACGGTACCCGGAATTCGGGCATCTGGAAGGAAGGTAAATTTATCGGATAATCCGGGGAAGATAACTATATTTACTTTATTTATCCTTATTCCGGCATTTTTATTCGACTTCTTTCTATCTTTGCGGCAGGATAAAAAGAACAGAGGGGCAGGAAAAAGAAGGGGGAAAGATGGATTTAAAAATTTTCGACAGATAAAAAATGATTTCAGTAGACGGACTTACGGTAGAATTCGGTGACAGAGCCCTCTTTAAAGATATTTCCTTTCAGATCAATGAGAAAGACCGGATAGCCCTGATGGGAAAAAACGGTGCAGGGAAATCCACCCTTCTGAAAATCCTGGCAGGCCAGCGCAAACCGAGCCGGGGCAATGTATCGGCGCCGAAAGATACCGTGATCGCCTATCTCCCGCAGCATCTGATGACCGAAGACGGACGCTCCGTATACGAAGAAGCTTCGCAGGCTTTTGCCCCTCTTTTCGCAATGGAGAAAAGGATCGACGACCTGAACCGTCAGCTGACCGAGCGTACCGATTACGACTCACCCGAATATTATAAATTGATCGAAGAGGTTTCTGCTCTGAGCGAGAAATATTATAGTATCGATCTCACCCATTTCGAAGCAGATGTCGAAAAAACACTGCTAGGACTGGGGTTCAAACGGGAAGACCTGCAACGTCAGACCAGCGATTTCAGCGGAGGCTGGCGGATGCGGATCGAACTGGCCAAAATGTTACTCAAAAATCCGGATGTCCTGCTTTTAGACGAACCCACCAATCATCTGGATATCGACTCGATCCAATGGCTGGAAGAATTTCTGATCAGCAACGGAAAAGCTGTCGTCGTTATTTCTCACGACCGTACATTCGTCGATAACATCACCACCCGGACCATCGAAGTCACGATGGGACGGATCTACGATTATAAGGTGAATTACTCCAAGTACCTGGAGCTACGTAAAGACCGCCGGGCCCAACAACAAAAAGCCTATGACGAACAACAAAAAATGATCGCCGAAACCAAAGATTTTATCGAGCGGTTTAAAGGCACTTACTCTAAAACCCTGCAAGTGCAATCGCGGGTAAAGATGCTCGAAAAGCTAGAGCTGATCGAAGTGGACGAAGAAGATACCTCTGCCCTGCGCCTGAAATTTCCTCCTTCTCCCCGTTCGGGCAGCTATCCGGTAATCGCCCAGGAATTGTCGAAATATTACGGGGATCATCTGGTGTTCAAAGAGGCGGGGTTCACCATTCAAAGAGAAGAAAAGGTGGCTTTCGTAGGACGCAACGGGGAAGGAAAATCTACGCTCGTAAAATGTATTATGGGGGAGATTACGGATTATACCGGTAAACTCACACTCGGCCACAATGTACAAATCGGTTATTTCGCCCAAAACCAGGCCTCTCTTCTGGACGAAGAACTGACTGTTTTCCAGACGGTGGATGACGTTACCCCTTCGGAGCTGAAAAGTAATACCAAAAACCTGCTGGGCGCTTTTATGTTCAGCGGAGACGATATCGACAAAAAAGTGAAGGTACTTTCGGGCGGAGAGCGCACCCGTCTGGCTATGATCAAACTGCTTCTTCAACCGGTCAACCTGTTGATCCTCGACGAACCGACCAACCACCTGGACCTGAAAACGAAAGATATACTGAAAAATGCTTTGATCGATTTCGACGGCACACTGATCGTCGTATCCCATGACCGGGATTTCCTCAACGGACTGGCCCAAAAGGTCTACGAATTCGGAAACGGTAAAGTCACCGAACACCTGGAAGATATCAACGGATTCCTGCGAAAGAAAAAAATGGAGAATCTCCGGGAGATCGAATCCCGGAAATCCTGATCAGGGTACACTCCCGATGTACATTTTTTGACATCCCTATGAACAACCGCCTCCCAATACCTGATACAATTGTACCGTAGCCAGTAATTCGTCGCGGATAGCCGTATTGAGCCCGATCTGGGCATCGAAATATCCACGCTGGGCATCCAATACATCGAGATAACTGATCACTCCGTTGATGTATTGCAAAGTAGCCAGATCGAGATTAGAACGGGCCGACTGTTCGAGATGTTCGCGGGATTCACGGATTTCACGACTTTTACGGGAGTTGACCAAGGCATTGCTCACTTCGGTGAAAGCCTGGAGCACCACTTTCTGATAATTGTAGGTTTCCTGTTCCTGCACAGCTCTGGAAGCTTTTAAACGCGCTCTGTTTTTTCCCAGATTAAACACCGGTGCCAATAATTCACCACCGACAAAAAAGTAAGGTGCTTTCAGAAAATCGGTCAGATCGCTGCTCTCGAGGTCATAATGTCCGGTTAAAGTAAATTTCGGGAACATGCTGGTATAAGCCACACCGACTTTGGCATGAGCCGCTTTCAACCGATATTCGGCCTGGCGGATGTCGGGCCGTCTTTCCAGGATTCGGGAAGATAATCCCACCGGCAGAGCGGTCATCAACTGCTGCTGACCGATACTTTTCCCTCTCGCCACTTCTCCGGGATATTCTCCGGCCAGTAAAGTAATCTGATTCTCTTTGAGGCGAATCTCCCTCTCTAATCCCGGTACCAGGGTTTGGGTTCTGGCCAATTCGACCTGTGCCTGACGCAAGGGATTTTCGGAAGTCAATCCTCCCTCGAACCTGAGCTTTGCCAGACGTACTCCTTCCTGCCGGGCCGCCAGTGTCTGCCGTACGATGGCCAGTTCCTGATCTAAAGCGATCAACTCGAAATAAGCCTGCGCCACCTGGGCAACCAGAGCCGACTGCAAAGCCTGCCTGCCTTCGACGCTCTGCAAATATTCGGCCAGAGCGGCCTGACCGGCCCAACGTAGTTTTCCCCACAAATCGACTTCCCAGGATGCCAACACTTTTCCTTCAAAAGTATTCCCAGGCGTTTCATCGTATTCCCGCTCGGCAGACACGGTAGCCTCTGCCTTGGGGAAAAGGTCGGCTTTAGCGATACGACGGAGTTCCATCGATTCTTTCACTTTGGCCGCAGCGATCATCAGGTCTTTGTTTCCTTCCAATGTTTTCCGGATCAACTGCCGGAGTACCGGATCGGTATATAAATCGGTCCATCGGATATCACCGGCCGAAACCGAATCGGGCACCGTTCCTTCGATCTGTTCCGGCAAGCGGAGTTCGGGCCGGGAGTAATGCTTTCCCAGTTTACATGAACTCACTCCCAATACCAGCAATACAATAGCGAGGGTATAAATTTTCTTCATCATTTTACGCTTTTCGTTTTTACTCTAATCTTTTCTTTGAATTTATAGACCATTACAAAGAAGAAAGGTACCAATACTATTCCGATGGTAATGGCTGCAATCATACCGAAGAACACACCGGTCCCGATCGAATGGCGGCTGGCCGATCCCGGTCCGGATGCCATGACCAGAGGCAACATACCCAACACAAAGGCCAGCGAAGTCATCAGGATCGGACGGAAACGCAACATGGCCGCATTTTTGGCAGCGACAACCACATCGACCCCTTTGTCGACTTCCATCTTGGCAAACTCCACAATCAAAATCGCATTTTTAGCAGCCAGACCGATCAAAGTCACCAAACCGATCTGGAAATAGATATCGTTCTCGAGCCCAAATCCCAGAATGCCCAGATAAGCCCCCAAAGCAGCAACGGGCAACGACAGCAAGACAGCCACCGGCACCAGCCAACTTTCGTATAAAGCAGCCAGAAAGAGGAAGACGAACAGGAATACCAGAGTCAATACCAGCCCCAGCTGTCCCTCGGCTTTTTTCTCCTGATAAGACAAACCGCTCCATTCGACACCGATATTCTCGGGTAAATGAGTCCTGGCAATGTTTTCCATCTTACGCATCACCTCACCCGAACTATATCCCGGAGCTGCCACCCCCCGGACAACTGCCGTCGTGAACATATTGAAGCGCCGGATATTTCCCGGACCTGTCGTATATTCGGCATCACCCAAAGCAGTCAGAGGCACCATATCCCCTCCCGCCGTCTTTACAAAGAACATATTGATATTGTCTTTATGTGCCCGGTAAGGAGCTTCGGCCTGAATATATACCTTATAAACCCGGTTAAACATATTGAAATCGTTCACATAAACCGATCCGGTGTAGGCTTTCATCGTCGAAAAAATATCGGACATCGGGATACCCAGGAATTTGGCTTTGTCCCGGTCGACATCAAAATACAGCTGAGGAATTTCGGCCTGTAACGAAGACGACAGACCGGTGAAAGCTTTACTCTCGGCAGCATACTTCATCAGGGTATCGACCGCTTCGACCAGATTTTCGAAAGTAGCTCCATTCCGGGCTTCGACCTGCATCTCGAATCCACCGGCAGTACCTAAGCCTGGAATAACAGGCGGTTTCGACAAATAAACCCGGGCCTCGGGATATTGCTTCAACTCTTTGCGGGTATCTTCCATCACCTGATCGATCTCCATACCGTTTCCTTTACGCTTTTCCCACGATTTCAGAATCACCGTCAGTTCGGAGCGGGCCTGGTTGGTTCCTACCCGGGGACTGGAACCGGTCACATTCTGTACATAACCGACTGCAGGATGAGCTTTCAGAAATTCTACCGCCCGATCCGTCACCAGGCGTGTACGCTCGAGTGTAGCCCCTTCGGGTAATTCCAGTTCAACCTTGAAATAGCCCTGATCTTCTTCAGGCATAAAACTACCCGGAACCACCCGGTTCAATACAAAGATGAAAACAAGTACCATCCCGAAACCGGCCAGGATACGGCGGGGATTGGTGATCGCTTTACCGATTATCCCTACATATTTCCGGTTTCCGGTAGCCAGCCAACGGTTGATC
Source organism: Odoribacter splanchnicus DSM 20712 (assembly GCF_000190535.1). Lineage (GTDB taxonomy): Bacteria > Bacteroidota > Bacteroidia > Bacteroidales > Marinifilaceae > Odoribacter > Odoribacter splanchnicus. The sequence continues at coordinate 2,670,771 of NC_015160.1, forward strand.
ATTCCGAAAATACGGTTTTTAGAGGGTGCGGAAGGACGCAGCAAGAGCGCACACATCGCCGGGCTCAGCGTCAAAGCGACCACAGTCGATATCAACACCGAAACGACAATGGTAATGGCAAACTGCCGGTAAAGCAAACCGGTAATCCCCCCCAGAAAACTAACCGGAATAAATACCGCAGCCAGCACGAGAGAGGTGGCGATCAACGCCCCGGTCAATCCCCGCATAGCTTTCTTCGTAGCCTCGTAGGGGCTCAAACCTTCTTTTTCCATATAACTCCCGACCGCTTCGACAACTACAATGGCATCGTCGACCACGATACCTATCGACAAAATCAATCCCAACAGAGTAAGTAAATTGAGCGAAAAGCCCAAAACCAACATCACCCCGAAAGTTCCGATCAACGATATCGGCACAGCAATCAGGGGCACCAGAGAAGCGCGCCAGTTCTGGAGCGAAAGAAACACCACCAACACCACCAGCAACAGCGCTTCGAACAAGGTTTTATACACTTCGTGGATAGACTCGGAAATGTAGCTGGTGATATCGAAAGGGATTTCGTAATCGAGCCCTTCGGGAAAATTCTTACTGATCTCTTTCATCGTTTCGCGCACCTGCCCGGCCACTTCGACGGCATTCGCACCGGGAAGGGTATAAATCCCGAGTACTGCGGCATTTTTACCGTTCATACCACTCTCGGTGGAATAGGAAGAAGCCTCGAGAGAGACCCGGGCAACGTCCCTCAAACGTACGATAGAACCGTCTGGATTCGCTCTGACCACAATCTCTTCGAATTCATTGACTGTAGACAAACGCCCCTGGGTAGTGATCGGAATGGTTATATCCTGCCCGGAAATAGGCTGCTTGCCCAATTCGCCGGCCGCCGACTCACGGTTCTGGTCTTTGAGGGCATCCTGCAAATCTTTTACCGTCAGTCCGAAATTAGCCATCCGGTCGGGCATCACCCAGATACACATACCATAATAACGGCTTCCGATATTGGAAACCCGTCCTACCCCGGGGATACGCCTCAGGATATCCAGAACATTGATCGTCGCAAAATTACTGAGGTAGATTTCGTCGAAACGGGGATCGTCGGAAGTCAGGGTCAGGGTCATGAGCTGATTCGAAGATTGCTTTTCGACGGAAATACCGTTCTGCACCACCTCGGCGGGCAAGCGCGACTCGGCCAGTTTCACCCGGTTCTGGATTTCTACGGCAGATAATTCGGGATTGGCCGAAATGTCGAAGGTGACATTGATCGACAAACCGCCGGAATTGGAACTGCTGGATTCCATGTAGAGCATTCCCGGCGTCCCGTTGAGTTCCTGCTCGATGGGGGTCGCCACAGCCTGCGAGACAGTCTGTGCACTAGCTCCGGGATAGGAGGCCGAAATTTTCACCATAGGAGGTGTAATCTGCGGGTATTGATCCACCGGCAACAAATAGAGGCCGATACATCCTACCACGACAATCAATATGGATAATACCGCCGAAAAGATAGGGCGGTCTATAAAGAATTCAACTTTCATCTTACTTCGTTTATTTCGTCTGTATTTTCTTCTTTTTTAGCCACCGTGCGGGGAGCCAAAAGATCACCGGGAGAAAGTTTGTGTTGTCCCTCGGTCACGACCATTTCATCAGGTCCCAATCCCCTCTCTACCACCACAAAATTACCGACTTCGGGTCCGGTTTCGATAAACCGTTTCTCGGCAGTACTATCCCTGCGCATAACATAAACATGAGCACCTCCCTTCTCGATAATAATTGCGCGGGCAGGTACCACTACGGCGTTTTCGCGCACATCGAGCAGCAATTTGACTTTGGTAAACTGTCCGGGCAGCAGTTTCCGCCCGGGATTGGCCAGTTCGGCTCTCACCCCGAAAGTACCTGTCTTGGGATCGACCTGAGGCTCGGCAAAGTCGACCAGGCCCTTCTCCGGATAAACAGAATTATCGGCCAGGGTGACCGTAATCGAGGGCTGCCAGGAACGGGTAGCGTCCTGCTCGCCTAATCTGACATTACGCTGCTGGCTGCGGAGATAATCGAGGGCGGTGAGGCTAAAATCGACCAACACGGTATCGCTGGCCACGACGGTCGCCAATAGCGACTTGGAGCCGGGGCCCACCAAGGTACCGATATCGGCATGCCGTTCGCTGATGTATCCCGAAATGGGCGAACGTACCGTCGTATATCCCAGCTCCATCTCTGCCTGTGCCAGATCGGCTTTACTCATGGCTACGTTCGCTTTAGCACTTTCGTAAGCGGCAATGGCATTATCCAGGTCCAACTGGCTGGCTGCATTCTGTTCGTATAAAGGACGCAAACGCTCTACATCGCGTCCGGTTTTCAACTCCTGGGCTTCGTCTTTTTTCAGTTGAGCCGCAGCTTTATCGGCCCGCGCTTTATATAAATCGGGATTGATAATAAACAAGGGCTGATTACGCTCTACCCGTTTCCCTTCCTCAAAAAGCATCTTTTCCAGATAGCCTTCTACCCGGGCATGTACTTCCACAAATTGCCGGGCCCTGATCCGCCCTACATAATCACCGAATATCTCTACATCATCGACCCCCACTTTCTCAACTACTACGGGAATTCCTTCACGTATCTTATCTTTTTTACAACCCACCACTCCCAACAGGAGCACACAGGCAAAACCACTCAGCCAATTATTAACCCTCATATTTATCTGTTTAATTTATTTATACTTGCTATTTCCTCGCTTATGAAAAATATATACCATTTTTCAAGTATAAAAGTTATGCATTGGCTGTCAGCATACTATATATTCAAATCTTTTCCCCGGGGAACTTGTTTTTGTGGAATTATTCCACAAACGAGCTGAATTATTCCACAACATTCGCTATTTCGTTTTCGTATAGGGATTTGTAATTTAAACGATATTTTAACCGATCCGATATGAGACGAATCTTATTTCTGTTATTTTTAAGCCTGATCTTAGGGGGCCGGTCAAAAGCCCAGCAAGACCCGGTACTCGATCTGCAACAAACGATGCCTTCAGAAGACAGTTGGTGGCAATTTTTCGGAGATTCGACACTTATCCGTCTGATCGACAAATCTGTAGCCAATAATTATAATCTGCAGAATGCAGTAAAAAATATCCAATTGGCGAAATCGCGCTGGCGGTCACAACAGGGCCATTTTTTCCCGAGTTTCAGCGCTTCGGCCCAATATACACCGGAAAAAAGCAGTCTGGGCATCGACCATGCCGATAATTACTACCACATCGGGCAGGCCGGTATAGAAATGAATTGGGAAATCGATGTGTTCGGCAATATCCGGAAAGGAGCCAAAGCCCAAAAAGAATATTACCTGGCTTCACAGGAGGATTACCGGGGTACAATGGTCTCGCTCGCCTCAGAAGTGGCGATGGCTTATATCCGTCTGCGCACTTACCAGCAACAACTGGAAGTTGCCCGTAATAACCTGGAATCCCAGGAGGAGATTCTCCGGATCAATGAAGCCAAACTGGCGGCCGGACTGACTTCCAACCTAACGGTGGCGCAATCGAAAGGCCTGTGGCTACAAACGAAGGCAACCCTTCCCGGACTGGAAGCCTCGGTCTACTCGGAAGTGAATACACTGGCTGTCCTGACCGGAGAGTATTCGGATTCTTTACGGCAAGCTTTACTGCAAGTGCACCCTCTCCCCCAAGGCAACCCGATCCTTATGCAAGGAATCCCGGCCGAACTGATCCGGCGGCGCCCGGATGTCCGCTCGGCCGAACGGACGATGGATGCACTGGCAGCTGCAGCAGGCGCAACACGGGCAGACTGGTGGCCGAAATTCTACCTAACGGGTGCTTTCGGGTATGGTAACGAATATTACAAACAATTTTTCAAGAAGGAGAACATGACGTGGCAAATCAGCCCGAGCATCAAATGGACGATTTTCAGCGGGCGCCAGATCGCCCAGGCTAACCGGCAGGCCCAAATCCAACTGGACGAAGGGATCAATACGTATAACCAAACTCTGCTCACAGCTTTGCAAGAGGTAGACGATGCCTTATCGTCATATAATAAATCACTCCAACAACTGGATGCAGACCGGCTTGCTCTGCAGGAAATTAAACTGACACTGGAATATGCAATGGACCTGTATAAGAAAGGACTGACCAATTACCAGAATGTACTGGACTCACAACGCAATGTATTGAACTACGAAAATGTGTATGTGAATTCGCAGAGTGCAACCCTGCTCTATATGATACAGGTGTATAAGGCACTGGGGGGAGGAGTGGAAAAATAAAGTTAAAGGCTAAAAGCGAATTAAAAAAATCATTGTTATGAAAAAGATGATCGTTCTGATGATTGGTTTGGGAGTGATATTGGGAGGTTGCAGGAAGAAAGAGAAACAGGAAGCCGCAAGCGGACAAGCGGCCCCGGAGATTTTAGTGAACAGACCTGCCCAACACGATGTCGTGTATACGTATCAGTATCCGGCTTATCTGGAAGCCGTGCAAACGGTGAATCTGGTGGCCCGGGTATCGGGATTCCTGGAAAAGATGAATTATATCCCGGGAGTGCCGGTAAAAGCAGGCCAGTTGTTGTTTGTCATCGAACCTCAACCCTATCAGGATCAGTTGAAAGCGGCACAGGCCGAAATGAAGAGTACAGAGGCACGTCTGGCTTACGCCAGGGCACAATACGAGAAGATGAAAGAAGCGATGCCTAGCCGGGCTATCAGTGAGATCGACTTCATCCAGGCCGAATCGGATTACCATTCGGCGATAGCGAATCTTCAGAATGCCCGGGCACAATTGAATACTGCTCAGACCAATCTGAATTATTGTTACATCAAAGCTCCTTTCGACGGACGGGTATCCCGGAACCTGGTGGACCTTCAGAACTTTGTCGGAGGAGCGGTACAACCGGTCACCCTGGCTACGATGTATAAAGATAAGTATATGTATGCTTATTTCAATATGGCTTATGCCGAGTTCGAACAAATTCCTCCGGTGACCAATCCGCTGGTATCGAAAGATTCGGCCCTGGCGCTGACGGTCATCAATGCTGCGGACACCAGCCGTTATTGGAAAGGCGAGCTCGACTATACTTCGCCGAACGTCGATCTGCAAACCGGGACGGTGACCGTACGGGCCATTCTCGAAAATCCGAAAGAAGAATTATTAAGCGGGATGTATGTTAAAATCCGGCTTCCCTATAAAGTGGTAAAAGATGCTTTACTGATACCGGAGGCTTCGATCGGCACGGGACAGGCAGGCCGCTATGTCTATCTGGTGGATGAGAACAACCGGGTGGTGCAGCAAACCGTCAAAGTCGGGGTATTGAGTAACGACGGCATGCGGGAGATCGTCAGCGGTGTCACTCCGGACGACCGTTATGTCGTGGAAGCCCTGATGAATGTGCGTCCGGGCATGACCGTGAAACCAGTGAGAGAAAAAACAAAACGTTAATCTATTCCTATGTTCAGTACATTTTTCATTAACCGCCCTATATTCGCTACGGTCCTGTCTATCCTTATCGTGATCGCAGGACTGGTATCTTTACGTGGTCTGCCGGTAGAACAATATCCGACGATCACTCCTCCGACAGTCGTTGTCCGGGCCTCCTACCCCGGAGCCAATGCCAGTACAATCGCCGACATGGTAGGTACCCCGATCGAGCAACAAGTGAACGGCGTAGAGGGTATGCTTTATATGTCGTCGACTTCGTCGAGCACAGGCAGCTACCAGCTGACCATCACTTTCGAAGTGGGAACCGACCTGGATATGGCCACCGTGCTCGTAGAAAACCGGGTGAACATGGCCCTGAGCACTTTACCGCAGGAGGTGACCCAGATCGGGGTCACTACGACCAAGGAATCGACCAACGTCGTGATGTTTCTGTCACTGACCTCGGATAGTCCGCAATACGACGCTCTTTTTCTCTCTAATTATGCGGCCCTGAATATCACCAACGAATTGGGCCGGGTAAAAGGAGTAGGTAATGTGGGCTTGTTCGGCATGGGCAAATACAGTATGCGTATCTGGCTGGATCCGGATCAGCTGACTATCCGGGGCATCACTCCGGCGGATATCGTATCGGCCATTCAGGGCCAGAATATCCAGGTTACAGCGGGCAGCGTGGGATCGGAACCCTTAGTCCGCAAAGAAGCCTACCAATACACCCTCGAAACCAAAGGATTACTGATCGATGAAGAAGAATTCGGCAATATCATCGTCAAGGCCCTTCCCGACGGCAAATACCTTCGCATCCGTGACCTGGCCACTATAGAGCTCGGACGTGAAAGCTACAGCTCCACCGCCACCCTGAAAGGCGGAGCCGTCGCAGCTATCGCCGTCTATCAGCTTCCGGGAGCCAACGCCCTGGACGTGGCACAACGGGTGAAAAAAGAGATGGACAAACTGGCCTCCTATTTCCCCGAAGGGGTGCAATACAGCGTGACCCTCGATACGACGGAATTTATCAATGCCTCGATTTCAGGAATATACGAAACCCTGATCACCGCCTTTATCCTGGTTTTACTGGTTATTCTGATCTTCCTCCAAAACTGGCGGGCGATGCTGATTCCGCTGATCACGATTCCCGTCTCGCTGGTCGGGACTTTCACCTTCATGGCGATGCTGGGATTTTCCATCAATACGCTGACTCTCTTCGGACTGGTACTGGCTATCGGGCTGGTAGTAGACGACGCCATTATCATCGTAGAAAACAGTTACCGGCTGATCGAAACCGGCCGGTATCCCACCGTAAAAGAGGCGGTGATCCAGGCCATGAAGGAAGTGTCGGGAGCTGTTGTGGGTATTGTGCTCGTACTGTTGGCCGTATTTATTCCCACGGCCTTTATCGGCGGCATCACCGGCCAGTTGTACAAACAATTCGCCCTGACGATCGCCATCTCGACGGTAATCAGCGGGTTCAACGCCCTCACCCTGAGCCCCGCACTTTGTGCCCTGTTTCTGAAACCCAAACAGCCGGCCAAATTCTTTCTCTTCAAAGCTTTCAACCGGTTTTTTGAAAAGACAAACCATGGTTATACCTGGGTGATCACTCACTTCATGCGTAAATCGCTGATGACTTTTATCGTCTTTTTGATCCTTTCGGTGCTGGCTTTCTGGGGATTTATCAAATGGCCGCGTACTTTTATCCCGGAAGAAGACCAGGGGTATTTCATCGCTTTCATGCAACTGACCGACGGTGCTTCGTCGAGCCAGACGGCTACAGCCCTGCAAAAAGCGTCGGCCGTACTGAACCAAATGGAAGGCATCGAAACCTATATCACGATCAACGGCTTTTCAATGATGAGTAATGCAAACGCTTCGAATGCCGCCACGCTGTTCGTGATGCTCAAAAACTGGGACCAACGGAAATCTCCGCAGTTAAGCGCCCAAAGCCTGGTGAACCAATTCAACGGTATGGCCTATGAAGCGATACCGGAAGCCAGAACCTTCGCCGTCTTACCGCCGGCCATCCCGGGATTGGGCGAAAGCAGCGGGTTTGAAGTCATGCTGGAGGATATCAACAGCTACGGCCCGCAAGAACTGCAACGCATGACAGACGAACTGATGCTCGCCGGCAACGAGACCCCGGGTCTCTCTACCGTCCAGTCGATGTTCAGCGCCAGTGTACCCCAGTATTACCTGAATATCGACCGGAACAAAGTAGAGCTGATGCAGATTCCGCTAAGCGAGGTGTTCAATACGATCGGCACATACCTCGGTTCCACCTATGTCAACAATTTTGTGAAATTCGGCCGCACTTACCAGGTGAAGGTCGAAGGTGCCCCCGACAGCCGGGCTCTGGTAACCGACCTACGCCTATTGAATGTCCGCAACTCCAAGGGCGACATGATTCCCCTTTCGGCCTTTACTACTATCGAGACGCGGATCGGCGCAGAGAGCCTGACGAAATACAACACTTACGTATCCGCCCTGATCTCGGGTGCCGCAGCAGACGGTTATAGCTCGGGAGAGGCGCTGAATATTATGGCCAAACTGATCCGGGAGAAAGTGGGACGCTCCTTCGGTTATGAATGGACTTCTATGGCATATCAGGAAGAAAATGCGAGTTCGTCCACCTCCATCATCTTTATACTGGCCATCGTGGTGGCTTTCCTGATCCTGGCAGCCCAATACGAGAGCTGGACGGATCCTTTTGCAGTGATCATGGGTTTGCCTATCGCCCTGCTGGGAGTAGTGATCGGAGTGATGGTCATGAATCTTCCGATCAGCGTTTACACCCAAATCGGAGTAGTGCTTCTGATTGCCCTGGCGGCGAAAAATGCCATCCTGATCGTAGAATTCGCCCGGGATTACCGGGCTGCAGGCAAGTCGACCGAAGAATCGGCGATCGAAGGCGGACGCGTACGTCTCCGCCCGATCCTGATGACCTCTTTTGCTTTCATCCTCGGCACTTTCCCGCTGGTGATTTCGACCGGAGCCGGAGCTTCGAGCCGGATCTCGCTCGGTATCGCCGTTTTTGCCGGTATGTTGATGACCTCCCTCGTAGGCACCTTGTTTATTCCCAATTTCTACCTGATGATGGAGAGCTTGCACGAACGGTTTACCCGCAAAAAGAAAAAAGACAAAGACACGGAAGAGAACCTTCCCGCCGTATACGAGGAACAACTCCCGATGAAGCGGGAGTGAGACAGGGAGAGGGATTAGCGTCGCTTCGTTCCTGATCAGGGGCGTCATTCAGGCTCCGGACCGGCAAAACCTCTCCGGTTTCTGGCCAGCGAACCTCTGGTTCTGACTGTAAAGCCGACCGGAAAGACTGTGCCGCCGGTCAGCCAGGCATTCATCAGCAAGCGGGAATTGCACCGATCAGCATCGAAGAGATGCCGACCGATAAAGCGCTAATCGGTAACCTCCGGTTACACTGGTCAAGACCGAAGATGTGCCACCAACTGCCTGTCGGAGAAACCGGTATAAGCCTTCAGCACCATAAGACCGATCTTTGCACAAAGACTGAAAATGTTCTTGCGTCCAAGACGTTGCTCCGACAGACCTGATTCTTTGGCTATACGCTCAAACGGGAACACTGAATGAAGCCTGCCAAGCTCACTCTCATGAAAACTCTTGCGATATTTTTCCAGAATATCAAATTCTGTAAAGCCTAATGTAGGCTGAATCTCGGAAATATTTCGTATTTTTGCCATATCTTAGTTGGGGTATTTCCCCCGTTTTGGCCGTCAAACCTTGTTTTCGGGGGAATACCTAAAGATACAAAAAAGCCAACTAATTCGCAATAGTTTGTGTATGAATTAGTTGGCTGATTTTATAATATTTAATGAATGTCCCTATATAAGTGCGCCCCGGTTCGATTATATCCGACCTGTCCGTGGGATTAAAACGGATTTTAACCTCATTTTTGTCCTATATTCAATTTTTAACAAATTTCACCTAAATCCTTATTCGATTTAATGCCATGCGATAACATTTTGTACTCTAATTGTTCTACCCTCAAATTTTATTCATAACAATGTCACAATACTGAATATTTTTTATTTATCAATAAATAAATCAAAATAAAAAATTTATTGACATTCATATTTTCCGGCTAATATTGCGGCTGGACTCCGGTGTTTAGAACACATATTTGAAATGTAATGGTTTACTATTTTACAAAAATGGTTGACAAATAAATATCAGTCTGCCATGTGACACTTTATGTCATTATATAATTTAATGAGGTGCATTACAGACATATCGATCAGCGGCTCATACATGAACGCATTTACATGGATATTTTCCGGAGTCATCAGGCTTACTTTATCGAAAATTGATAATATTTCAGGATTCGGAGCATCCGATTGTTTGTATTTGTCGATCAACTCCCGTGTCTGATTCGACAAAATTTCATCTGTGTCAATGTCATTTATCAGCTTCAATATCAACTGTTCCGCCCGTAATCGGATAGCGATGGATAAAACTAATTTGTTTTCCAATAATATTTCGTCAATCAAAGGATTTTCATTAACGATTACATCAGCTTCTTGCAGTATCAGGTCTGTAATTAGGGATATTCAGTAAATAGTATAAAATTAGCCAACTAATTCATACACAAAATGTTGCGAATTAGTTGGCTTTTTTGTATCTTTAGGTATTCCCCCGCAAATAAGGTTTGGAATCCAAAACGGGGGAAATTCCCCAACAAAGATATGGCTAAGATACAAAATATTTCGGAAATTCACCCTACTTTGGGCTTTACAGAATTTGATATTATAGAAAAATATCGCAAGAGTTTTCATGAGAGTGAGCTTGGCAGGCTTCATTCGGTGTTTCCGTTTGAGCGTATGGCAAAGACCATGGGCCTGTCGGAACAGCGACTGGGACGCAGGAACATCTTCAGTCCTTCGGCGAAGATCGCCCTTATGGTCCTGAAGGCGTACACCGGATTCTCTGACAGGCAGCTGGTGGAACATCTTAACGGGAACATACACTACCAGATGTTCTGCGGGATTATGATAAATCCGTCCTTTCCCATAACCAACTACAAGATAGTCAGTGCCATCCGCAATGAGATAGCGTCCCGTCTTGATGTTGATTCCCTCCAGGAAGTGCTGGCTTCACACTGGAAACCCTATCTTGACAGCCTTCACGTCTGTATGACCGATGCCACATGCTATGAGAGCCATATGCGTTTTCCTACGGATATGAAACTCCTTTGGGAAAGTCTGGAATGGCTCTACAGGCAAATCTGCCTTCATTGCAGAGATTTGGGTATAAGGCGTCCGCGCAACAAGTATGCGGATGTGGCGAAGTCCTATCTGTCCTACTGCAAGAAGAGAAAGAGGAAGGCTTCAAGGACAAGGATGCTCAAGCGTCGTATGATCAGACTCCTTGAAAAGCTCCTCATACAGAGGGATGAAATCCATAGAGAACATGGAACCTCACTCCGATATACCCAGGATTACCAGAAGCGTCTTTCCATCATCAGAAAGGTTCTTGTACAGGAAAAGGAGTTGTTTGAAGGCAGGAAGGTCAGGGACCGCATCGTCAGCATTGACCGTCATTATGTACGTCCCATTGTAAGAGGCAAGGAAACAAAGTCCGTCGAGTTCGGTGCGAAGGTCAACAACATACAGATAGACGGCATATCGTTCATCGAACACCTCTCGTTCAAGGCTTTCAACGAAGGTATACGCCTGAAGGACTGTATCCGCATGCAGCAGAAGCTCATGAATGTGAGGGTAAGATGCGTGGCTGCCGATTCCATATATGCCAATAATGCCAACAGAAAGTTCTGTACAAAATATGGAATATCCACATCCTTTGTACGCAAGGGAAGGGCGGCCAGGGATGAATCCTTGAGAAAGGTTCTCAGAAGTGAACTGTCAAAAGAAAGGGCCACCCGACTTGAAGGCAGCTTCGGCACACAGAAGCAGCATTACTCACTCTCAAGGATAAAGGCACGGAACAGGAAGACGGAAATCCTATGGATTTTCTTTGGAATACATACGGCAAATGCCATACTGATGATAGATAAAATCAGGAACCGGGCGGATAAAGCGGCATGACATAAATTTACCGACAGAACCAGAAGGGGTCATCAGACCTCTTCCGAAGCGTCGTGTCTAACAAGATAGGATTATGTGAAAAAACACAGAAAAAGGGCAATAATAATGGCATATAAAGTGATTATACTCTATCAACTTTATATGCCATCTTACTTTTTAGGGACATTTACTGAATATCCCTAATTAAAGTCGCACCAAAATCAATAATGAGATTCTGGCAATTATGAATATAGGTTTTATATAGCCGACAGATTGTATCTGAGGAAATAGTTCCCGATCCTGCCTTAATATGCAAACAATTTGTCAAGCACTTGTATTCATCCGATTGTTCACCTTTAGAATATTCAATGATATTTCTTACAAAAGGCAATAACCCAATGAATACTCTTTTCTTATTCGCTCGTTTTGAAAAGTGCTGAAAAACATCTTTCCTATATTGTCCTATTTTGCATTTTATATCTCCGCTTGTATCGTGTATAGCCATAAATACGGATTTTTTCAGACCGAGTCGGGATGCGACCGTTCTATAAAAATCGAAATTGTGGGTCAGCAGGATTATTTTGAATCTATTATCCTTACATACATCGGCAAGATACTCTATAATGGCATACTTATTTTTATAATCAAAAGAGTCTGCAATGTCGTCGAGAATCAGCAAACTATCTTCTGCATAATGTTTACGAGCTTCTATTTCAAATAATATTTGCAATGTGTAAAACGCCCGGCATTCTCCTCTACTCAAAATTTTCAACAGAGTTTCTTTGGGTTGCTCGATCGGCTCTTCAGCCCGTTCATCTTTGTATTTGAATATGAGATTTGCCGTATCTTGCTTGAGTATAACATCCGCTTTATTTTTAATCTCTACGGTAAAAGGAACACTAAATCTTTTGTTGTATATATCTATAATCGTCTCCCATGTACGGCTCTCTTGTTGAGCTTTGGCAATTAAATCGTTTAATATTTCTGTTTTGGTTTTATAGAAATTGATTAAGGCAATAGCATCATCGCACAATCTGTGAATAAATCCATACCATACCTGTTTCTTGAACTCATTATAATCCATCAATAGCGGGATGATCGTGTTATCTTTTTCCAATACAGCCTTAAAGGCCCTCAATTCACTGTTATTACCGATCGCCTTATCTATTTTTTCGAATGTAGATTTTAGTTTATCGTCGCTGATAACTTTTGTAATCTCTGCATTGATGATTTCCTGTAATTGTCCTGCGGATGTTATTTCCACTCCGGAACTTAATTTTATTCTATGTTTGGCAGCAAAGAAAGCTTCATCAGCTACCGATTCCCGCAGAACCGTCGCCTGATATGTACCAAACGATACGCCCTCACGATTCGTTTTGAAGAATCTGGAACGACTTAATAACTTTTGATAATCCGTGAAATATTGTTGAATCAAATCTTTGTGTTTGTCTAAGAACTTCTTGACATTACCTTTTTTATCGAAGACATCGTTATATCTGAAATCATAAAAGTACCGGGCTTTACGAATATCCTCCTCAATAGAGAGAAGGCATGAAAACAGAGTATCTGTTTCTCCTGTTCGAAAAGTCGAGACAACCTCGCTTTCGCAATCGGTACTCTTCGATATACTTTTAAGTTTTGCTAAAAAATCATTTTTTACTTTGTCAAGTTCTTGGTAAATACTATCATATCGTTCTTTCAGTTCTTTACTTGCCAAAAATGTCGTTATTCTATTATCTGTAGCAATGTCGGATTCAGCATTCGCAACGAAAATTGACTTTGGATCAATAGATTTCCCATCGCATTTAACAGTGCAATTGGTTTTTCTTTGCGGATATATTCGGTCACATGGAACCGATTTCTTATCATCTTTTGAAATACACTCAAATGTACGGGCAAATGAACTTTTCATCATTCCATTGGGTGCATAAATCAATACGCAGGTATCATCGGCGAAATCGAATTTATGTTCGAACTTTGATATTCCGAAGCAATTTTCCATATCAATTTCCAATGTTTTCATAAGTCTTGTTGTATCGATTCTAATATTATATTTTTATCCACCTTTTCGTCCAATCCGCGAGGAATACGGGAATATTGAGAATCGCACCATCCCTTTTCAGGTTGTTCATGGAGTAACGCAGTGCCAGTTCCGGCGAGAAGCGGTCGATGTAAATACCGAGGCTCTTCCCACCCAAACGAGTGCCGGACTTAACCTCGACCGGAAACAGAGAGGTGTTGTCCTGCAACAGGAAGTCCACCTCGGCGGTAGCTTCCGACATCCAATATCGCGGCATTACGCCGAAATGGGCTGCGAGGGACTGCAATACCATATTTTCAGCCATTGCCCCTTTGAACTCCGTATAAAGCGAATTCTCCGACCAGAGAACCTCGGCCGGAAGCTGAGCCATAACACGCAACAATCCCCCATCGCACAGGTAGATCTTGAACGCCGAAAGGTCGTCGTATGCGCTCAACGGTAAACCGGGCTTGGAAGAGCAGTAAATACGATAGATCATCCCGGCATGCTCCAACCACAACAGCCCGTCTTCATATTCCCGTGCCCGCGCCCCGGTTTTGACCAACTTGTAGACGAATTTTCGGTTTTCTTTCGCCAACTGCGACGGTATGGAATTCCAAATGGCGGCAATACGCGGAATGTCTTTACCCGGAGCGTGTTTGGCAAAATCCAGCGCATATGCCGTCAGAATCGCTTTTTGAATCTCCTCGATCTCCTGTACGCCGCGTTTGTCGAGCATAGCAGCAACTGCCGCCGGCATCCCTCCGCAAACCTGATAGCGACGGTATGCCTCTGCGACACATCCCATGACGATCTCCGGCAACGGCGCGATCTCCGTCAGGTTCTCCAGATATTCGTACATCCGAGGCGTATCGGCACGCAGAAACTCCCGGAATGTAACCGGATACATTTTCAGGAATTCCACTTTACCTACAGGAAACGAATCTCCCTGCGAAAGAGATACGCCCAAGAGCGATCCTGCCGCAAGAATATGATATTCGGGAGCCTCCTCGCAGAAATACTTTAAACTATTGAGTGCCTTGTTGCTCTGCTGGATCTCATCGAAGATGATCAACGTCCGCCCCGGCTCGATGGGATATTCCGTATAAAGGCGGAGAATATCGATCAGTCTTTCGGGATTTTTCGTATTCTCGAACTCCCGACACAGTTCTTCCGATGCATCGAAATTAAAATAGGCAACGTGGTCGAAATATTCTTCTCCGAACTTCCGCATGATCCATGTTTTACCTATCTGACGTGCGCCTTGGATGATAAGCGGCTTGCGCTCCGGCCGCTGTTCCCATTCGAGCAATGCAGCCGTTATATCCCTTTTTATCTCCATATATCCGTTTTTTTGTCCATCAATCACATTTTACCAATATAGTTGGTGCAAATATACACATTTATCAAATATAAACATGTGTAATATTCTGCCAAAGGTAAAAGTAGAAGTAAGCGGTAGACTAATGAGTGAACCTGTAAGTGGGATTGCATTCGATTCAATGATAGACCAGGTATATCCGAAAGCCCCTTTTACCGAACAGAAGTTCATGGTACGTGCCGTACTTCCCGAACACACTTTTCTTGAAAAGATATTCCTGCTTCATGAGGCGTTCGCTAAGTCAAAGAATTTAATCGGAGTTGAGCGTATGTCGCGACACATGTACGACATCGGGCAGATGTTGAAAACTTCAATCGCCGGGCGTGCCATCAATGATGCAGAGCTTTACCGTCAAGTAGTGGAACATCGCCGCACATTCATAGGTTTGCGTGGTTTCGACTATGACACACTTTATCCTGCGACGCTCAATATAATTCCACCTGCTTCTGTTATTGAACAAGGGTAAGCCGATTATGAGAATATGCAGCTGCACATGATTTATGGTAAGTCTATACCATTTGATGACTTGGTGAATTACCTCAAACGATTGAACGAGGAAATAAGAAAATATAACTCGCACTAAGATGTTTTTTCGAAAAATACGAATAATTTATGTATAGATTTTGGTACTAATGCAGGTTTATTTCGCTACTAATTTGTCTTCGGTGATCGGAATTGACGAGCCGGTCGCTTCTGTCGGTCAGTGAAGGAAAACCTTACCGGACCGTTCCAGGCGCCCCGGTCTGACGGTATAAAACCCGGAATCGGAATAGAAAGAAAAAATATACCTATGTTTGTAAGTGTAAACATATATATAAATATCATTCTTTATTCTCGTGAAAGTTTCCCAGCCAAAGTGTTTCCGACGCCTTCGTGGCACGTGCATTTACGGCGAAAGCGTATATATGAAAAGAAGTATTCTTCCATTCTTCCGAAAGTGTAAAGCATACTTCCGCCGTTTCTTTTCTTTGGTGTAAAGGCAGCAGGTTTGTCCGCAGCACTTCCGGATTCCAGAGAAAAACATAAAGCCGGTCGTCATCGTACATCAGAGGTTTCAGCGGTTGCCGTTTTTGTTTGAAGATCAAAATTCCGCCCGAATCTGCCCATTGGGCAGTGACTTCCGGAGCCTGTAGCTCGCCGGCCGAAACTTTCAGTTTACTATAATCGACGGAGACGTTCAACCCTTCGTCACAAGTCATACAAGGTAGATTCCGGCTCATAAAACCGTTTACCCTTCCTCTGGCTTCCCTACCGGGAAAACCCAATTCAAGCACTTTTTTCATTCTCATAGCCAGGAGACCCAAGACTTTCCATTTAGCCCGGTGTATCAATTGCAACGGAGTACGGGCATCCCGTGCCCATCTTTTTCCTTTTACCACATTAGAATCTCCAAGCCGGTACATCGTAACATTTCCGAAGGACCCGCTCAGCCTGCTGAATAAACCCGATTCAAAAACTGCCATAATTTCATTGTATTTACCGGTTCAATCTGAAATAGCAATCCGGCGAAAAAGTTTCTCCGGATGCAGAGCAAAACAGACAATATAAATGCAATTCCTTCCCGCTTGCCGGCCATTCACCTTCTGCCCGTCCATCTTTTCTGAGCGCGCAGATATTTTCCAACACAATTAACCGATAAGGTTCGTCCGGGCAGATAGCGGCAACTATCAAACGGTCGTCCGGCGCTGCCGTCGCCATGGGGATCCCCGCCTGCCAGGCCAACTCCCAATGCCCCGCTTCGTTCTGTACACAGGTAAACCCATCGGGCAATTGTAAACAAGCACCTCCAAAACTCAATTTGGCATAGTCGACCCGGTCACCCTCTCCGAAAGCATTGATATTCCGGCTCAAAAAAAGATGGTATCCCGATCGTTTTCCCAACCGGACAGCAGCCTCGTCGGCAGCACGCTGAAATAAAGTCCCCTTGACCGACCGGAACAGCGTTTGCACACACACCTGCCGCCACCGCTGTAAACATTGGGCCGGCGAACGGGGATTACTGACTTTAGCAGGAGCGCGGCGTACGTATCTTTTATCTCCCACAGCATAAAAGATATGGTCGCCTATGCGTCCGGAAATATGCCCGAGCCCTGAAGAAATTACTCTTGCCATGATGTTTATATTTAGTTTCGAGGTTTGTAATATAATAAAAAAAGTTTAAATTTCCAATTTATTTTCAATTTAACACCGATTAAAATTGGTATTAAATTGGAGAATAATTGGAATTGAATTGGAGTTGATACATATTAACTACATGATAACTACCTATTTACTATATGGTAAAGAACTACCTTCCTCAGGCTTTTACCTGAAGCTGAAGGTAAAATGAATATTATTATTCAATCGTGGGCGACAAGATATTTAATTTTGTATCATTATTGTATTTGAAGTGAACCCAAAAAGTGAATACCTTACTCACTCCCGGCGAAGATGTGATTATTAAAGGACGTAACCTGCGCATCGAAGGCGATAAAGAAACGGCAAGAAAAACGTTCTCTAACATACTTTAACGAAGAAAAAACCGTTCCTTTGTAATAAAATCAGCCTGCATCCGTCTTACTAATGATGACAGAAAAAGAATTTAACCATATGATCCTGCCTCTGACCAAGAATATCTATGCCTATGCACAGCATATTCTCAGCAATCCGACAGATGCTGCAGACATCACTCAGGAGGTTATGATTAAACTCTGGAATACACGTAGAGAGCTGAAAGGAGTGCAAAATCCCCGGGCCTGGGCATTGAAGGTGACCCGCAACTTGTGCCTCGACTGGATAAAAAAACAAAAACCGGTGTACGGCGGGGAAGAGCTGGCACAAAACGAAGATTATACAAGCAATCCCTTGCAGGAAATCGAAACCAAGGACACCGTGAGCCTTCTCCGGCAAATCATCGACACTCTGCCGGAAAATCAACGGGAGGTGCTCATCCTGCGGGAAATAGAAGAACTGGAATTTGAAGAAATCGAACAGATCACAGGACTAACCGCCAACCACATCCGGGTGTTGCTCTCACGCGGACGGTCGAAGGTAAAAGAAATGATGCGAAATGAAAGATGACAGATAGAATATATGGAAGAAGTACTGAAACGATATTACAAAGGGGAGACAACTTTGGCAGAAGAGCGGGAGTTGAGGTCTGCCTGGCAACGGGGAGAACTCCCGGGAGAACCGATTTTGGGGCTTCGCGGTCCGATGGAAATACCGGAAGGCCTGAATGAAAAACTACAGCGGTATATCCGGCAAAAACGGCAACGCAAAATCAGACAGCTCTGGATTACGGCCGGGAGTATTGCAGCGATGGCCGTGCTGATCCTTTCATTCAGGGAGACCTTCACAACGACACCCCGTCCGGGTATACAACTGTCGGATAACCTGAAGAAAGAACGCTTCGAAAATGCACTGCGCGTCCTGGGAAATGCCCTGGAAGATGAAAAAACACCGGTACAAAGAGTGCTTTACGAAGATCATAACCTGATTATAGCGATAGAATAAAAAGTATAATTATAAAACAAGATAGCCATGAGAAGAATATTTATTATTTTGTCGATTGTATCTGTTTTGCCTTTCGCGGCAAATGCACAATTATCTAAGCTCATGTCCAAATACCATGAGAAAAACGGCGTGACGGTCACCCAGCTGGACAAAAGCCTTTACGGACTTTATCAACGGAATAATCTTCCGCCCGAGGCAAACGAACTCCTGCAAAAACTGGAAGAGGTGAATATTCTCAATCTGGATTTGAATCAGACCGATCCCTCCCTGAGCGAAAAAGCGATCGGCCAGTTCCGGGAAATACTGGATAAACCGGAAAAATACAAACTGATCAAAAGCCGGAACGACGAGTTCGGAAAGCAACTGATCTACACGCACAACAAAAACGGACAAGTGACCGACCTGGTGGTCTGGAACCAAAACCCACAACAGGTGGATATCATCGAACTCCGGGGAGACATTCAACTGGATAAAATCGCCCTGCTGTCGAGAGCGCTGAATCTGAAAGGCCTGAACTCCCTGGCTGCCTTGAGTTCCAATGCCGACACCTATGAGTCGTATAAACACTTTAACGATTTCCCGGATATGAATCCCGGAGCTATTTCACAGCATATCCGGCAGATGATGGAAAATCTGCACAATCACATGGGAAGCGGATCGTTATTCGGCGATTTTTTCGGCATGCCCGGTGATTCGACCACCACGAACAATATGCCCGGCGGTTTTCCATTCGGTCATTTCCTACCGGACGAATTTTTTAATCCGGGGGAGGGCATGACGGATGAAGATTTCGAAGAATTTTTCAAAAACGGCAATCACCGGCAAAAGGTTGAAAAATTTTTCCAATCGTTCGGCAACGGTACAGGTATGAGCAGTAACTCGGTACAAATCACGGAAGAAAACGGAAAAACAAAAATTAAAATCGACTCCCAGAATTCGGATATGACTTACATCATCGATGGGCAACAAGCCCCTAAAGACAACGTACAAATGCCGGATAAGATTTTGAATGTCAACATCATCCCATCGAAAGAAGATGTCAAAAAATCCTATTTATTCATCACGTCGAGAGATCGGTTAGGAGAATTTGTGAGCTTTCAGAATGGCGTACTCACTTTTAAATACAATAGCCAGGAATACAAATACAATCTCGAAAAAATGAAAGAACCTCTTCTGGTTATCGACGGACGCCTGGCCGACCGTTTCGATATCGATCCCAGTGAGATCCTGCAAATCCGTCCGATTAGCCCGATTGAAAAAGAGGTGGGGTATTACCCGAATGCAGAAGTGATTATCAATACGAAATAATCCCCCCTAAGGGAAGGATCGGTGAACCTTCGGTTCTGATTTATATTCATTTATCAGGACCGAAGGTTTTACTAATCAGCGATGGGGAAGACTGCACAACTCCGATTTATCGGCCGTTGTTTTTACTGTTAAAAGGCCGGTCACACCTGTTCATCCGCTTTTCCCGAAACGGCAGGAGTTTCTGCATCGCTCTGCAAGCGGAATTCGATCGGAAGCGTATAGAACACATCTACAGCCACGCCTCTCTGTTTGCCGGGAATCCAATCGGGTAATGCCTTGACAACTCTCAGGGCTTCCCGGTCCAGATCCTGATCTACACTTCTTACAACCTGAGGATCGGTCACTCTACCCGCTTTATCGATTACGAAAGAAACAATCACTTTACCCTGAATTCCTTTCTCCTGAGCCCGGACAGGATATTTGACCATCCGTGCCATATAAGCCAGCACATTTCCTTCTTTGAATACCGGCATTTCCTCGACAGCCGTGAAAATTTCTCCCTCCTTAGATGTTGCATTCTGGCCAGCTTTCGCATATCCGACAACTACCATTCCCTCGAGCTCTACCGGTTGCTTAGGTAAAACCACCTCTTTCAGATTAGCTTTATCCCCACAAATCACCTCTGCAGTCCGTTTGCCTACATATGAAAAATAAAGCGTATCTCCCTTCCCGGCCTGGATAGAGAATTCTCCATCCTGATCAGTGGAAGCCCCCAGTGAGGTCCCTTTGATAATGACCGTGGCCCCTTGCAGGGGATTACCTTGTTCGTCCACTACCCGGCCTTTGTATAAGGAAGTTTCCCCGCCGGCCTGTATCAGTGTATGGGAGGCCAGATCGGTTACGGCTCGTGCATTTCCAGCCAGAATCAATAAGCCGGTTACCGGAAGTAAAAAGGCATATTTCAACAAGCCGATTCTGGATGTTTTTTTCTTATTCATCATAATAATTCGTTTTTTTAATTGAGAAACATTGAAATTATTAACTATAGGTACTGCAGTCGATTGATGGGACAGGCGAAGCAAGTGATATTGATAATTTTTGCGGTTGTAACCGGAATTTACCACTTGCTCATCTGCTAAAAATTCCAGATTCTGCCTGATTTCTTTACGTAAAAGCCAGACAACCGGATTGAACCAGAAAAAGATACAAAGTATCTCCCCGAGTAACATATCCAATGAATGCCATTGGCGGACATGAGCAGACTCGTGTACGATAATCTCATGAAGTTCCCGCTCTTCGTAATGGGCCGGATTGACAAAAATCCAACCGAAGAAAGAGAAAGGAGCTGTAATCTTCGGCAAAGCAATGACCGGAACATGATGACAGCTCTGTTTTTTACCCTGATAAGCGAATCGACAGATACCAGCCAACTGGACCGCCATACGGAGTGTCAGCACAAGACTTCCCCCACTCCAAATCCAGATCAGGAACCGCTGCCAGGTGAAAAGCGATTGTTCTGCGGCAGGTTGCGGAGCCACAGGAGTAACCACCGCCAGCATTTCGGCATACCCGACAACCATCCCGGGCAAGGCATTACCTTGCTCCAACCAGGATGCCAACGAAATCAGGGGATATACAAAAGCCAGTATAACGATGGAAAAAAGAAATAAACGCCGGATTCTTAAAAAAGTATCCCTGGAAAACAACATCCGATATAAAAGATAGAATACCACTAAACCCGCATTTACCTGTAATATATAAATTTGAAAATCTTCCATAGCTCCTATTCTTTTTCAATTAAACGGATAATTTCTTCTAACTCTTTGGCCGAGATCTTCTGTTTCCGGGCAAAAAAAGTTACCATCTCTTTATATGAATTCTCGAAATAATTCTGTACGACGCCGGAAAGAAATTTCGTTTTGTATTCCCCTTCATCGATCGAAGGCGAATAAACATAGGTGTTCCCATAACGTTTGGCCTGTACATATCCTTTTTTCTCCAGATTTTTCACGATAGAAGCCACCGTCGTATAAGGCGGACGAGGCTCTTCCATGCAATTCAAAAAATCTTTAATCACTCCTTCTTTTACCTGCCAGATAATAAGCATGATTTCTTCTTCCTGAAAAGTCAATTTTTCCATAAGGCACATCAAACTACGATTTATTCGCAAATCTACGAAAATTTCGTAGATTTGCCAATGTTTGATAAAGAAAGTTTCAAAAAAATATATATCCGCAGGCTCCAGCAACCCGATATACTACTTTAAACGCCGAAGGAGTAGTTATGAACTCCCGTCCTCCCCCATTGGGGACGAAAGGTCCGTCCCGGAGTTCCAAAAAGAAAGAAAGTGCCTGAACCGATCAGACACTTTCTCCGAGTTGATTCAATTATCCCTAAAAATCTATTTTTAGAAATTCAATACTTTTACCCAACCGAATTTGTCCGGTTCGTCTCCGTATTGAATAGCTCTCAAACGGTTGTACAATTTGGTACACCATTCACCAGGAACATCGGGCTTACCGAAAACGATGCTCTTGTTGTTTTCGAGATCATCGATCTGTCCGATAGGACTGATGACAGCAGCCGTACCGCAAGCTCCGGCTTCTTCGAAAGTCTCGAGTTCTTCTACGGGAATAAGCCGGCGTTCTACTTTCAATCCCATGTCTTCGGCCAATACCATCAGGCTGGCGTTGGTGATAGAAGGCAGGATGGTGTGAGAGAACGGAGTGATATATGAACCGTTTTTAATACCGAAGAAATTGGCCGGGCCACATTCGTCGATGTATTTCTTCTCTTTGGAATCGAGGAAGATGGCGGTCGAATAGCCTTTCTGATGGGCTACTTCGCCGGATCTCATTCCTGCAGCGTAATTACCTCCTACTTTGATGTGTCCGGTGCCATTGGGAGCAGCACGGTCGTAACGGCGTTCGAGCATGACTTTGGTCGGTTTGAAACCGGCTTTGAAATAAGGTCCTACAGGAGCTACAAATACAACGAAAATATATTCTTTAGCCGGAGCAACTCCCATCTGCGGTCCGACACCGATCAACAAGGGACGGATATATAAGCTGGCCCCCGATTCGTAAGGCGGAACGTATTCTTTGTTCAACTCGATGGCTTTGACGACAGCTTCTTCGAACAGTTCGATCGAAGGAGCCTGCATCATTACGTATTCGGCAGAACTAAGCATACGTTTTGCATTTTCTTCACAACGGAAGAGACGGATTTTTCCATCTTTACCCCGGAAGGCTTTCATACCTTCGAATGCTTCCTGTCCGTAATGCAAACAGGTAGAAGCCATATGAATATTCAGCATTTCAGAGTCGCTGACTTCAGGAGCACTCCATTTGCCGTCCTTATAATAACAACGTACGTTGTAATCCGTCTTGGAATATCCAAAGGACAATTTACCCCAATCTAAATTTTTCATAGTAGTTAGTTTTTGATTATTTTATAATAGTCATCTCGTTGATCAGGTTCTTAGCTCCGGCATATTTATCTACAATCCAGAGGAAATAACGAGTGTCGAGATTGATACACCGTTGCAGATTTTCTTCAAAATCGATGTCTCCGGACATGGCTTCGGAGTTACCGTCGAAGGCAGTACCGATCAGATGTCCTTCGGCGTTGATGACACCGGAACCGCTGTTACCTCCGGTGATGTCGTTATCTGTGATGAAGTTGACACTCAACTTATCGGTCCCGTAAGGAGCGAAATCCTGCTGAGCATACAGTTCTTTCAGCCGGTCGGGTACTTCGAACTCCCCACCTTTGGGCCCTTCTTTTTCGATCACACCGGTAAGGGTGGTGTAGTAATCATAGAAAACAGCATCCCGCGGTTTGTAGCTACCTACTTTACCATAGGTCAGGCGAATCGTAGAATTGGCATTGGGAGCCCAGGCTTTATCGGGCTGCATTTCCATCAATCCCCTCACGAAAAGACGGTCTCCTTTGGAAATTTTTTCCTGCATTTCACCACTGTAGGCGGTCAGTTTGATCCAAATCTCATAGAAAGATTTACCGGCAATATATACCGGGTCTTTGGCCAATTGTTTACAATCGGGTTTGTCGAGAAATGCGTTGAAAGCAGCTTCGTCCATGAAGATGGATTTCTGCTGCAATCCGGCAGCGAACTTATCGTAATTGCCTTTGTATTTTTTGTTGACCAGATCGATAACTTCGGGGTAAAGATCGGGATCGACATTGTCGTTGTATATTTTAAACAATGCAGCGAATAATTTTGTATCGAGATCGGCATTATAGTCTTTGAAAAAAGCTTTAGCCATATCTTTCAAAGCTTCTTTAATCTCTGTTTTTTCTCCGGCGGGGATTTCTTTATCACAAAGATCTTCGATCATTCTTCCGCTACGGTAAGCGAACAAATGAGCTTCGGGTCCGGCCAGGGCTTCCTGCGCATAAGCCGTAGCTACGGAATATTCTTTAATATCTTCGTATCCCTGGCGAATCATCGGCAGCACTTCGCCGTAAGTGGCTTTGCGGGCCGGATCGGCATTTACCCAAGCGGTAAACTCTCTTTCGATGGCTTCTTTGTTGCCTTTGGTGTTCAGGTTTTTGAGCGCTTTATTCTGCTCGAAGGAATATTTCCAGTAGTTGGCACAACTGGCATATTTAGAAGCATATTGAATCCGGGTTTTCGGACTCTTA
The DNA here is from genome assembly GCF_000190535.1 of Odoribacter splanchnicus DSM 20712. Lineage (GTDB taxonomy): Bacteria > Bacteroidota > Bacteroidia > Bacteroidales > Marinifilaceae > Odoribacter > Odoribacter splanchnicus. The sequence continues at coordinate 2,695,067 of NC_015160.1, forward strand.
GCCATTTCTTCGCGCATAACCTCCAATTTTACCGTACGTACTTTGTAACGGATATCGTTGGTTACATCCATCGTATTCTGTAATCCGAAACTGGTGGTATAGCGGTCGGTAGTTCCGGGGAATCCCATAATCATGGCAAAATCACCGTCTTTCACGCCTTTTGCAGATACGGGCAGGTAATGTTTGGGTTTTAAGGGTACATTATCTTTGGAGTATTCGGCAGGGCTACCGTCAGGAGCGGTGTAAATACGGAACATAGAAAAGTCGGCAGTATGACGGGGCCACATCCAGTTATCGGTATCTCCACCGAATTTTCCCATGCTCTGAGGAGGGGCACCTACCAAACGTACGTCTTTGTAGATGGTGTAAAGGAACAGGAAGAATTGGTTTCCTTCGAACATCGGCTGAACCTGTCCGCTTAATTTCGTTCCAGCCACAGCTTCCTTCACAATCACTGCAGATATACTGTCGATGATAGCGCCGCGGTCCATTTCGCTCATATCGTCTTTTAAGAAAGGAGCGATACGGTCGGTTACGTCTTCCATCCGTTCCAGAATAGAAGCGGTCACGCCGGGATTGGTGAGCTCATCTTCCATTTTGTAAGCCCAGAAACCATCGGCCAGATAGTCGTGCTCGACAGAAGAATGAGATTGGATAGCACTGAAACCACAGTGATGATTGGTCAGCATCAACCCATTGGGAGAAATAATCTCTCCCGAACAAAAATGACGGAAAGGACGGCCGGCATTGCCTAAACCGACGATAGCATCTTTGATACCGGGTTTATTGACATCGTAGATATCTTCTGCAGTCAGTTTAAATCCCATCTGTTGCATTTTCTCAATGTTCAGTGGTTTTAATTTCGACAACAACCACATTCCTTCATCAGCCCTGACAATAGACACCGAAAGCAGAGCAAGAGCAATAATCAATAGTTTCTTCATGTGTTTTATTCTATAGTATTTGTTTTAAATTATAACTACCACACTATCCCAACTTAAATTTCTTAACGAAAAATAACCTTTTTCCTAAGTTATTATAACTTTCAAGCTAAGATAAGTGCAAATATATAATTAAATCCGTTCTTTATCTGATTTTCACTTTATTTTAACAGGAGAGAGGAAAAGAAAAAACCGGGACAGAAAAAAGAACAGGAAGAAAAGATTTGGAAGGCTGAAGGAGAAGAATATAGCAAAATACGATACCTTTGTGAGGTGAGAGATTTTGATTTTATATAATAACGAGATTATGGCCGATACAAGTAACAAAAAAAATATCAGAGAAGAATCTTTACGGGATTTAAGCGACTTTTTAACCGCACAAGGCGAGAAGGCTTTCCGTGCAAAACAGATCTGGCAATGGATCTGGCAAAGAGGGGTGACGGATTTCGCAGAGATGAGCAACTTATCGAAGGCTACCCGGGAATTATTAAGCCGGCATTATTTCTTCGATTCCCTCTTTCCGCAGCAGGTGCAGACAGCCAGCGACGGCACCGAAAAAACAGCCTGGCGGCTGACCGACGGCGAAATCGTCGAGAGCGTACTGATTCCCGGAAATCAAAAATTCACGGTCTGTGTATCTTCACAAGTGGGTTGTCAGCTGGGGTGCAAATTCTGTGCAACCGGTACCCTGGGTTTTAAACGTAATTTAACGGCCGGCGAAATTTTCGAACAGGTGGTCCGTGCACAGCAGGCAGCGGAAGCCCAGGGGCAACCATTGAGCAATATCGTTTTCATGGGAATGGGCGAACCTTTACTGAATTACGAGCAGGTCCTCAGAGCGATAGAACGGATTACGGCCCAGGACGGATTAGCCATGTCACCCTACCGGATTACGGTATCTACAGCCGGTATCCCGGAAAAAATCAGGCAATTGGCAGACGATGGAGTGCGTTTTAATCTGGCGCTTTCGCTACATGCAGCGAAAGAAACCACCCGCACTTTCCTTATGCCGGTGAATAAAGCCTATCCTTTGAGTGAGATTGCAGGAAGCCTGAAATATTTCGTCGAAAAAACAGGAACCCGTCCGACTTTCGAGTATTTGCTTCTGAAAGATATCAACGACAGCCTCGAAGATGCAAAAGCTTTGGCCCTCTATTGCCGCCAATTCCCGATCAAGATCAATATCATCGAATACAACAATGTGGAAGGTTCTGGTTTTCACCACAGTCCGGACAAAAACCGGGATGCCTTCATCCGGTTTCTGGAAGGATGTAACATGGTGGTCAACGTACGCCGCAGCAAAGGGAAAGACATCGACGCCGCCTGCGGACAGTTGGCGGGGAAACAAGAAAGCAATTTGTAAAATCCATAAAGTCTTCCGGACCCTGCGAATCCTTTTTTAAGGCCACCGGTCAGGAGCGGAACATGGTATCATAAACCGAATTAAAGCGTACCGTTTACATAGTTACAACGCTTTCAAAAACTATGTCTAAACCGTCGTAACCAAAAAACGGTAGAATTATTCGGTACTTATTCGTCTCCGGTGATCGGAATTGGTGACCCGGTCGCTTCTGTCGGTCGTCTAACTTTTTCTATCACTGACCGGCGGAACTCCTCACTACGCTCGTCAGACACCACCGGTCGGGCGTTCAGAAAAAGCAAGACGACACTCGCCAGAGCTCCAATGGTCGCCAATCCCGATCACCTCCGACTTACGTTATCACTGAATTGCAGATTAGTCTTGATTTAAGAAAGATTATTCTCCCTGGAAATAAGCCGGACGGTCCGTCTTCCTGCTGCTGCAAATTTCTGGTTGTATTTTCTTTGCCGGTTAGCTCTGCCGTGAGATGGAGGGTTTTATACCGGAAGACCATTGGAGCGGGAACGAGGATCCGGTTAGGGTTTCCGAACGCCCGACCGGTGGTGTCTGACGAGCTTGCGAGGAGTTCCGCCGGTCAGTGAAGGAAAGCCTTAACGGACCGGTCCAGGCGAACCGGTCTTCCGGTATAAAAACCGAAATCGGAATAGAAAGAAAAAATTATACTTACGTTCTTATGATGAATTTATACCTTTTATAAAATGCCTTGGTCCATTATCGCGCGGGCTACTTTGATAAAACCGGCCACGTTAGCTCCTTTGACATAGTTGACGTAACCATCGGGCTGGGTACCGTATTTCACACACTGCGCATGGATAGACTGCATGATCTCCTTTAGTTTCTGATCGACTTCTTCGCGTGTCCAGCTGATTTTCTGTGCATTCTGACACATCTCGAGACCCGAAGTGGCCACTCCGCCGGCGTTGGCGGCTTTACCGGGAACATACAACAATTTATTTTCGAGAAAGACCTGAATCGCTTCGGGTGTAGAGGGCATGTTCGCCCCTTCGGACACCGCCACACAACCGTTGGCAACTAAAGTACGGGCTTCGTCACCGTTCAGTTCATTCTGAGTGGCACTGGGCATAGCGATATCACATTTCTCCCCCCACGGCCGACCTCCGGCCACGTATTTACAACCGTACTTATCGGCATATTCCTTCACCCTTCCCCGGTAGAACAATTTTAACTCCATCATATATTCCAACTTTCCAGCACCGATCCCTTCGGGATCGTAAATATAACCGCTGCTATCCGACAGAGTCACCACCTTTGCGCCGAGCTCGTTCAGTTTCTGTACCGTGTAAAGGGCCACATTTCCCGCCCCCGAGACGGCTACGGTCTTGCCCTTCAGCTCTATATTCCGGGTCTTCAGCATCTCCAACAGGAAATATACATTCCCATAACCGGTAGCTTCGGGACGGATCAGAGAACCACCGGATTCCAGGCCTTTGCCCGTAAAAGTTCCGCTATTTTCCCTCGCCAGTTTTTTATACATTCCGTACATATAATTAACCTCCCGGCCACCGACACCGATATCCCCTGCCGGAATATCCGTACCGGGTCCGATATTGCGCCATAACTCCAAAATATAGGCCTGACAAAAACGCATAATCTCGGCATTCGATTTTCCTTTCGGATTAAAATCCGAACCACCTTTAGCCCCTCCCATCGGTAAAGTAGTCAGTGAATTTTTAAAGGTCTGCTCGAAAGCCAGGAATTTTAAAATAGATAAATTCACGGAGGAATGGAAACGGATTCCTCCTTTGTAAGGACCTATAGCATTGTTGTGCTGGATGCGGTAGCCCATGTTGGTATGCACATTTCCCTGATCATCTGTCCAGGTCACCCGAAACGAGAAAATCCGATCGGGAATACAGAGCCGCTCGATCAAATTGCTTTTTTCAAACTCGATATTCCGATTATAGGTATCTTCGATGGTATTCAATACCTCTTCTACTGCCTGGTGGTATTCCGGTTCGTTGGGAAACCGCCTTTTCAATTCTGTCAAAACGTCTTTTGCTTTCATAAGATATAGGTTAAATCAGAAGCCCGCCCGAAGGCGGGTTTCATGGGTCAGTTGTATATAAATTGTCAGTAGTGTGTGTTTCGTTTGTACGAACAAAGGTAGCGCATAATATCAAAAATAATTCATTTTGTTAAATTTCAAACACGAAAGGAAGATTTGTGTAATTTCGGGAAAGTGAAAACGTTAACGCCCTCATTCTTTCACAGAAAAACAGCTTCATCATCAAAGCCGCTCCAGGGCGACCGCACCAAAATTCCTCTAAAAAGTTTATCATTGCAAAATGAATACCTCTAATTATTTTTCAGAAGTGACAGATCCTCGTGTAACAGGTCGCTGTCTACCTTTGTTGTCAGATATATTAATGATAGGTTTGTGTACTTATCTGACAGGCGGAACAGATTATGAAGATATGCGTCTGTTTGCTTTAGAGCGTGGAGAAATGTTGAATGATTTGCTTTCTCTACCAAACGGTGTACCATCGGAAGATACGTTTGAGCGTGTATTCCAGCGTATTGAACCATCAGAATTGGAACATTGTCTTCGCAGTTATGGTAAATCACTCCTGTCTGATTTATCAGAAAAGCAGATTGTTATAGATGGAAAGAAACAAGGTGGGACATCTCCGACTTCCACAGGAAATAAAGGTCTGTATATCCTGAATGCTTGGGTAAGCGAGAATAGGTTCTGTATCTCTCAAGGAAAGGTAGAAGACCAGTCTAATGAGATAACAGCCATCCCTGCTGTCTTGTCGGAGATTGACATTGAAGAGGCGATTGTCTCCATAGATGCCATGGGGACACAGCGAGAGATCGTTGACTTAATACTTGATAAGAAAGGCCATTATTTGTTGTCGGTAAAGGGCAATCAGAAATCTCTGTATGAAGATATTGAATGTGCATTTAAAGTAAACGGCGGCCTTGATAAAGATACGAGCGTAGATAAAGATCATGGAAGGATAGAGGTCAGGAAGTGCTGCATTCTTCCTGCAAGGGAATATCTGCTTGCGGAAACTATTCGATCCTGGAGGGGACCGGGCACGATTATAAAAATAGAGTCAAGTCGGGAAATAAACGGGAAGACAACCAATGAAACCAGATATTATATCAGTGATGAGATCGGATTAAGCGCGTCTTACTTTCAAAAGCTGATAAGGGGACACCGGAGCATTGAAAACCAACTTCATTGGCACCTGGATGTTACTTTTAAAGAGGATAATTGCAGGGCAAGGAAAGGATACTCCTCGCAAAACTTGTCAGTGCTTAGAAAAGTAGCTTTACATATCGTATCAGAACAAAAAGACAAACTGAGTCTAAAAAGAAGACTTTACAAAGCAGCCTTGGATATTAACTATTTAAGAAAAATTATTGGGATACTAATCTGATTTTCTAAATCATAAAAAGAGGCCTCTTTATGGAAAGAGACCTCTTATAAGATCTCACGAATCATAGTCAAGAGACTTTGGTTTGCAAAATCTTCACGTAAAAAATCCAGTCGTTAAGGTTCTATTTTCATATGTTAAGACTTTTCTATCTGCAAGATTACCTTTATTCCCCAATTACACAACTTTTTTTGAAATATTTTAATGATTTATGCCACAAAACATATTTTAACAGAAATTTTGGTGCGGTTGCCCTGGCACGGAACAGGAAGACGGAAATCCTTTGGATTTTCTTTGGAATACATACGGCTAATGCCGTACTGATGATAGATAAGGTCAGGAACAGAGCGGTGAAATCAGCATGATATGATTTTAACGAAAAAATCAGAAGAGGTCGTCAGACTTCTTCCGGAACGTCATGTCCTGCCTATAAGAGTATATGGGAAAACACAGAAAAATGACAATAAAAATGGCATATGAAGTGATTATACTGGGGCATCTTCATATGCCATTGTATTTTTTAGGGACATTTACTGAATATCCCTTATTACAACAACCGCTACTGATTGACTATCGGCTCAAATTAATTACCCTTCCAACATGGCTCAGTTTCTTGCCGGTTACATGGTAGTTACATAATCTATATCAGGTGTGATACTGCTATGCCTGTAAGGATAGCAATAGTGAAACTTGCAAGAGTTCCTATAAGGACATACTCCGTCGTACGAATCTCCTTGGCCTTGTTTAACTCTCCAAAACGGAATACTGACTTTGCCGCAAGCAGGAATCCGACGCCTTCTATACTACCAATGAGTACAAAAGTCAGTATCAACACTCTCTCGATGTAGCCAATCCATTGTCCGGCATTTGGCAGACTTTGTGTGTTTGACGATGTCGGAGTCCATTTATCCAGAAACAAACTCAATAGGATGGATGAAGGCTTAAGCATAAGAATGTATGCCATACCGATAATCCAAACATTTGTCGAACAGACACTTCCCATGAATGACAGCTCATTCTCTTTGCCATAAAGGAGAAACCACAGCACTGCAATTACCATAATATGACAGAACTGGTCTACAAGGAATGTGCAGAGAGAGTTCACTTTCATCTTGCATTTTACGAAATCTATCATGAAATGGGTAACAAAGATAACCGCAGGGATTATCCAACAAGTCCACTCTGCGACAAACAGATATGCTACACCTGCATGAATGGTACTGTGAAGCAACTGGAAAGCAATGCCTTTTATGCCTGGCTTTAGCTTGCCACCATTGATGAGGAGTGTTTCCATATCACAGTTGGTTATATTTTACGATGAGTGTTTTGTAATATTCTAGGTAGTCCAAGATGAGTTGCACTTTTGCAGATGTCCAATGAGAATTGAAGTTCTGTTTTGAGAGTCCTAACTCTACTGCCATATCTTTCTGCGTCTTGGGAGACATCAGGGAATGATACACCACATTGGCCTGTTTTGCTGTCCATGAAGAAACAACTTCATCGGCAAAACGAGTGACAAGTTCTATCGACTTGTTGAAATCGCACCATGGTGTTGAAATCGTCAGCCTTTTCTTTCCCATGGTGTCCAAAGTCCTACCTGACAGTCTGAATGCTTCTCCATCGCTTGTGACAATATTATCACTTTCAAAGGAAACGTCACCTATTCCGACCGAAACCCTGGCATCCCACATCTCCTTCTTTTCTGGAGTCGAAGCCCGAAGCTTTGCTCGAAATGCCACTGCTACTGTAAGCGCATATTCAGGATTGCCGACAACAACCTGAAAGCTGTCGCCTCTATACATCTCTATATTTATAGGAGTCAGAGGCGAGAAGTCGGCAGCACACTTATACAAAGCACCAACGACTGCCTGACGCCATTCGGCTGCTATATTGGTAGAGTTAACTAAATCTCCTGTTATTACACCTTTTATCATAGACATTGATTGTTTTGACGATACAAAGATAATACTTTTCCCCAAAAGCAGTCAAGCGATTTTATTTGATTTCCTTAAATCAAGTATATTTATTTGACTCCATAGAATCTATCGATTTTATTTGATTTGAGCAGATAATTGCATACAAATATAATTTCAGAGCGTTTCTTTTGCAAGTAGTCATATCCCATTACAACAACCGCTGCTGATTGACTATCAGCTCAAATTAATTACCCTTCCAACATGGCTCAGTTTTTTGCCGGTTACATGCTTTATGCCCATTTATGGTGTATTTTTCCATTTGTGCATCAAAAACTTTGCAGAAGTCAACCGCAATACAGAAAATTTCAGTAACTTTGTTCTCGGTAGTCATAGTGATTACCAATTTTTTAGGCACTTATATTTCATTGAACTCACGTTAAATTATTTATTGTATATATAGTCTTGGATACTTGTTTAGATCTTATTGCTCTTCAATATACTTGCATGATTGTAATGGGCGTGCTTGCATTTTTTGTTTTTGTGTCGCGCTACTATGTAACTTGCCGTAACAGGCTATTTGAACAGTCGCGTGGGATGATTGTTGCGGCATTACTGTTGTTTATCGTACACTTTATGTGTCAGATGCTTTTGGGTTGGCGACAACGTGGGGACGATGTAGGTATTCTGTTTAATCTGCTGTTTTATTTGCCTTCGGCTCTTCTGTTGTCGTGGTCGCAGCTTAATATTCTGCGCGCCGGGCATGGACGTTGGAGTTTTATGCGCTATGGCGTTGTAGGGTATACTCTTATGGTATTGTGCATAGTCGCAGGTGTTATCTCAAATGGCAGTCTGCATATCGGTACTATGCTATATGTAGCTGATGCCATTCATTTCTTTACTTTGTTCTATTATATATGGGTACCGCTTAAGGAGCTTGGTAATGTTCAACGTCGGCTCGACAGTGAACTTGGTAATCCTGCAGACACTTACCTGAGCACTATGCGCATTGGACTTTTTGTGGTGTGTGCTTTTACAGTAATTTCACCTCTTTATATATTGTCGCGGCCGTTACTCTTTGTCTTTGGGCCTTTGGGACTGATTTCGCTTTCGCTGTTCATAGTCAGTTTTACGGCGCTTGGATTCAGTATGTCCGAGGGGGTGACTGAGATTGTAGCCGAGACTAACAAGGAGGTTGCTGCTGCTAAAGTCTTTAGTGAGATTGTGCCTGAGCGTATTGCCGAAATAGATATGGCAGTAACCAAATGGCGAAGCGAGGGTGGTTTTAGGGATAGCGACTTGACATTATCCTCGTTTGCTCGTCGTATAATGGTTAATCGCACCGATGTAGCTTCATATCTGACTTCCATATATGGTAAGAGTTTCCGTACATGGCTTTCAGGTATTCGCGTGGAGGAGGCAAAGGCACTCATGGCAGCACACCCCGAATATAGTAACGAGGTTGTTTCTATGGAGTGCGGTTTCTCGTCGCGTGTGTATTTTCAGCGTCTGTTCAAGGAAAGGACAGGTTTGACTCCAGCCGAGTGGCGTCGTCAGTACTAATGTGTTGGTTATGTGTGTGTGTTTACTACTGAATGTAAGATGTAACTTTTGTGTAAAAGTTACGTCTCTTTCCTACAAGAGTGACACATAAGTGATGTTTTTGAAGTTTTTAACGGTTGATGTTTCTGTATCTTTGCATCTGGAAATTCAAACATAAACTCTCATATTTCAAATCACTATGCAAAAAATCTATCTTTATTTAATGGCGTGTGCCATGGGTGCTATGTCTTTGGCTTCGTGTTCCGAAGAATCTTCTACTCCCGATGCTGATGGTGGTGGCGATGGCACTATCGAAGTCCCTTTAGCTCAAGTCGCAAAACCCAAACCTAACCCTTGGCTTGCACAGGAAGAGTATAGTATTACGCACTTCAATTCGGCTCAGACCGATGCCTTCTCGTATGCAGTCAAGGATGGAACTTTCAATATAGACCTCGCCAAGTGTCAGATGACATGGAGCGGTCCCGTGAATTTGATGACTCTTGCTTCGACTTCACCAAATTATATGTGGGGCATGAGTAGCGACCGCGTCTCGTATCTTGATATCAGCGACGGCAAACTTGAAAGGGTTGCCGAGGCTGGCTTGCCAGGAATTACAATGAAGACTCAGGAGCAACTCACAAGTATGACTGCAGAGCATGCTACTTACGACGAACTTTCCAAGACGGTTACCGATATACTCGGTCCCATGCCACAAATGTCTATGGCCAACGGTAACTATGTACTCTGCGACAAGGATAACTATGCTTACACCAATGCAGGTCAGGTAATGGCACGCTATCGCCTTGCCAATCCTAACAATCCCAAGGATGGTATCGTGCTGGATCATCAAATCAGACTTACCAACTTTACCTTCAACTCTTTTACCCTCGTAGGTGCTACTATGACCTATGACGGCCACCTCATTGTGGCAGCACAGAACGGAATTCTCGTACTGAATCGTGCTCTTACCACAATCGAGGATTCATACGCACTTCCATCAGACCAGGTTCTCACCAACTCTATCAGTATCGACGAGAATGGCGGCGTTTACGTAGCAAGTAACAGTCGCGAACCAGGCGGCAAAGGCCTTATGCAGAAACTTATCTGCAAGGACGGCAAAATCTCTACCTCTCAGGCAGATGGTGCATGGCAAGCCTATTACGACGGTGGCCCGATGGCTCCATGTATCAAACTCGGGTACGGGACAGGTTCAACCCCCACACTTATGGGCTTTGGCCAGGACGAGGACAAACTCGTAGTTATTACCGATGGCTCCAAGCGTATGAAACTGGTAGCATTCTGGCGTGACGAAATCCCCTCAGACGCACAGCAAGTGGCAGGGTACGACAAACGTATAGCCGGAGTGCATGAGGTTACATGCGGCCAGCCTGCATCAACAGAGTGGATACAGTCCGAGCAGTCAGTTGTAGTGGGTGGCTATGATGCCTTTGTGGTAAACAACATCAATGTTACTGCTCAGGAAATAAACGACAAGATTGTTGGTGTGCTTGCTATTGGTCCTATTGTCAAAGGCCCTCAAGGTGCCGAGTGTGTACGTTGGAATACAAAGGAGAACAAGTGGGAGAATAAGTGGGCGTGCAGCGATGTAAGTTCAGTAAGTATGATTCCTGCCGTAAGCACCAAGTCCGAGATGGTATTCGTATGTGGCTGGAACGATGCTTCGGGCTGGGAAGTTACAGGACTTGACTGGAAGAGTGGTGCCACACGTCATCGCAGCATATTGGGCAAGAGCAATCGGGCCAATGGAGCCTATGCCATCATTCAGTATCTTGCTAACGGCGACCTTTTATTCAACTCTGTTGCCGGACCAATCCGCGTAAAATATTGAGATAATTTTATCATCATATAACAAAAGCAAAATAAATTATGAAACGTCTATTTCTTCCTATTCTGGTGACACTAAGTATGTTTACAGTAAGTTGCGACAAAGACTCGGTTACCAATCCTGATGATGTTCCCGTTTCCGTTACCGAGAGTGAACTAAAAGAGGCATTCTATTATACCTTTCCACTAATGATAATGGATGCCACAGAATCGGTAGAAACAAATACCGAGACATTCGTACCGGGCATACCTCGTGCACCGGTTAATCAGCTTATTCATGCTGTAAAGCTGGCCGACGCATCGAACAAGTCAGTGGTGACACCTAATGTGGATACATATTACAGTCGGTTATGGATGGATATGAATGAGGAACCAGTTGTGTTCGAATTTCCTGATGTTAAAGACAGATTCTGCAATATCCAGGTGCTCGACGCATGGACCAATACAACAAAGCTTATCACCGATGGCGGCACATACGTGTTTGCCAAGAAGGGACAGACGGTCACTGTTCCCTCAGGAGCCACTCTTGTGGAAATGCCTACAACAATGGGCTGGTGTATTGTTCGCATCCTTAATAAGGGAGAGGGCGACTATGAGAATGTCAAGAAGATTCAGGATGCAATGAAGGCTTATCCTCTTTCGGCTTATGGCAATGCAGGATATGTAGCACCCAAGGGCACTTACGATGCAGCGAAGGATGTGAATCCAGTGATGAAATGTATGTCCATGCCGCTTGAGGAGTATTTCGCCAAGGCAAACTCACTCATGGAAAAGAACTCTCCTTTGAGCTTTGATACCGAGATCATAAATCGATTGAAGAAACTTGGTGTTGGTCCGGGGCTTGACCTGAAGCAAATTGAAAATGGAGCAGAGATGTTTGCCAAAATCAAAGCTTCTTTCAAGGCAGATGCCGTAGCAATTGCAGCCACAAACAAGAAGAACATAGGAGGTATATGGTCTTATTTTAAGGAACCTATAGGCGACTTTGGCAAAGCCTATGATTACCGTGCTGCTGTCGCGCTGGTGGGACTTGGTGCCAATACCAATGAAATAGCTATTTATCCTCGTGCCGACTATGATTCTAACAATGAAGTACTTAATGGTGCAAATAGTTACACGTTGCATTTCAGCTCACTTCCTCCGGTTGAGGAAGGCGGTTTCTGGTCGATAACTGCCTACGGAGATGACAACTATCTTATTGATAATCCTATCAATAGATATAATGTTACCGACCGTAGCGAATACAAGCTCAATGTTGATGGATCGCTTGATGTTACGTTGTCGGCTAACGCCCCTCAAGATGGCTCTTATTGGTTGCCAACAGGCAATAAGGCTTTCCATCTTTTCATGCGTATGTATCTGCCCGATTTAAAGGCACTGGATAATTGGACTCCACCGACTATTACAAAGAAATAAGGTATAGGATGAAACCTTGTAAATTCCGGTAAAACTTTTTCAAACAAAATAAATTAGGGCTGACACTTCATCAGGAGGTATCATCCCTTTTCAAGTATATTTATTTGGGGACATTCAGTAAATACTATAAAATCAGCCAACTAATTCATACATAAAATATTGCGAATTAGTTGGCTTTTTTGTATCTTTAGGTATTCCCCCGCAAATAAGGTTTGGAAGCCAAAACGGGGGAAATTTCCCAACCAAGATATGGCAAAAGTACAAAATATTTCAGAAATTCACCCAACTTTCAGGGCAACCGCACCAAAATTTCTATTAAAATATGTTTTGTGGCATAAATCATTAAAATATTTCAAAAAAAGTTGTGTAATTGGGGAATAAAGGTAATCTTGCAGATAGAAAAGTCTTAACTATGAAAATAGAACCTTAACGACTGGATTTTTTACGTGAAGATTTTGCAAACCAAAGTCTCTTGACTATGATTCGTGAGATCTTATAAGAGGTCTCTTTCCATAAAGAGGCCTCTTTTTATGATTTAGAAAATCAGATTAGTATCCCAATAATTTTCTTAAATAGTTAATATCCAAGGCTGCTTTGTAAAGTCTTCTTTTTAGACTCAGTTTGTCTTTTTGTTCTGATACGATATGTAAAGCTACTTTTCTAAGCACTGACAAGTTTTGCGAGGAGTATCCTTTCCTTGCCCTGCAATTATCCTCTTTAAAAGTAACATCCAGGTGCCAATGAAGTTGGTTTTCAATGCTCCGGTGTCCCCTTATCAGCTTTTGAAAGTAAGACGCGCTTAATCCGATCTCATCACTGATATAATATCTGGTTTCATAGGTTGTCTTCCCGTTTATTTCCCGACTTGACTCTATTTTTATAATCGTGCCCGGTCCCCTCCAGGATCGAATAGTTTCCGCAAGCAGATATTCCCTTGCAGGAAGAATGCAGCACTTCCTGACCTCTATCCTTCCATGATCTTTATCTACGCTCGTATCTTTATCAAGGCCGCCGTTTACTTTAAATGCACATTCAATATCTTCATACAGAGATTTCTGATTGCCCTTTACCGACAACAAATAATGGCCTTTCTTATCAAGTATTAAGTCAACGATCTCTCGCTGTGTCCCCATGGCATCTATGGAGACAATCGCCTCTTCAATGTCAATCTCCGACAAGACAGCAGGGATGGCTGTTATCTCATTAGACTTGTCTTCTACCTTTCCTTGAGAGATACAGAACCTATTCTCGATTACCCAAGCATTCAGGATATACAGACCTTTATTTCCTGTGGAAGTCGGAGATGTCCCACCTTGTTTCTTTCCATCTATAACAATCTGCTTTTCTGATAAATCAGACAGGAGTGATTTACCATAACTGCGAAGACAATGTTCCAATTCTGATGGTTCAATACGCTGGAATACACGCTCAAACGTATCTTCTGATGGTACACCGTTTGGTAGAGAAAGCAAATCATTCAACATTTCTCCACGCTCTAAAGCAAACAGACGCATATCTTCATAATCTGTCCCGCCTGTCAGATAAGTACACAAACCTATCATTAATATATCTGACAACAAAGGTAGACAGCGACCTGTTACACGAGGATCTGTCACTTCTGAAAAATAATTAGAGGTATTCATTTTGCAATGATAAACTTTTTAGAGGAATTTTGGTGCGGTCGCCCTGAAGCCGCTCCCGGATACATGAAAAATACCAAAGTTTTATTAACTTTGCCAGTTGACATTATAAATTTAAACCCAACCTTATGATCACCAAAAACTATATAGCGAAAGGAGAAGGCGCCAACCGTTTCGAGAAAGTGCCGGTCCGTATTTATGAAAAACCTTCCGAAGCCGTTAAAGCGGTAGCCCGGGAAATTGCCGATCTGATCCGTACGAATGCGGATAAAAGCGAAAAATGTGTCCTCGGATTAGCGACCGGTTCATCGCCGATCAAACTCTATGAAGAACTGGTCCGCATGCACCGTGAGGAAGGCCTGTCGTTCAAAAATGTAGTCAGTTTCAATCTGGACGAATACCTGCCTATGCCTAAAGAATCGGAGCAAAGCTACCATTATTTCATGCACCATCACTTATTCGACCATATCGATATCGACCCGAAAAATATTCATATTCCGGACGGAACCTTAAAAGCGGAAGAGATAGAAAACTTTTGTAAGGAATACGAACGGCAGATCGAGGCCGCCGGAGGTATCGACATTCAAGTGCTCGGAATCGGCCGCACAGGCCACATCGGTTTCAACGAACCCGGTTCGCCGCTGACTTCGAAAACCCGGATGGTATATTTAGACGATCTGACGATCAAGGATGCTGCAGGAGATTTCGGCGGCATGGAAAATGTGCCGTCCCGCGCCATTACCATGGGAGTGGGTACGATTATGAAAGCCCGGAAAGTAATACTCCTGGCTTGGGGTGAGAAAAAAGCTTCTATCATCAAAGCTACGGTCGAAGGTAGTGTTTCGGATGCTGTCCCTGCCACTTTTCTGCAAGTACATCCGAACGTACAGTTCGTCATCGACGAAAGTGCAGCCGAAGAACTGACGCGTGCCAATCAACCCTGGTTGGTCAGCAAAGTACAATGGAACGACAAGCTGATCCGAAAAGCCGTCATCTGGCTGTGCCAGAAAGTGAAAAAGCCGATCCTGAAAGTAGAAAACAAAGACTACATCGACAATGGGATGACCGATCTGATCAAGACTTTCGGTTCGGCCAATAAAGTAAATATCCAGGTATTCAACGACCTGCAACACACCATTACAGGTTGGCCGGGAGGCAAACCCAATGCAGATGATTCTACCCGTCCCGAAAGAGCCTATCCTTATCCTAAACGAATCCTGATCTTCAGTCCCCATCCAGACGACGACGTCATCTCTATGGGAGGTACTTTCGCCCGGTTGGTAGAACAAGGTCACGAAGTGCATGTCGCTTACCAAACCTCGGGCAGCATCGCTGTTTTCGACGATTATATCTATCAGCAAATGGATATCGCCACCTCTTTTACTAAACTGGTGGACGGGGATTTACCGGCCATGGAAAACGCATTTTTACAAATAAAACAAGCTATCGCTAACCGCAAACCGGGAGACGAGGAAGCACGGTATCTATTGCAATTCAAGGCCGCCCTTCGCCGGGCAGAAGCCCGCGGAGCCTGCCGTTTTATCGGTGTCCCTGAAGAACGGGTACACTTCCTGAACCTCCCCTTCTATGAAACCGGGAAAGTGAAAAAGAACCCGCTATCGCAAGCCGATGTCGATATTATCGTCGATCTTTTACGGAAAGTACAACCCCATCAGATCTATGCTGCGGGTGACTTAGCCGATCCGCACGGGACACACGGAGTCTGTCTGGATGCGATTCTCCGTGCCTACAACATCATCGACCGGGACGAGTGGTTTAAAGATTGTAACACCTGGTGGTATCGCGGCGCGTGGATGGAATGGGAAGTAGAAAAAGTAGACATGGCGGTTCCGATCAGTCCGGCAGAATTGTCTATCAAACGGAAAGCGATCTACAAACACGGTTCACAAAACAACGGACCGGCATTTCCGGGAGATGATCCGCGTGAATTCTGGCAACGGGCGGAAGACCGTAACCGGAATACAGCGGATTTGTACAACCGTTTGGGTATGGCCGAATATGAAGCAATGGAGGTTTTTACCCGGTATAAGCACGACCACGGAGACTCTCTGAAATAAAATTTACCAGACCGGAACGGCAGATTCGTAAATGAATTTTAGGTTAAATCTTTAATCTTTTTATAACTTTGTCGGCTCACAACACTGACACTTATAAAAATAGTATAATCATGAAAAGAAAAACTACACTCTTAGTGATGGCAGCCGGCATGGGTTCCCGTTTCGGAAGTCTGAAACAGATTACTCCTCTCGGACCGCACCAGAAGGCTTTGCTGCACTATACCATTTATGACGCAGTTCATGCGGGATTCGATAAGATCGTTTTCGTTATCCGCGAAAGTTTCGCCAAAGAATTTATCGATTTTGTAGGGAAATATGCCGAAGGATTGGTAGAAACCGCTTATTGCTATCAAAGTATGGATAAACTACCGGGAGGAATGCCGCCCATCGAGCGCGAGAAGCCGTGGGGTACGGCACATGCCATCTGGAGTGCCAAAGAAGTAATCGATGAACCTTTTGCCGCCCTGAATGCCGATGATTTTTACGGTAGCGATGCTTTTGTAAAAGCCCACGATTTCCTGGCCAACGAAGCAACGGACCAAGAGTTCGGCCTGGTCGGTTACCGTCTGGCTTCTACCCTATCGGAAAACGGCACTGTTTCACGAGGGATCTGTGAAACCGACAGCCATCACCACCTGACTGCCGTTACGGAATGTACGAAAATCGGCAGACAGGCAGACGGAAGCATCAAAGACGAAGAGACCGGAAAAACACTGAATGCCGACGATCTGGTATCTATGAATTTCTGGGCCTTTACTCCTAAAATTTTCGAAGAAATCGAAAGACAGTTCGTCGAATTTTACCCGGCTAACAAAGATAATCTGAGATCAGAATTTTATATTCCCAAAGTAGTGGATAAAATGATCAAGGATCAAATTGCCGATGTAAGGGTACTGAAAACAACGGCTAAATGGTTCGGAGTCACTTATAAAGAAGATACCCCTTCTGTAAATGCAGCCCTTGCCGCTTTTGACAAGGAAGGAAAATATCTGGATATCTAAGTTCCGGATTGAGTTATTACGAAAGGAGGCAGACTAAAAAGTCTGCCCCTTTTTCTTTATTTTTATTTCGTTTTCCTCTCTTTTTCACAACAGGATTTTTCACACTTTTCGCCGGCTTGGGTTTTGGCAGAAGTGTTACTTTCTTCGATTCCTTTCACTTCGATGTTCAATTTCTCGATGGCTTTCTGCAAGTTTTCGGTGGTATTTTTGTCTTCGCGGAAAGTGACTGTGATGGTTTGAGTTTTCATATCCACTTTCAGGTCTTTCACTCCCTTTTCATAAGGGATATTCTTTTCTACTTTTGCTTTGCAAGATTCGCAATGCAGGTTGGCATTAAAAATGACGGTTTTCTCATTCTTTTTCTGAGCATTTACACTCATGGCAGCTGACAATACTACTACCATTATCAAAACTAATCGTACTACTTTCATGGTTCCTAGTTTTAAATTTATGTATCAAAGTTAATAAAACAATATTATTCCCGGTCTAATCCGAAGCGAAGGCCGAGATAAAATTTACGTCCGTGTACAGGACCCCAAATTTTCGAAGAGTCGAAAGCGTCACTCCAGGGACGGTCGGCAGCCAGGATAGGATGTTTTTGGGTGAAATCACCGATATTTTCACATCCGGCATAAATACTCCATTTACGGAAAAACTTGGAAATCTGGGCATTCATGATACGGAAAGAATCGAAACGATCCGCTTGTCCTGAATTTTCTGACACAGGAACGGGAATACGTCCCGGACCGTTGAATTGAGTGGTGAAATCGAATTGCCATTTCTTCATATTGGTGTAATATGACAAATTCAACAAGCCTTTGTATTTACTTTGCAGCGGAGCCCTCAACAGACGGCCGCCCATCGTGGTCTTCACATCATTGTAACGATAAGCACCCAAAACGTCGAACCGGGGGATCAATTCGTATTTCACTTCCACCTGATAACAATTGGAGTAAGAATCACCGTCTAAGTTATAAAAATTGACTTTTCCTACCTGAGTCTCATTATCGGCCACGACCTGATCGGTAAAGTTCGTCCGGTAATAATCGAGGTTGATATTCAGTATACGGTCGAACAAGAGAAATTTGCGGTTCAACTGTACTCCGAAATTCCAGGCTTTTTCCATATCCAAACGATCTAATTCTTCGGGATGGGCTGCCAACAATTTATCGTTGACGTATACCGAATTGGCAGAAGCCAACAGATAACTGTTATCGGCCAGGATGTTGGCTGTCCGGGCACCGTGACCGGCAGACACCTTCAACATCGTAAAATCGTCGGGGGCATAAGCCAGATGTAAACGGGGAGTTACAAAACTACCGAAAATATTATGGTAGTCATAACGCAGTCCGGCCATTACGGTCAATTTTTGCCAGAAAAGTCCGGTATACTGGAAAAAAGCCCCTCCTACCCGTTCGTTACGATCGAAATCTACGGTTGCCGTCTTTTGACCGGAACCCACTAAATAGTCGTTGAAGGATTCATCATAACGATCGAAATTAAAGGACAACCCCGCAGAATATTTCTGATTTTCATTCTGTCCGAATATAGACTGAAAAATATAGTTAGAAAAAACAGTCTGCTGACGGGCTTGATAATCACGGGCGCCATAATATGAATCCTGATCGTGATCGGTATAATTCACCAAAATCGCCATACTGGTATTCTCGTACTGCGGCATCAGATAACCCAACTTCAAAAAGCCTTCATACCGGCGAGAGTCGATGCCGATCCCATACAAAGTACCCTCTCCATAGCTACCCCGCATTTCCTTCCTAAATCCTTTCTGCCCTCCCAGGCGGGTTTCGTCGAGGAGCTTCCCTCCGAATTGCAAAAACCAAGTATCGGTCTTATATTGCCAGCGATTCATCACATTGTATTGGGTCGTTTTAGGCATATCCAAAAAGCCATCGTGGTTTCCATCGTGTTCCATGGTCAGCCAATCCCCGTGAGCCAGGATGGCTGTGCTCCACTTGTCATTCAGACGGATGCCTGTATTGGCATTGAATTCGATCATCCCTTCACTATTCCCATAGGCATTGACAAAAATCTTTTCGCTCGTAGCAGGCTTTTTATAATCGACACTGATTTGTCCGGCAATCGCTTCATAGCCATTGATTACCGAACCGGCCCCCTTCGAAACCGAGATAGCGCTCATCCAAGGGCCTGGGACATAATTCAATCCGTATAATGCCGAAATCCCCCGAAAATTGGGCATATTCTCCGTCATCATCTGCACATATTTACCGGTCAGCCCCAACAACTGGATCTGTTTCGCCCCAGTCACAGCATCGGCATATGCCACATCTACCGAAGCATTGGTAGTGAAACTCTCTCCCAGATTACAACAAGCTGCTTTACACAATTCTTCGCCGGTGATCACCTGTTCGATCAGAGGCCCCCGGGTACTCATAATCGTCGTATTTCCCCGGGTGACCACTTTCACTTCATCGAGTACTTCTCCTGCCACCAATTCGATCTCGACCTGTTTATCCGTGCGTTTTACCGTAAGCGTATCGGTCCGGTACCCGATAAAGCTGGCGACCAAGCGCCCCGATTTATTCCATTTGATTTTAAAATGCCCTTCAGCATCCGTCACTACACCGTCTGTCGTTCCGGCCCAATAGACATTGGCCCCCGGCAAACCGACCTTTTTTCCATTCTCCTGCTCGACCACCCGTCCCTTTATATCCTGGGCATATCCTCCCAGAGAGGCACATAACAGTACCATTAAACTGAACAATTTCATTTTTACACTATTTACCTTATGATTGAAGATTAAAAATGACAACACACCTTATCCAAATCCATGGTCAGGACTGACCGGCAAAAGGTTTTAACAAAGGAAAGTACACAACGATTCCAGCGAGGGCGGAATCCCGGGAAACTTCCGGTAAAAAGCAAAGCCATCCTTTCCGTCCCGCACAGCAAGAATCTGTATCGTCATCTCCCAACCGCATTCAGGTAAGGTAAATACGGAAAGTTGCATTTGTAAACCCCGCTCTACCAATGAAGAATCGGTCACTTTATAAAAATCATGACGGGAAGAAGCATGACAACAATCTTTGCAAAATTGCCGTTCCCCCTGACAACAGCCACATTCCTCTTCGCAAGGACATGTGTTCTCTGCAGGCAGGACTCTGACTTCGAGATATGTGCGGTCCGAATGAATACAACCCGACTGAGTTACATTCACTCCAATCAATGCCATCCCGGTAATAAGCAGCACTAACGTATGCAATATCTGTTTGCCCAATTTCAACATCGTTTGCAAATATATTCTTTTCCTTTAGAAAGCAACAGAAAGAAATAATTCTTGACAGAATTTTAACTAATAGATTCCTTTTGTCCTAGCCGAAAAAAATTGTATTTTCGTACGATTAAAATCTAGTAATAACTAACCTTTTTCATCATGTTGAGAAAAAATATACGGTCGTCTGTATTTGTATTACTTGCATTGGCTGCCTGTACAAGTAAAAATAATGTTAAAATTACCGGAGGGATCAAGGAAGCCGAAAATCAAAAAGTGTACCTGGAGCAGTTAAATGTCGATCAAGCTGTCATCATCGACTCGACAAAAACCGACCGGTACGGACATTTCACCTTTAAAACAGCAACATCCCTCCCCACTTTCTATAATGTAAAAATCGGTCCGAAGGAATTTATTACTTTCATTGCTGAACCGGAAGATCATATCGAATTGAGCGGAACGTTGAACGGACTTTCCCAGAATTACTGGGTAGACGGATCTGAAAATTCCCTTTGGGTAAAGCTGCTGAATTTTCAACTGAACAATACTCATGTCATGATGGATTCACTGAAGAAAAGCTTTGCCGCCCTTCCTGCCGAAGCGACCAGCGAACGTCAAAAAATTGCAGCCGCCTGGGATTCGATCGTGAACAAACAAATTAACTTTTCGAAGGATTTTATCCTGAAGCATGCCATTTCGCCGGCTTCCTATTATGCCTTGTATCAGAAATTCGATCAGGATAATTTCATCCTGAATCCGGATAACGATTTGCATTCTTATAAAGTCGTCGCCTCTTCGATGAAAGCGATGTATCCGGAATCGCAATATACGAAAGCGATCCTGAATCATTTGGACCAAATCAACAAGGCGATCCAAAACATGAAAATAAAACAATTGATCAACAACAGCGAAGGATCACTGCCGGAAATCCATCTTCCGAATGCACAGGGGGACACCATTGCCCTTAGTTCGCTGAAAGGGAAATATATATTGCTCGATTTTACTGTCTTGAACAGCAAAGACGGAGTCGGCTATATTCAAGAAATGAAAAAGATCTACAACAAATTTAAAAACCGGGGAGTTCAGATTTATCAGGTTTGTCTGGATCCGAACAAACTTGCCTGGCAAAGTCTCGTAAAACAGTTGGATATCAATTGGATTTGTGTCTGGGATCCGGATGGTTTGAAAAGCCGTGCTGCTCAGATGTGGAACATACAACGTGTACCTGCCAATTATATTATCAACCCTAAATTTGAAATTGTCGGGAAAAATCTGGCAGGCCAACGCCTGGAAGACCGTTTGAACGACCTTTTAAAATAATTTAAAATTACTCACCCCAAGAGCGAGAAAGAGGCAGAATCGATGAAAATCAGTGAGCGAATCCCCCATACAGAGCATACCCTCCGGCTCCAGGCTGGAAAAAAGGTTTATTTCGTTTCCGATGTCCATCTGGGTGCTCCTGTATTGGATAATGACCGGGAACGGGAAAACCGCCTGATCCGTTGGCTCGACACCATCCGTCCGGATTGTGGCGAGTTGTTCCTGCTCGGGGATATCTTCGATTTCTGGTTCGAATACAAGCGGGCAGTACCCAAAGGGCATGTCCGCTTTCTGGCCAAGATATGCGAGTTTACGGACCAGGGCATACCTGTACATTTCTTTACGGGTAATCACGATATCTGGGCATTCGGTTATCTCCCGGAAGAATGCGGCGTGATCCTACATACTCACAATGAAATTTTCAGGATAGCCGGTAAGCGTTTCCTGATCGGACACGGAGATGCACTGAACCCACAGGATAAAGGATATCTATTCCTCTACCGTATTTTTCACAACCGTTTTTTACAACGGTGTTTCAGATGGCTACATCCGGATATCGGAATCCTGATTGCGCGGAAATGGTCGTCGCATTCCCGTCTGGAAAACGGCAAAATCGAAGCCGATGCATTCCGGGGAGCGGAAAAAGAAGAGATCGTTCGTTTTTGCCGGGAAGTGCTGCAAGGACAACATTTCGATTATTTCATTTTCGGACACCGGCATCTGCCTATCGATTTTACTCTTTCGCCAAGCAGCCGCTATATCAACACAGGGGACTGGATCACCTATTATAGTTTCGCCAGTTTCGACGGTCGGGAAGTAGTGCTCGAGACCGAAGATAAAAATCAGGATTTTCACTTTGATTTATTGTAAAATTATCTTAACTTACATACACTTAATCTTAAATCTGCGGTGTCATGTTAGTGAAGATATTTAGTGGTGCCGTCAATGGAATCGAGGCCACAACCATTACGCTGGAAGTTAACATCCTGAACGGTGCTAAATTTATCATTGTGGGCTTACCGGACAATGCGGTAAAAGAAAGTCAGCAACGGATCGATTCGGCCCTGCGGGAGATCGGTTCCCGGATTCCGGGCAAGCGGGTAATCATCAATATGGCTCCTGCCGATGTCAAAAAGGAAGGCTCTGCTTATGATCTCCCACTCTGTATCGGTATTCTGGCTGCCAACGAACAACTCTCGCCCGAAGGGCTGGAGAATTTTATGATGTTGGGAGAATTATCACTCGACGGAAGTTTGGTGGCGGTAAAAGGGGTACTTCCTATCGCTATCAATGCCAGGAGCGAGGGTTTCAAAAGCATTATCGTGCCGTTGGAAAATGCAAACGAAGCTGCTGTAGTCGAAGGTATACACGTCTATGGTTTCTCCCATATCCGGGAAGTCACCGATTTTCTGAACGGCAAACAGCAGGCAGAACCGTTCACCTTCGATCCGACCCTATCGGAAGTAACCAACGATCTTCTTTATGATTTTAAAGATGTGAAAGGGCAGGAAACCGTCAAACGGGCTTTGGAAATTGCAGCTGCCGGTGCTCACAATCTTCTGATGGTAGGAGCACCCGGCTCGGGGAAGACGATGCTTGCGAGGCGTTTACCGGGAATACTCCCTCCGATGACTGTCGAAGAGTCGCTGGAAACCACAAAAATTCATTCCGTCGCGGGAAAACTATCCCGGAATTGTTCGCTGATTACGACCCGGCCTTTCCGTTCACCCCATCATACAATCTCTCCGATAGCCCTGATCGGCGGAGGATCTTTCCCTCGTCCCGGTGAAATCTCTCTCGCTACGAACGGAGTTCTTTTCCTGGACGAGCTCACTGAATTTCAGCGCAATGTCTTAGAAGTTATGCGCCAGCCCCTGGAAGACCGGAAAATTACCATCAGCCGGGCCCGCTACAGTGTCGATTATCCGGCCAATTTTATGCTGATCGCTTCCATGAATCCTTGTCCCTGTGGTTATTATAACCATCCGACTAAAGAGTGTACCTGTTCGGGAAGTGCGATCCAGCATTATCTATCCAAAATTTCGGGTCCTCTGCTTGACCGGATCGATATGCATATCGAGGTTGTCCCGGTAGAACTGGAAAAAATTGCCGGAATACAAGAAGCCGACCCTAGTAGCGTAGTCCGGGCAAGGGTGATCACTGCCCGCAACATTCAAACGGAGCGTTTTAAAGATTATCCGGGTATCTACTGTAATGCCCAAATGTCCCCGCCTCTGCTGAAACGCTTTTGTCCGTTGGATAAACAATGCCTTTCTTTATTAAAAATGGCGATGCAGAAATTCGGACTTTCTGCACGGGCTTATGACCGGATTATCAAACTCTCCCGGACAATTGCCGACCTGGCAAGTTCGGACCATATCCTGCCGCAACATATAGCGGAGGCTATTCAATACCGAAGCCTGGACCGGGAATCGTGGGGGAGTTAAGGAAGGAGCAAGCCGTAAATCACACCCGGCTCAAAATATCCTCCAAACCTTCGAAATGGTTTTTATAGTCTTCCAGAGACCGGCGAATCACTTCATAAGCTTCTTCCCTGCCATAAACATGAGTAATCTCGACCTTACGCTGGCCTTCTTCACCCGGCATATCTTTATAGGTGAGGAAATAGTGTTTCAAACGGTCGACGACAATGTGCGGTAATTCGGAAATATCATTATATACGTTGTACGTAGCGTCGTGTTTCAACACAGCAATGATTTTATCGTCTGCCTCATTACCGTCGAGCATCCGGAAGCCACCGATCGGACGTACCCGGGCAATGATATCTCCATGCGAGATAGTTCTTTCTGTCAATACACAAATATCCAAGGGGTCACAGTCGCCCTGAATATCTGTCCGCTGCGTTTGCTGCATCGCATATTCGGCGACCAAACCACCGCAATAACTTTGCGGGATAAAGCCATAGAGAGCCGGTACCACATTCGAATACTTCTGAGGACGGTCGATCTTGATGTATCCGCTGACTTTGTCCAATTCATACTTTACTGTATCTGTAGGTACCATTTCTATAAATGCAGTAACCACTTCCGGAGCATCGTCACCTACTTCCAAACCATGCCAAGGATGTGATTTATATCTCAATCCCATCAGACGAGCTATCGGGTCGTTAATCTTATTACCCATATTACTTTTGTGTTAAATTTATTTATTGGTGTTAAATAATGCTTGTTCGATATATTCAATCAAAATATGAATGATTTTGATGTGTATTTCCTGAATACGATCGCTATACTTATTCCAGGGTACTACGATAGTTATATCACATTTTTCTTTCATTTCTCCTCCTGTCTTTCCTGTCAGCCCGATCACCTTCATTCCTTTGACATGAGCAGTGTCGATGGCCTGTAGTATATTGGAAGAGTTACCGGAAGTACTGATCGCTAAGAGCACATCTCCCCGATTACCCAAAGCCTCGAGGTATTTCGAGAAAACCGAGTCGAAACTCATATCGTTCGATACACAGGTGAAATGGGAAGGATCGGCAATTGCAATGGCCGGCAGGGCAGCCCGCTCATGACGGAAACGTCCCGTGAGTTCTTCGGCAAAATGCATGGCATCACACAAGGACCCTCCATTGCCACAACTAAACACTTTTCCCCCTTGCCGGAACATATCTACCAGCAGATCTCCGGCATTTTTTACTTGTCCGAGATTTTTCTCATCGGAAATAAAAGCTTCCAGCACCTGCTGTGCTTCTAAAAAACTATTTTTGATCAGATCCATAATTTCCTTTCCCCTCTATTTTAATATTATTCATTTTTTTCTACTTTCCACTCGACGATCATTCCCCTATCCCGCTTCAACATATGCGCAGGAACTACGGATTTAATCTCATCACAAAGCAAAGTTATCAAACGTTGTTTGGTGAAATGCCGGGAATAAATGACACTTACTTCGCGCAGAGGCTTCGTATTGGCAATAGACCTGACCTGTTTCTTTTTTTCGGGCGACATATATTGCAAGGCCAGTTCAGGAATCAAAGTGAAGCCTCCTTCCACATCTACAATCCGCATCAGCGTTTCGAGGGAATTACTTTCGAACTCGAAAGGCAGATTCTTATGCTGGCTCGCAGACATTTCACAAAGGTTGACGACCTGATTACGGAAACAGTGGCCATTTCCCAGCATCCAAATGTCAGAGGTAACGATATCTTCATGCCCGACTTCTTTTTTCTTCAGCAATTCGCTATCAGGATGTGCATATACCAACATCTCTTCGTAGAATACGGGACGCTCGACAATTTTTTCGTCGTGGTAAGGGGTAACGAATAAGCCGACATCGAGCATATCACGTTTCAGCCGGCGAATGATCTCTTCGGAGACCAATTCTTCGACCTCGACTTTTACTGCCGGATATTTGCGGATATAGGGCCCGATGAAAACCGGTAACAGGTAAGGAGCCAGTGTCGGTATGATTCCGATTTTCAGTGTTCCCTCGACCTCTTGCTGTTCTTCCTGAATGATCTCTTTTATCCGTTGCGTAGCGGATAAGGTCATACGTGCCTGTTCGATTAATTTTGCCCCGAGATCGGTCGGTACGACAGGTTGTCTCGAACGGTCGAAAATGATGACTCCCAGCTCATCTTCAAGCTTTTTTATCTGCATGCTTAAAGTGGGCTGGGTTACGAAACATTTTTCTGCAGCTGTAGCAAAATGACGATATTCATCGATAGCAACGATATATTCCAGCTGGGTCAGTGTGATCATTCAGGTCGTGTATTTGAGATTTTTATTCGAAAAAGTCTTTTACCTTGCGGAAAAATCCTTTTTTATTTTCGACATTGGACGGTTTCAAGAAGCTACGTTCTTTCAAATCCTCCATAGTTTTTTTATCCTCTTTAGAAAGATTTTTGGGAATCCAGACATTCACTTTGACCAACAAATCTCCTTTACCATACCCATTGATGTCGGGAATTCCTTTCCCTTTCAAGCGCAGGATTTTTCCGGGTTGTGTACCGGGTTCTATCTTCACTTTTACTTTCCCCTCGAGTGTCGGGATTTCGACGGAATCGCCCAATACAGCTTCGGGGAAACCGATGAAGGTATTATATAACAGATCGTTTCCATCGCGCACCAACTCGGGATGTTCGATTTCTTCGATCAATATGATGAGATCACCGTTTACTCCTCCCCGACGGGCAGCATTTCCTTTTCCACTCAAAGACAACTGCATGCCATCAGCCACTCCGGCCGGGATATTCAAGGTGATCACTTCTTCGGAAAGCTGAACACCTTCTCCGTTACAATGGGAACATTTCTCATTGATTATCTTGCCTTCTCCTTCACAAGTGGGACAAGTAGATGTCGTTTGCATGGCACCCAGGATGGTATTCTGTACCCGGGTGATCTGTCCGGTACCATGACAAGTGGAACAGGTGGAAAAAGAGTTACCGTCTTTTGCTCCGGTACCGTGGCAGTGGGTATCAGCAACATATTTCTTTACTTTGATTTTCTTTTCTACGCCTGTAGCCACTTCCTCCAGGGTCATCTTCACTTTCACTCTCAGGTTGGTTCCCCGATTTACCCGTCTGGCTGAACGTCCTCCGCCTCCAAAACCACCGAAGCCACCGAAACTACCGAAAATATCTCCGAAATGTGCGAAGATGTCGTCCATACTCATTCCTGCCCCGCCGAAACCTCCGGCTCCTGCCCCCATTCCGGCATGTCCGAACTGATCATAGCGACGGCGCTTTTCTTCATTACTCAATACATCATAAGCCTCTGCCGCTTCTTTAAATTTTTCCTCTGCTTCTTTATCTCCCGGGTTTCTGTCAGGATGATATTGTAAAGCGAGCTTCCGATAAGCTTTTTTTATCTCGGCCGCTTCAGCATTTTTAGCCACCCCCAACACTTCGTAATAATCTCTTTTTTCAGCCATTACTTTTATATTTGATTATAGGTTCCGGATTTGGGGTTACCGCTGTAATCCAAAATCCGAATTTCCAGACACACCTTCTGTTCCAATCGTGGATTTATTATTCACCGACAACTACTTTAGGAAAACGGATTACTTTATCATGTAAGGTATATCCTTTCTGAATGCAATCGACGACTTTTCCTTTCAACTCTTCGGCAGGAGCCGGAATCTTCGTTACCGCTTCCTGCAATTCAGGATCGAAATCGGTATGCAGGCATTCCATTTCTTTCACTCCCTGCTGAGATAAGAAATCCCTGAAGTTGGCATAGATCAATTCAACTCCTTCGCGTAAAGCCGGCACATCTTCGGCCGTTTCCATACTTTTCAGAGCTCTTTCGAAATTGTCCATAACAGGCAGGATTTTTTCCAGAATTTGTTCTCCTGCGTTCTTCGTCAATTCCATTCTTTCTTTAAGGGTACGTTTACGATAGTTATCGAATTCAGCCGACAAACGCAGGTATTTATCATTTATTTCAGACAATTTTTGTCCCAGTTCTTCTATTTTCTGGTCTTTATCTTCTTTTTTCGCTTTGGCGTGTTTTTCTTTGGTTTCTTTCTCTTCTTTTACATCCCCGGCGTTTACTTTATCTTTCAATTCTTCCTGTGCTTCAGTATCCTTTACATCTTTAGACATGGCGTTTATTTTAATTATTTACACTATCTTATCAACAAGTATTACGCAAATAGAGTATCCCCGGATACTATAAAAATTGCTAAAGCAAAACTAAGCAAAAACTTTGCCAATACCAAACCGCTGACAGGCGTGGTTGTCATTCTGTTAATGCGGCAGTTTTTGCTGACAATGTGGCACCCAAACCGGTCTGTTTATTGTTTTTTCCTGGAAAAGTTCAATTTGCCTTCATCGGCAAAACTGTAATAGGCATTTTCTCCGACGATAATGTGGTCATAGAGCTTAATATCGAGCAGTTGTCCTCCCTCATAGATTTTTCGGGTAATCAGCTCGTCGTATGTGCTAGGGACCAAAGAGCCTCCCGGATGATTATGGGCAATAACGATATAAGTGGCTTTCATGTCTAAAGCCCCCCGGAAAAGTAATCTGACATCGATCACCGTTCCGTCCATTCCTCCCGACGATAAGCATTCACATCCTTTCACCTGGTTGGAATGTGTCAGATAGATGACCCAAAATTCTTCATGATCCAAGTCTTCGATAAAAGAGCGGATATACCGATAAGCCTCCCTGCTAAAGCGGATCACCGATTTCATTCTTTTGGTCTCGGGCCGCCGACGCCGTCCGATCTCTATCGCTGCAACAATAGCAGTGGCCTTAGCCATGCCTACCCCTTTATACTTATTTATCAACTCCCTGACCGAGCGTCTGGCCAATTGGTTCAAGTCGTTGTTATTATCGGCGAGGATTCGCCGGGCCAACTCCAAAGCTGTCTCTCCTCCGACACCGGAACGAAGCAAAATAGCGAACAACTCACTGACCGAAAGCGCAGCAACACCCTTTGTAAGCAATTTTTCCCTAGGCAGTTCATCAGCAGCCCAGGAATTCATCGGTAGATACTGATCACCCATAACGCAAAAGTTTTAGATAAACAATTTACGAAAAATATGGGAGATAACAAAGAAAGGAGATGAGTTTTACTCATCTCCTGTATATCGGTTTAGAGAATAAACGAATTACAGTTTATTGACGTGCAAAGCCAATTTAGATTTCAAATTGGCAGCTTTATTATCATGGATAATATTTTTCTTTGCCAATTTATCCAGCATAGCAACTACTTTCGGCAGTAATTCAACTGCTACAGCACGATCAGTTACCATACGTAATTTTTTCACCGCATTACGGGTCGTTTTAGCATAATACCGATTATGTTCTCTTTTAGTTGCAGTCTGTCTGATTCTTTTTTCTGATGATTTATGATTTGCCATCTCTACAAATATAAAAATTCAACTTTTCAAGTAGTCTGTACGGGAATCGAACCCGTGTTACAAGAATGAAAATCTTGCGTCCTAACCCCTAGACGAACAGACCTTATGTCTTTCGTAGTCTGTACGGGAATCGAACCCGTGTTACAAGAATGAAAATCTTGCGTCCTAACCCCTAGACGAACAGACCATAGTTTTGCTTAGCGGATGCAAATATACGGCAAATTTATTTCCTGGCAAAAAAAATATCTTTTTTTTTCTCAAAATCCTCAACATTTTATCTAACCTTCTATTATTTAGCAAAATAGGACAAGAAAATGTAAAATAAAAAAACAGTTTGTACTTACCGATGTAAAGCCCGACTAAAATTCAAACTGGAATCTCAATTATATTCCATTTCCCAAGCGAATCATTACCTTTGTATGCAATATAAATTGGAAACCAATAAGTATAACCAGTCATGGGTAAATTATATTTAATTCCTACTCCCGTAGGGAATATGGAAGATATCACATTACGTGCACTTCGTTTATTGAAAGAAGTGGACCTGGTTTTAGCAGAAGACACGCGTACCAGTGCCAAGCTATTGAAGCATTATGAGATCACCACTCCCCTGCTTTCTCATCATAAATTCAACGAACACCAGCAAGTAGACCGGATAGCGGAAAGACTGGAAAGAGGAGAGAATATAGCCCTGATCAGTGATGCCGGTACTCCGGGAATTTCCGACCCAGGCTTCCTGCTCACCCGTACCTGCGTAGAACGGGGAATAGCCACGGAATGCTTGCCGGGAGCGACTGCTTTCGTTCCGGCCCTGGTCAATTCAGGATTTCCTTGCGACCGTTTCTGTTTTGAAGGATTTCTGCCCCAGAAAAAAGGCCGGCAAAAGAAGTTGAGTGCCTTAGCAGAGGAAAACAGAACTATGATTTTTTATGAATCCCCGTTCCGTCTGGTAAAAGCCCTGGAACAAATGGCAGAGGTATTCGGCCCGACCCGTCATGCTTGTGTGGCCCGGGAAATCAGTAAAATGTTCGAAGAATTCAAAAGAGGGACTCTCGAAGAACTGGCCGGCTGGTATAAACAAAACGGCGTGAAAGGAGAGATTGTGCTGATCGTCGCCGGTAAAGACTATAACCTGGCAGAAGAGGAAGGATTACACATCGAAATCGAAGAGGAAGAGTAACAAGAAAGGTTCAGGTAAATAAATGACGTGTACTATCAAGCTGAATGAAGCAAAATAATACACGTCATCAGTAGTGCTATCTATTTCCTGAATATTCCTCTCTTAATCGGATGTTTTCCGGGCCATCTCGATCATCTGGCTCAATTCGGCTACGATTTCCTCATCACTGCCGGCGGCTCCCGTTACTTTAAATCGGACGTTCAGAAAAAGCAAGACGACACTCGACAGAGCTCCAATAGTTCCCGAACACGAACACCTTCGACTCACGTTATCACTACATGGGAAACAAACTGTGACCTAAAAAACATGAACTTCTACGAAACAGCCGTTTTCCGATTCCTTACATTAAGATTACGAATTAATTTAGAAATCAGTATTTTGTAAATAATAAGAAAATCCGGTCAAATAGCCTAGGTATCCGTATTCCACCTGTTTTTCAAGCTTATAATATTTTCCTTCTCCTTTCTTTGGTCTGTAGTGCAAACGGAAGATGGAGGGTTTTGTGGCGGAAAACCATTGGAACAGGAACGAGTGTCCGGTTAGGTTTTCCGAACGCCCGACCGGTGGTGTTTGACGAACGAAGTGAGGAGTTCCGCCGGTCAGTGAGTTCTTCGAATAAGCGAGAGAAAAACAAAATCTTTTGTTTTTCCGAGCAGGAGAAGAACCGATGAAATCAACGAAAGCCTTACCGGACCGTTCCAGGCGAACCGGCCTGACGGTATAAAATCCGAAATCGGAATAGAAAGAAAAAAAATTAAACCTAGGTATAAATTAATTGAGTGTATATTCTTAAGACAAAAAGGTTACAAGGCCAAAAGGTAAATGAACCCTTGAAATCCTTGTAACCTCTATTGTTTTTTATTCCGACTCTTTACCCGAATATGTTAAAAATCGTCCAGATCGGTGATCACGGCTTTTGCGACCAGTTTCAGGTCGAACGATAATTTCGCATCTGCAGCAACAACCACTTCTTGATTATTTGTTGTCGAAGCTTTCACTTCCAAAAGGATATTTTCTGTTTGTCCTAATTTTTTAGCTTGTGCCTGAGTCAGATTAAATTCCAGCACACTCTCCTTACCGTTGGCAGCCTGAATAATATCCCGCCCTTTCACAGCGGTAAGGCTTTCCAATTTCTCGCCATTTTCTCCCAACAGCACCAGGGTCGGAATCCGGAGATTCAATGGAAGTCCATTGACAGCAGTAATCGTAATTACACCTTCTTTGATCTTATCCGCATACTTGGGGTCGATATCAATATCGTTCAGCGTGTCTTTGTAATTGAGTCCTTCGGCACTCAATGCGAAAGGTATCCGGACATAAGCATCCAGATCGATTTCACCGTCGCTGTAAATCACATTATCCTCGTCTCCTTGCGGATTTACCGTCACCGTACCTTGATAGGATATATCGCCTGTCGGTGGCAAAGACAGGAAGTCTACAATATTGGAATTATCCTTATTCAACCCTAAAGTATCGGAAAGCACGATATTCGACTTATTCCCTAAAGTGAGCAACTCTTTTCCTTCTTCTAATTTCAGCGTTAACGTATCTCCTTCTGCGTTTTGTCCATAGAAAGTAGCATCGACACTCATCGGGACACCGATACCTTTGTTACGGAGAATAATATTCAGTTCAGGCTTGGTGAACTTAAACTTACCCCCGATTTCATCCAAAAAGTCGATATCCATATTAAATTTATCCGGGTCGATAGCGATCGGATCGACCGTGATTTTCCCTTCTGCTTTTTTGAATTTGAGATTATTCAAGCCAAATATCAAATCCAAGGCAGGATTCGTCACCTCAGTTCCCGCCGGAATGACAATATTTACTTCTAAATCGACCTTTTTCTCTGCATCGAGGGTGAGTATAAAATCGTTTAAATCGATAGACTCCGATCCGGTAGCAGGTACAGACTTCCTAATATGCAGAATCTCACCGTTCATCTCAATATCGGGGAATGTAGCCTCGATCTCATAAGGATATCCTATTTCCGGTAACACAAAATGGGCAGAAGCCTGGATTTTTTTCAGTTCACATCCATCAGGCACTTCTTTTAAAGTGGTTGAAGTCTGAAATTCAATTTCTAACGGATGGTCCAATACTAAATGAACTCCCGATACCATACCGGGTATCGTGTATGAATAGCTGAATTCCAAATCTTCAGCAGGCATATCGAAGACCTGACCGATATCGATATGATAAATACCTTCTTCGGTATATTGAATGATCAGATCATTTCCTTCTTTTACGACCACATCGTCATCGCCCTGATTGATTAAATCCCAAAGAGTAAAAGACCCCTGAAGCACTTTTAAGGAAACACCCGGCTCCCAGCCTTCTATTTCATTGGTCCATTTATCGGTATCGAAAAGATCGGCATCACCACAAGAAGTACACAAAAGCAGCATAGACAACAAAGCCGCACCACCCCAATTCAAACAAAATTTCATCATAAATATAACATTTACACAATAGTGCAAAATTGTGTTAATTTTTTGGAAAATCAAATTTTTAGAAAAACTATTTTTTGCAATTTATCTATTTTCTAAATCATTCACTTTAAACGTCTTCAAGTCATCGTTGCACCTTATATTTCAGGATCGTATTGTTTCCGGTTCCGGCAAACAAGAAAAATCCGTCATTTCCTAAAAAGACGATTGAAAAAGGCGAATCGCCGGTAATGGGAAATCCTTTGGACAGCTTTCCATCAGCCGATAACAAAAACAAGTGGTTTTGTTCCGGATCGGTCAAGCCGACACGCACGTCTTTAGCAGAGAAACGGTATACATAAGGGAAACCTAAAGTTTTAGCCTCCATTTTCTTCTCGAAAAGCGGCGTTCCATCCAAACGGGTGACCAATACCCGGTTCCCATCGGTAAACAAAACATCCCCGTTCCCATTTCCATCCCAATCCACTATATTCATTTCAAACCGATCGGACAATCCTTCTACCCGGGAAGTCTCTGTCTGACCGGAAAAATTCACCACATGTACCTGTCCTCCCTTACCAGCAAATACCAGAACCGGTTGTCCGCCTTTACGGGTTAAATAGACATCGGTATGAGGTTTCAGATCGAATACGGAAGAAACTCTCACTCTCTCTTTGCCTTTACGGTCCAATATATAAAAACGATACCGATCGGCAAAGACGATATAATCTTTGTCGGCCACCCTGAAATGCTGTACTTTCGAAACGACCGGTTTATCGGTCTTTTGGGGATTCCAGCCTTCTACCGGTTTTCCATCCAAACCGTACAGATATACTTCCCGGTTTTCACAAGGAACAAAGATGCGGTAGTTACGGTTATTATCGTAATCGTACACGGATATTCCCTGCTCGCACTTTCCTTTGAAAGCGACGGGGAAACGCCCCGCTGCATTACCGTTGCGGTCGATCAGGTACATCTTGTCGGGAGTAGAAAACAGGTATTGTAATTTCCCGTTCTTGAAGAGATCGATCTGATATACTTCGCTATTGATCTGCTGCCCGAGAGGAAGTTTCCAAAGCACACGCCCCACATCGTTGATCAGATAAACGGTATGGCGATCGTCCTGCACGAACAATTCCTTCTCACCCGTCACATGATTGGTCACGGGAACGGGCTTCATACTCACTTTCCCATCCAATTTAGTCTGCCACAATACATGCGGACGAATTTCATCCTTTATCTCGGCTGTACTCAGAAAAAGAGTGGTATAGAGCATATCTCCCTCGTTGGACCACTGCCAGGCCCAGGTAGAAAATACAGACAGTTCCTTTTGACGTCGAGTCAGGAATTGCTGCCAACTTCCCTGAGTCAAAGAGGTATAAAAAGGTAAAACCTCAGCCGTACGGGCAAAATAAGCCATATTGTATTTTCCGGCCAAACGGGTTTTCAGATGCCGATACCATTCGGCATCGCGGATGACGCTCCCATGCACATAATCGCGGGCAAAACTCTTTACCGCACTCTCGGAGGAAGCAAAAATCAGGTAGTTATCCTCCACCAACACGCAACGGCATTTTATCCCTTCAAAAATATATCCCCAATAAACGGCAGCCAGATCATCAGCCGGGAAAAGATAGTAACGGAAAGTTTTTTCCCGATCGAGGTTATATTCTTTTAAATAGTTTTCTGAAGACTGATTATCGAAACGGGCATATTCCTTCATCATTTTCTCCAACACCACTTTACACAGGCTACCCGATTTAAGACTGGCTACGATAAGCCCATCCCTTTCGCGGGTCGCTTCATTATAGGCCAGATCTACAACAGCAAACTCTCCCTGCAACAAATCGCGCAACTCTTCTTCGCGTCCTTTTCCGAACATCTTAACGAACTGCTGCTTTCGCCTGAAGATATTTTCTTTTTGTCCTACCGTATAGCGGTAATTGTCCAAAGCAGCAAAGTAAGCCGCAGGATTACTCAGGTTCAGCAATCCTAACGAGAGCAGACCGGAAGGCAGTACCCCGTCGATATTCGCTTCCCGGGCCTGTTGTTTTTCCAATGTAGCGATGTACGAACCATCCAGTCCACTATAGTTCATAAATCCGTTCAGACAAATCCCCTGTCCGCTGAAATCTCCGTCCAAAGCTCCCCATTTGAAAAAACGGGTAATATCGACATGGGGAAAAACCTTTTTAACCTGGATATACAAAGGCATCAACTCTGTAAAAGCTCCGGTATTCAACAGAATATTTATACCGGCACCGGCTGAAAAATATTTATTCAGATTCTGATAATGGGGTTTGACTCCTTCCCCGGCTTCTTCGAGGTCGAATTGTTTCAGTCCGTCTTCGATATACAGGTCCGAATCCGACAACAAGATAATACCGCCGCAAACAGCAAAATAAGCGATCTCTTTCCCTTGTTTTAAAGTATATATTTTATGCCGGTCGTATTTCCGTACCTTCTCCCCTCCGGCAGCAAAAGTCCGGTTCAGGAAATCGGTTACTTCTCCCCGGGAAATGACATCTTTATTATCCATCACATAGAGGAAAGCCACGTCGCTCTTGCCTTCCACCCGGGCTGCCACAACGTAAGGATGTGCCTTCACCAGCCCTTGTTGTTGTAAAGTATCGGTTATCCGGACCAACAACTTCCGGCGAAACACTTTCAAATCGGCCGCAAAAGCCTGCCGGATCTCAGGTGCTAACTCAGCCCCGGCATTAACCGTCACCACGACAGCCGAATTGTAAGGGATAAAAGAATCTTTACTACCGGCACGCATTTTCCCCTCTTCATTGATATACCAAATGGCACAAACAACGACAGCAAGCAGGATAACGGCCAATAATGATAATAGAATCCCTTTTTTCATACAATTTAACGTCGGTATACAACAAGCTATTTCAAAGCAAAATTAATAAAAAATGCCGGCACTGCCGGCATGATCTGGTAAAATTATTCTTCTCCTTTCTTTTTCAGGTAAGTTCGTCCTTCCAATATCCAATCGGCCGCAACCGTTTTTTTCAGATAATAATCGAAATAATCCATGACACGCCCGGTTTGATCCAAGGTATTCATTTGTCCACCGATTGTATGTCCTTCGCCCTCATAGGTCAATAGGATACAAGGTTTTCCAAGCCTGCGCATGGTAATATACATTTCCAGTCCCTGACTCCAATCGACGGCCTGGTCTTCAGTTCCGAAGATCATCAATAGCGGCGTCTGAATGTTTTCTGCCTGAAATACCGGGGAATTACAAATATATTGCCGGGAGATTTGCCACCAGGGTAATCTGAAACGTGCCTGTCCCGTTTCGAACATTTCTTGATTGGAACGTCCGCTTTCCCAATAAATACTATTATACATACTTATCATATCTGTCAGAGGTGCTCCTGCCACGGCAGCAGCAAAAAGCGGAGTTTGTGTGATGATATAAGCCGTCTGGTAAGCACCCCAGCTATGCCCGATCAAGCCCAACCGTGCAGGATCGATATCTTCTCTTTTCAACACTTGCCGAACAGCAGCCGTAACACAGTCTACTGCCGATTCGCCCGGCCGGTTCACCTCATAGGTGATATCAGGCTGAAAAACAAAATAGCCCTGTAACACATAATTCATCGTATTATAAAGATCCGATGCCGAAGGAAAAACAAAATCGTTTAAATGCTGGGACAGTCTCTCGTAGATATGAACGATCATCGGATAGGATTGACCTTCCCGATAGTTTACCGGATAAAACAATGCTCCTTTCAACTCCTTACCCTGTGAATTTTTATAACGGATCAATTCACTCTTGCGGAAAATAAATCCGGAAGGACGCAAATTCGTATGTGTCAATTGTTGAAGCCGATTCAGGTTTTCATCACAAACGAATAATTCGGGAGCTGTAATATTGTCAGCCCATCCGAGCAAGTTCATCTTTTTATCTGCCGACTGTTCCAAACGTAACGTACTGAATGCCCCATACAGTAAAGGGCGATGATGTCCTTTAGGATCGAAGCGATAAATTCCGGAAGCCCCGTCATCACCGGTAGCTCTCAACAGCAAGTTACGGTCGGGAGTCAAAACTCCGCGTTGAAATTTCCGGAAAGTGATCTTGTCTTCGCGTCCTCGGGTCAACCGCTTCAATTTCAGCGTAGCCGGCTCGACACTCCAGATATCATATTCGTCATAAAACCAAAAAGCCTTATCTTCTTTCAGCCAACCGGCCACACCGAAGGAGGGAGCGATATCGATAGGGCCATCGTAATATATATCGCTTAATCCAGTAGTTACCTGAGCGGTAAGATTGATATATTCTTCTTTCGCTAAATCGTATGCCCACCAGTTTTTATTCTTAAAATAGTAAACATACTTTCCTTCGCGGGAAAAAGAAGCCGACAATATTGTATTCTCCAACAAGCGGGTACGTTTTCCTGTCTCCGTCTGTATCACATAAATATCCCGATGAAGTTCGCGGTAATGGGGCCGATAGGGCCGATCGTCGACAGCTAAAACAAATGCCCCGTCGGCAGAGATACCGGCTATATCGAACAAGGAAGAATCGGCCAGCTGCCTCCAGCGTTTTTCTTCCGGCCACCATACACACAAATAGGTCCGGCTACGATTCAGGTAATAGCGGTTTTTCTGACGCGACTGAATTTCCTGATCTTTCCAATGCCAGATATCGACATCTGCTGTAACTTCCGCCCGGGATTCCCCTTGATACCGTTCCGGAGCGATACCGAAAAACAACTTTTTCCCATCGGCAGACCATTGGGGCGTGTAATATTCACTGATTTTCATATTTGCCGGAAAATCGGCCCAGGCCTCTGCAGCAAAACAGCAAACCTGCTGCCTATTTCCGATATTCCGGACGACATGAATTTCCCTGCCTTGCTTCTGCCCTGTACTGTCCGACAACACTTTCATAAACAGAAGCCCGTGGTCTGTCCATTTCAATTTTTCATATCCGTTTTTATCGTTTTCTAAAAACAGAAGACGGTAATCATTCAGTTCCAATACCTCCAGACTATTGCTCAGTCCCTTTTCAGCTTTTAGGGTATAAGCCAGGTATTTCCCCGTTGGATCAACCGTATATTCCTGTATATTGGCTATATTCTTTATCCGTTTTTTTTCAAGATCATAAAGATTCAATTCTACGGCATCCCCAGCATTTTTCCCTTTCAAAATCAAACATTTACTATCGCTGGTAAAAGTAAAACTTTCTATTCCCCGGAAAATCTGTTCTTCACCATCAGCGAGGCAAACCAGTTTCACCTGATAAGCAATACCGGCAGCCACGTCTTCTCCCGTCGGTTCTGAAAAGACGATCCAGCGGGAATCTTTGGAAAATTCAGGAGCCGAGGTTTCTTTATACTTATACTCCTTGCCCGACACGATATTCCGCACAAACAAGGTATCTGTTGTCTCTCCGGCCTGGATTCTCCACATCGCCCATTCTCCGGATGGAGATAACCCGTATTGCAATAGTTTGTGCCACAACTCGAATTCATGAAAATCCCGAACTGTTTTATCACCGGCCCATACGTTTTCCATCCCCCCCACTCCTATCAGACAGACGAAGAAGGTCAATATCACTTTTTTCAAACCAATCATTTTTTCAATAGATTCTTCAATAATTTCTTTAATGCAGGATTAGAAGGCCGGAGTGCCTCGGTATCTACCCAATTACCCTCTTTATCGATCAAAATAAACCGGGGTATAGAACCGACGTGTAACTCTTCCGGAAGACGACTCCAATCACCGGCCCACAATTGCACCCCTCCCAACTGATGCTCCCGAACATATTCTTTCCATTTTTTCCTGTTTTCATCTATGGAGATACTGACAAATTCAATCTCTTCCCCCTGAAATTCAACCTCCAGCTCTTGTAAATAAGGAATTTCGGCTTTACAGGGGGCACACCAGGTCGCCCAAAGATCGATAAACTTATATTTCCCCCGGAAATCGGCCATAGAACGATATTGCCCGGTAGTATCGGGAAAGATAAAATTCGAAGCCCGTTCTCCTTTTTGTAGTATGGAATGAGGACGTCCCTTATACTGGCATAATCGCAGCCGCTGTTCCTCATTTTGCATCAGAGAAAAATACTTCTTTTCGTAATCACAAAACCGCTCGAAACTAGCGGTATCTATTTCAGCCAACACAAATTCGGCTTTCAATACCGGAGATCCGATTTCAGCCAACCACTCATCGAGCGAATATTCTCCCTGACGTACAACAAAACTCCTTTTGTAAGCAAAATATTTCCGAAGCAACTGAATGCCGTATGGTTGTTGCAGGATACGTTCATCTTCAAGAGGGAAATGTCCGATGATCTGCCGATAATAGGCCGATTGTCGTTCTTCGGATTCATAAAATTGTTGATTTTTAGCAATATAAGAAACAAAATCATACAACAGATCAAATTCGACCGTTTCCTTCAACTGTTTCCGGAAAAGGGAATCCCGGACAATTATTTTTTCCAGCCACCGGTCCACCTCTTGCCGGACCGAATCGAAGCGGGGGAAATAGGCACCGTACGCTTCTGCTTTGGAACGTGTTTTCAAAGGGCGTTCCATTTCTGTCCAGTGTGCCAACAAACGATTTTCTTCACCGACACAACCTATCTGTTTCCAAACCCCATCGATTCTCTGAAGTTGTATTTCATCTCCTGCTTTTATATACATCCGGTGATAATTATTTCCATCATACAGGTAATAAAAACCAGTCTCTGCCGGCTGGAACATAAAAGCGAAACTACCGTTACCGGCAATAGTGGTACCGGCATATTTTACCGGTACCCCATTTTCTACGGTCATCAGTCGTACTTCCTTTACGGGTATCTTTCCCTCGATCTTTCCCTTTATCACGGCAAATTCCTCCGCCCTGATTCCTCCCCACGGAAGACAACAGAACAACCATAGCAACCACACTCGACTATCTATCAATAACATAAATATACATTATCCATTTTCGAACTCATATACATTACCTCCGAAGGCATTCCTTCACCCTGGTAAACTTCCGGATTGTCCTTTACTTTATCCGCCGAAGTATCGAAAAGGTAAAGTTTGTAACTACTTCCGTTTCCGGTAGCAACGACCAACTTATTCGTGTACTCATCCGGTGCCTCATAATTATTGTCGAAGATAATATGTTTGATCATAACGATCTTTTCTCCTGCCGGCACAGCGGGTTGTCCACCCACTCTTTTCACTTCCTGCGTCTGTTTGTTCTGCAGGTCATAATAATACAGTTTATCGCCTTTAGAAAAATACAGCATCTGGAAAGTACGGTTCATCCCAAAGCATTCGGCTCGAGTGAACTCATTTTCCAGCGGAATCTTATCGATGGCTGTAATTCTGTTTTTGAGGAAACCCGACATCCAAGACACCAAACAATTAAGATCGAAATGAAGAATAGAACGAGCTTTGGTCGCGTCTTTTTTCTGCATGACAACGTATCCTTTTCCACCTTCCCACATCCCCTCATCCAGAAAACCGGCATAAAGCGGCTCCTGATCAGGATAAGCTTCAGGAAATTTAGAATGATCATCACTATCCAAATAAACCAAATTCGGATTTCTACGGACAACGGTACAAAATTTACTGCTCTTGGTATCGAAAAACAGGGGGCTCATAGTTCCGTTCTTCGTCATCAGATGGGCCAATTCATAATCGCCCTCCTTCGCATAAGCGAACTTACCCGCTCCCAAAGGGGAACCACGTACTTCGATGGCAAATACTTTTCCATCATTCACCAAACCGTTTTCGTCCGATCCACCGAACCATTTACCGGGAGCAACGACACTTTGTTTCTCATAAAAGAGGGAATTGAAATCGCCAACCATTTTCAGATCGAGAATCCGGACCACTTGTAATTCTTTCTCCGACACAACCATCAGACAGGCGTTATCCTTGACCATCGCTTCCTTTTCTTCGTCCAAATAGGCATAATCACCGATATAACCCAAAGAACGAGGCCGGCCGGCCAGTGCTTCTCCCCGACTTTTCTGTATCAGCCCGGTATTCTGTAATTCCGGAGAAAAGAAATCGACATCGGTCGTCTCCCCATTTTGCTTCATCACATACCATCCCCTGAAATATTTCGATTCTATGATCATTTCGGATTCTATATAATTCACAACACCGGTCTGCTTATCGCTATATTCGAAAATAAGCCGATAAACTCCCGGACCTGCCCAAACGACCCAATCCAGATCTTTCTCCCGCGAAATAGTATCGATCTTTTTCGATCCCTCACTTTTATGATACATCCACACATAATCATATGTCCGGTCCTTATCTTCCGACTGGATGACAACAGGAATAGACAAACGGCTCAACAAATCACAGCGGTAAACGGGATCTATTCCGGATACTGCGGTCCGATTCAGTTCGTGATAATCATAATTGCCTTGATCGTCATAACACGACCAGCATAGTACAGACAATAAGGCTAATAAAAATAAATATACCGTTCTCATAGTTCATTCGTTTTAAGGGAAAACAACTTCTTTACCATTCTCATCTTTCAAAGGAGGATTGTTTTTCGGATCTGCATTGTATTCGGCTAATTCCTTTTTTATTTTAGCCAGATAATAATCCCTCAGCGTCCAAGTATCATAATTATTTATAATATAAGCCAGAAAATTATTGTCCCATTTTTGTCCGGTGACATCGATCATAAAACGATGTTTTGCCTCCGACCAATTTCCTAAATACCTTTGATAATAGTAATCATTGTCTCTCCAGCGGGTAGGACGTTCCAGTTTATCCGATATCGTAATGCTCTTCACCAGTTTATTCACCTCCCCGGTTTCGAAATCATCGGACGGCAATAGCCGCAATACTAATTTCCGGGCATTTTTCTGCAAACTGATATCTTCCCGTTTTACAACCACATTCACCTTCAGCACATTTTGATTTGCCGGCAGGATCAATTCATTTTTCTCGCCTAAAGATTTGTAATGTACACCTGCCACTGCCGGAAATTCCATATCTACATAAGTGGAATCGACCACCTTTTTGGGATCTTCCTCATCATACGTATATTTCCATTCTTTGGTCACTTGCTCGAATCTGACGGTACGGGGAAAATCCGTCACTTCTCCTACCGAAATGATTTCGATTCGTACAGTATCTTCCTGTTTGCTTTCGGGATAATAAGCAAAAGTGTATACCTCTTCGGCCTTTGTCTTAAATTGTATCCGATCTGTTCCTTCGAAGGACATATATTCTTCCGAACAACTACAAATCATCAAGCAAGCCATCCCTATTCCCAATAAATATTTTAATTTCATACGTTCAAGCTTTTAATTATTCAAACTTAATTTCACTTTTCGGCAAAGGCAAAACATAAACTTCCTTGCTTCCTTCTATGTCGGTCCAAAGGATCGTTTTATCGCCCCTGCGTTTGGTCTGGAAAAACTGCTGTCCTTCTCCGTAAAATTCCTTCTGGTATTCTTTAGCCACAAAGGCATTTTTCAAGTCGACAGTTGCAACATTTATCACAGAGATATTCCGGGCAACGACCAACTCGTCGACCAAGGGTTTATACTTCGCTTCCTGATCGGTACATTCGATCGCGATCAAATACATCTCGTACAAACGGATCAACGGCACTTCTTGCAAACCGGCATCAGGCATGCCTTCCTGTTTATATTTCTCCAGAATATAGCGGGTTCCCGCTTTTTCGGTAACCTCATTCCATAAATAACGAGGGCGGAAATCGGTAACATCCGACTCGAAAATATCGGTTTTCACCTTGTTTTGATCCTGTTGTACTCCACCGGCATTTAAAAAATACCCAGAAACGATATCGTTCAGATTATAGACATGCAAAGAAAAAAGATGCTCCGGGGAAGCAATATTGTCTTTTGCAGCAAAATCTCCCCCTTGATTCAATCTGAAATTTTTGTTGGCAATAACCCGACCGGCGTACTCCGCTGCTTTGGGTTTATCCTGAATCCACAGGTAAAAACGGGCTTTCAATGCCAACACCGCCCAATAATTCAAGCGGTTTTGCCGATAACTGAAAAATTCATCGTTCATCCCTTTTTCTTCCACTTCTTTCAACAGACCTTCGGCCTCATTCAAATCTTTTTCCAGATAGCCCACATACTCTTCCCAGGTATTTACTTCATGATAATTTTTAGATACCGTACGTACATAAGACAATATCCTGTCTTTTGTCTGTTCACCCGGTATCGGGCCGAACAGCCGCAAAATATCCAGATGGCAGAAAGCCCTCATCGCCAATGCCTCTCCTTTGATCAGGTCATGCATATCTGAAGTCAAAACCCCATTATCCACATAATCGAGCAGATTATTGATGTTGACGATCGTATTGTAAAATTTTCCGTAAATCTCTTCGATCAATTCTTCGACTTCAGTATTTTTATAATCATAAGCGGCGGTATACCCATCGATTGCCTGCGGATTCGTCTTCCAATGCTGAGCCAGATTCTCACAAAACTCCATGGTCAACGTTTTACCATACAGCTTGCTGTCTTTCAACATAATATAATTACCGATCAAAGCATTCTTAAAACCATTTTCATCCGAAAACATCTCTTTTTGCTCGACTTTATCTTTCGGATTGACGCTCAACCAATCGCTACATCCGGTTCCTAAGAGGAGGTAGCCTATTATCATATAATAAATCGTCCTTTTCATATTGCTGAAATTTTAAAATGTTGCTGAAAGAGAGAAAGTAAACCTCCGGGAAAAAGGATAGGCGATACCTCTTTCCTGTTTGATGCTCGATACGCGGAATAAATTATCCGTATTAAAAGAGAGAGACAAATATTGGGTTCCCAGGTGTTTTTTCACCCAAGGCTGTAAGAAATCATATTTTATCTGTATGCTCTGACATTCGAGGGTATTCTCTTTTTGCACGAAACGGGATGACATTTGAGTTTCCTGCGTATTCTTGATATCTTTAAAGAAAGTATGATCCCCCGGATTTACCCAACGGTCTTTATACACCCTCCGGTCTACATTGTATCTGGTATCCGCATTTTCTACCCGGTCCACCAAGGTTGAATTGTATTGAGATCCTCCCAGACGATAACCGAAAGACAGGTTCACACTCAAATCGCGGAAAGTAAACATGGTATTGATGTTCCCTCTGAATTTAGGATCGGTTACTCCACAGGCCACTTTATCACGGGCATCCCAATTGAATGTGACATTACCGAAGCGGTCGATAAACAATTCCTGTCCGGTACTGGGATCGATCCCCAGCGAAGGGACGACATAGATGGTCCGCAAAGCCTCTCCTTCCCGATACATGAAAT
Organism: Odoribacter splanchnicus DSM 20712; assembly: GCF_000190535.1. Taxonomy (GTDB): domain Bacteria; phylum Bacteroidota; class Bacteroidia; order Bacteroidales; family Marinifilaceae; genus Odoribacter; species Odoribacter splanchnicus. Next base: position 2,739,527 of record NC_015160.1, read on the forward strand.
TCGGGTTAGATCCGCCTTGTAATTCCAATTCCTCGTTGGCCACTTTCAATGCCTCGGAGATTTTGACTATCTCGTTCTTTTCATGAATAAAACTGGCAGATACCGACCAAATGATATTCTTTTCCGTATTCCGGATGGGATATCCTGACAAAGCAACTTCAACTCCCTTATTCTTCACTTTACCGACATTATCCGTATAACTAGGGAAACCATTCGTCAAGGGAAGGTACATTTCAGACAACAAATTATTAGTCTGATTTGTATATACATCGGCTGTCACTTTCAAGCGGTTATGGAATGCTCCGACTTCCAATCCGAAGTTCCATTTGTCGGTCTTCTGCCATTCCAAGTCCTCATTGGCCAGACCTTGCAGGTGGCTTCCAAACCAATACCGATACCGATCGTCGGTATAATATTCATAAGTAGCAAGGGCCTGATAAGCATCGAAATTCACCGATCCGGTCACCGCATAAGAACCCCGCAATTTCAGACGATCCAGCCACAATATATTTTCCATAAACTTTTCTTTATGAATATTCCAACCGATTCCGAAAGAATAGAAGGGCGCAAAGCGCTTCGAGCTACCGAACTGGGAGGCCCCGTCCATACGATAAGCCACGTCGGCGAAATAACGATTGTCGTAGATGTAATTCACATTCCCCGTCACACCGATACGCCGGTTGAGCGATTCGGATCCGGTAGGTTTTCCATCTTTCTGATACTGAAGAGCCATCGACAAAAATTTAATATTGGATTGGGGAAAACCCTCTACCTGAAAAGTATAAGAATGCGATTTTTCCTGAGCAACATTGTAATCCAAACCGACATAGAGCTCGTGTTTTTCTTTAAAGTTACGGGAATAGCTTAAAGTCAGACTCCAATCATAACTAAAGCTTTTCCCTGAAGAATAGATATATTCTCCTTTACGGAAAATCTGTTCATCCGAATAATCCTTAAATTTGGTATGGTCGGCAGGTTTAAAATTATCATAATCATTCACCTGTTTCGATAATCCGATGCGTGAACGTAAAGTCAGGCTTTCCCAAGGTTTCCATTCTACATCGAAATTATTGGTAATAGTCGTATAGGTTTTTTTATCGACCAAATCGAGCGTAGCATTGTAAAGCGGATTTTCAGGGGCTGTAGTCCAAAAATCTCCTTTTTGTTCGAGTTCTTTCAACACTTTACCGTCTTCTCCGCGTTCCCGCCAGTAAGGGTTGAGTTTCACATACTGATCGAAAGATCCGTAAGGTGATTCATTCGATTCACTCAATCCGACTTCGAGGTTATTGCGGAACAATAATTTTCCTTGCTGGTACATCAGATTAATATTTCCATTAAAGGTTTTCCGGTCGGACCCTTTCATCACCCCCAGGATATCGTTATATTGAACAGAAGCAGAATAACGGAAGCCGTCATTCCCACCTCCTTCCAAACGCAGGTTGTGCTTGTGACCGACACCCGTACGCAAAGGCTTCGACAACCAATAGGTATCGACTCCCCGTTCTATTTCCTGTTTGATTCTGGCCTGCCTTTTCCTCAACGCCATTTCTATATGGGCCCATTCGTCTTTATACAAACCGGCATTCTCTTCCAACTGAAGTTTTTCGGCAGCATTCAATACATCGTAATCGCTCAGATCAGGCACCTCGATATTCACACTTCCCCGATAAGACAACCTCAATTTTCCAGCCTCGGGTTGTTTAGTCTCGATGACAATCACTCCATTAGCTCCCCGGGATCCATAAATCGCGGTAGCCGAACCGTCTTTCAACAAAGTCACTGAACTAATATCCTCGTCGTTTAAATCCAGCATCCGGGTGAGACTGATCTCAAAACCATCCAGGATTATCAAGGGAGTATTCAAATCTACTTTCGTTTCATTTTTCAGGTCCTCTACCGTCGGTAAACTGGAAGTTCCCCGGATCTGTACTTCCGGTAAATGGTTCGGATCTGCCCCATAGACATTGTTTTCGATAATATTGAAGGTCGGATCGATATTTTTCAACGTAGATAATAAATTACGTCCCCGAAAAGATTTCAGTTCTTTCTCCGTAATTGTCGATACCGAACCGGTAAAACTCTCCTGAGATTTCTTAAAAATACCGGTTACCACAACTTCATCCATTTCGGCCACTTCCTCCTCTAATTTTATTTTCAATTCACTTTGGCCATTATACCGAACTTCCAAGGGTTTCATCCCGACAAAAGAAAAAGCCAATACAACCTCTTTGGTATCGGGTAATTCGAAACGGAATTTACCGTTCACATCGGTAGAGACTCCGAGCTGAGTTCCTTTGATCCGTACGGTTACACCAGGCAAGGGTGTACCCCGGACATCCGTTACCTGTCCCTGGATAACCTGTACCTGTTTCGTCTGGGTAACCTCATCGAGTTTACGGATAATAATGGTCTTATCCGTAATATCGTACACCAGCTTCGTCCCTTGTAAACAGTTTTTCAATACCTCCTCGATCGTTGCATCCTTCATTTGTACATTCCGTTGAGTGATCCCTACCAAATCGGCATCACTATACACAAAACTAAAGTCAGAATGAAGGCGGATTTCCTGAATCACTTCTTTGAGGGTTGCATTTTGTAAATTCAGGTCCAAACGCAACTGTTGTGCATAGACATTTGCTTTTATCTGCAAGGTCAATAGCAGTAAAAAAATAAAACTCGCTTTCATCACTAAAAAATGAATGATTTTTCTACACCCCGGACTAGGGTATAAAGACTTTTTTTTCATAATTTTGTATTTAAAGTTCAACAAACGCTCATTATCTGTTAGCAGCAGAAATGAACATGAATTTCAGGGCAGTGTTAGCAGCACTGCCTTTGTATTATCTGACAATCACTGTATTTTTATTTATTTCGAATTGTATTTTTCCTGTACTCTGCATTAGTTCCAGTACCTGAGCAAATTTCTCATGCTTCCGGATATTCAAAGAAAAAGGTATTTCTTTTGCTGCGGAAGTGGCATAAAACACCTCGAATGAATACCAACGCCCCAAGTCTTTCAAAATCCGCTCTAATGAACAATTATCGAACACCAATCGTCCGTCTTTCCAACCCACAAACAACTCAGTATCCACAGCAGCCACTTTCACGGCCTCTGTTTGTTTATCGAACACAGCTTGCTCCGAAGGTTTCAACTCATACACCTGTTTCCCGGCCGACACATTTACCCGGCCCGAGACCAGGGTCGTACGAATTTCTCTTTCATCGGCATAAGCCCTGATACCGAAAGTAGTGCCCAACACGTTGACCTGCATACCGCCGATATCGACGACAAACGGTTTCTCCGGATTTCGTTTTACCTCGAAATAAGCTTCTCCTTCCAATTTCACTTTGCGCAGATCGCCCGAAAACAGTACGGGATATTTCAAGCTGGATTCGGCATTCAAAAACACCTTCGAGCCATCGGCTAAAACCAAAGTATACTCTCCTCCCCGGGGCACTTTTAAGGTATGATATTCTTCCCCTCCCTTTACTCCCTCTTCACAATATTTCAAAGAATCGGACCTCACCTCCCAATGTCCCCCCTGTATTTGTCCCCGGACAGCTGTTTCCCCCAAATCGATACTCGTTCCGTCGGCCAACTCGAGCACGGCATAGGATTTCCCAGGAATAAAAGGTACTGAAACAAGCGTTTTTTCTTGAGGAGTACGACTCAATTTTATAAAATAACCACTGGCAATCAATAAAGGGAGAAAGATGGCTGCGGCATAACGATACCAGCGGATCGTTCTCTTGCCCCTGTCCCGACCGACCGTTCTTTGCCGGATGATCTCCCATTCGGATTGGGTATCGGATTCATTTTTCACAAAACGACCTATACTCCGTTGCCAATGGGCAGAGGATAACAAACGCCGAAAAAGAAGTTCATGTGCTTCAGATGCAGCACGCCATCGCTCAAGCTCCCGGCTTTCTTCTTCATTCAATTGATCCCGGAGATAACGGAATATCAATCGGCTCAGGTGTCGTTGTGTTTTAATATTCATCACTTCAATCGCAGGTTGTTTCTATTATAACACGCAATCCCTGCTTTGGTGTAATATAAAAAGTCATTTTTTTTAATTTTAACTAAAAAATAGAAGTTGCAAGGGTTGCAGAAATTTAAGCCGACGAGTAGTTTTTGTTAAAAAACTTTCAGTTTGCCGAGACTCACTTCATGCCCGTCGAGAGCCCCCAGACCTGTGTAGAATAATCTTTAATTCAATGATTCCCGACAGAAATCGAAAGATTGGTCATGCAATATCGACCCGGAAATATAGCCCCATGCCCCGTCCCTGTGGTTTATTAAGGAAATTGACAAAGAACCAGTAAGGAAAGAATATGTTTCAGGCGCTCACGCATATAATGGTTGGCATTATTCTTATGTTTTTTGACGGTATTTACGGTAATCTGAAGGATCTCGGCTATTTCTTCATGTTTTTTCCCTTCAAGGCTCAGGCGGTATACCTCCCGGCAAGCCGGAGGAAGTTCATTGAAAACTCCTAATAATAATTCGAATAATTCGGTTTCCAGGATATGATCCCAAAAAGATTCCAGTTCTTCTTCGTGGAGAGCCACTTCGGCATAACGATCTTTCACTCCCTGATGCCGGATCGTATTCAGACAACTATTTTTTACAGCCTTATACAAAAAAGCTTTGATCGTTTCTTCTGTTTTAAAATCAACTCTTTTCTCCCATAGACAAACAAACACATCCTGTACGATATCGTCGATCACCTCTCCCTCCTCGACATATTTCGCAGCAAAATAACGTAAAGCAGGAGCATATTTTTCATATAATATACGAAAAGCCTTTTCCTGTCCTACCGAAAAATCCCGGATAATATGTTCGTTTATACTTCCCAAGTCTGCCGTTTAAAAGAGTTATTCACCGATTCTATTTTTGCAAAAGTGATAAAAAATCTACCGACACCGAAATTTTCGAGTCAAAACAACGGCTAAAAATATAAATTAAATTCAAAATATACCGATTCTCTTTTGTTTTTGTATTTTTACCGTCAAAGAGACAACTATGGAGGTAAAAACGATATTGGGAAAACAGGAACTTAGCAAAACAGATTTAGTGGCGTTGTTGGATTGCCGGGATACAACGGAAGCAGAATTATTCCGGCATAGCCGACAGCTTCGGGATGCGACCATAGGGAACGGCGTTCATATGCGAGGCCTGATCGAGATTTCGAATGTATGCATCAAAGATTGCCTTTATTGTGGGATCCGGAAATCGAACAGCCAGGCCCAGCGCTACGAGCTGAACGATGAAGAAATCGTCGAAGCAGCTATCTTTGCTTACCGGAATCACTATGGTTCGGTGGTGTTACAAGGTGGCGAACGCCATGATCCGGCTTTTATCCTACGCATCGAACGGCTCGTCAGGGAGATCAAACACCTGAGTAACCAGCGTTTGGGGATCACTCTCTCGCTGGGAGAACAAACCGAAGACACCTACCGGAGATGGTTCGATGCAGGAGCTCACCGCTATCTGCTCCGGATCGAAACTTCGAACGAATCACTCTACCGAAAAATTCATCCTGCCGGCCAGCTCCATGATTTTCACACCCGGCTGGAATGTATCCGCAGCCTTCAGCGTTGCGGTTACCAAACCGGTACAGGAGTGATGATCGGACTTCCTTTTCAAACGACCGGAGATCTGGCCGACGATTTGCTTTTTTTGAAATCGATGGATATCGACATGGTGGGTATGGGACCTTATCTGGAACACCGGGATACTCCCCTATGGCGATACCGGGAAGCCCTTCCTTCCCAACAGGAACGTTTAAGATTAGGACTGCATATGGTCAGTTGTCTCCGGCTGTTGATGCCTGATATCAATATCGCCGCGACGACAGCTTTACAGGCAATCGACCCGGAGGGACGGGAAAAAGCGCTGGAAATCGGTGCCAACGTAATCATGCCTAATATCACTCCCCTCGGCAACCGGGGCAACTACCGCCTCTATGAGAATAAGCCGGGCATGGATGAAGGAGCCGAGGAATCGACACGCCGGTTGATGGAAAGCGTCAAGCGAAGCGGATGCGAAATACAACTGGATACGTGGGGAGATTCCCTACACTTTCAGAACAGAGTGAAAAAATAGGTCAGGCTGCGGGCAACAAAGACCGGAAAGGCTCGAAAGCAGCTAAAATCACCAAGCCTCCCAACACGGTGATCAATACCCCGGACACCCGGTTGATGGTGATCAATACCCGAAGCCGGAATTTCTTCCGGAAAATGTTCACCAGCGTCGAAAGCGTATACCACCACAAACCACCGCCGATCACCACGCCGGACAAAACAAACAATTCGATCCGATACGAAGGATCATCTCCGAAAACCGAAGCACCGGCAAAGACAGCCATAAAAACGACAATAGCCACCGGATTAGAAACAGTCAGAAAAAAAAGGGTCAGAAAATCACCCAGCAACCCTTTTTTAGTGACCCGCTTTTTCATCCGGATTTGCTTCAAGGGATTATCGAAATAGATTTTCAATCCTACGATAATCAGAAAAATTCCCCCGATGATCTGTAGGATCAACTCGTGAGTCTGTATGACATTGATCACGAATCCTAATCCGAAAGCCGCCACCGTAGCATAAAAAAGATCTGCACAGGCCGCTCCCATTCCGGCGACAAAACCGGCTAAAGCTCCTTTCTGTAATGTCTTTTGTATAATCAGTACACCCATCGGACCGAGTGGCACCGACACCATCAGTCCGATCAGTATTCCTCTGAAAATATAAACAACATCATACATGCTCTTCAAAGTTAAAATACACCTTATAAACGCTATAATCCGGACTTATACTTCCAGATTATCCGAAGAGAAACGATTCAAAATCGTATCATCATTGATCTCTTTCGACAAAGATTCAATGGTACTCATAGGTACATCGAACAAATCCAGAATCAACAAACCATCCAGGCACATATTAAATTTAGGGTCTATATTGAAACCGACAATACGCCCGTTCAATAAAATATATTTCTTCAATAAAATAGGAAGTTTATCGCTCGAAGGCTCTATATCACCGATCAACTTATCCAGCGTAGCGATATTATCCCCCGAAGCTTCCACCATTACATCCACATCGGGATCATGAGTCTCTACCCGATATTTACAGCGGGGAGAGATACACCGGGCCAACTCGGCATCCCAATGATTTCTGATGATAAACTTCATAATCAGTTCTTTCGAAACCTCCGAATATTTCCCGCTTATCGTCACCGGCCCGATCAGATAGCGGTATTCCGGATTCTTGATCAGGAAGTAAAGAATTCCTTTCCACAGCATAAATAAGGGCAACGGTTTACGCTGATAGTCTTCGATAATAAAAGAACGTCCTAATTCGATCGACTCATACAATACAGGCATGATCTGCTTGCGGATTTTGAACAGAGTATTGATATAAAATCCTTTTATCCCATAACGGTCGATGATATCCTTCCCTTTTCCCACCCGATAGGCCCCGACAATCCGGTCGGTATCGTTGTCCCAAATAAACAGATGATAATAGTATAAATCGAATTCATCCAGATCGATACTCCGGTTGGTGCCCTCGCCGACAGCCCGGAACGTCAGTTCACGCAAACGCCCGATCTCGTTCAGGATGTTCGGAATTTTCATGGTGGGAGCACAATAAACCGTATAATTTTTCATGGAAAACAACAGATAGTCTTCCATGATATCTTTAATTTCCTTTTGTAAAATTTCCACGGGAGTCTCCTTTGCTACCGGTTCGACCTGTTTTTCCGCCTTCTGGGATTTCAGGAAAAATTTTTTCACTTCGAGCGAAGATCCCAATAGATAAGTCTTTGCCCTCAAAAATTTACCGTATTGTATCAGATCGGCGAAAGAATTTTGAGTTTCTACAGAAATCGGATTTCCTACCCGTAATTTAATTACCCGGTTTTTCTTATTCAAGAGTTCCGAAGGTAATTTCACCGTTCGCAGCATCGGATGAATCATACCGAGTATCTGAAACAACATACTATTGGAACCTTTAAAATAAATCGGGATCACCGGCACATCGGCTTTCCGGATCAACTTCAACACAGAACGGCTCCACGCTTTATCTTCAATCGAATTCGAGTCGGCCTGGTAAGCAGATACCTCTCCTGCAGGAAACAGCCCCAACGCCCCTCCTTCCGATAAGTGCCTTAAAGCTTCTTTCAATCCCCCGGCACTCGAAATATCTTTCAGTCCCTCGAAAGGATTCACGCCTAAAAAATAATCTTTGATGGGTACGATCTTCTTCAGCAGAAAGTTAGCCATCACCTTATAATCGGGACGGATTTTACTCAACAACTTGATCAGGATAATCCCGTCAAGCCCACCGAAAGGATGATTGGAAATGGTGATAAAAGCTCCCTCTTTCGGTATTTTCTGAAGATCTTCTTCATTCACTTCGATCGTCACTCCCAGGGCTTCGATCAATCGGTCCAGAAAAGCTTCGGGATTATCGCTATATACATCGGAATACAGCTTGTTGATTTTATTCAGCCGCATGATATACATCACCAGCTTCGCCACCAGGCTTCCGCCCAGATTCCCCCCAAACCGATTCAACTTTGAGGCTTTCAATATATCGTTCGAGTCTATCAGATTCATATTATTTCCTACGTAAATCCATTAGTTTATGATCATTTCTTTGACCACTTCTTTTCCGACTTTTTCGTTCAGAGCTCTGATCAGTCCTTCTTTGACCATCATAATTTCATTTCTCACGACGGCAGAAGTGAAAGAGACGAAGAGCTTGCCATCCATCACCCGGACACTTTTCGTCCGGGAGGCAATCATTTGCCCCACAACTTCCGGCCAGATCATACAAACCTCATGCTCCTTAAATTTCTGTTCAAGGCCCATATTACGAAGCACCTGGTCGACCAGCTCATCGATTTGTTTTGTTTTCCCCTCTTTCATAAACAAGGCACCGAATTCCCTTTTTCAAATTACTTGCAAATATAATATTAAATCTCAAATGCGACCGGAAAATCAGGAAATCTCCCCTCCGGTAACTGTAAACAACTTATAATCCACCGCCTGGGCTCTCAGTATATCATCGATATGCCCGCGATTGGTGTCTGTGATAAAGACCTGTCCGAACATCTCTCCTCCTACGATTTTCACGATTTGTTCTACCCGGTCGGCATCCAGTTTATCGAAAATATCATCGAGGAGCAAGAGCGGTTTCACCTCACTCATCTGGTGTAACCAATGGTATTGTGCTAATTTCAAGGCAATCAGGAAAGTCTTTTTCTGTCCCTGCGAACCGATTTTACGAACCGCATAGTCACCGATATTCAGAACCAGATCATCCCGGTGAATACCGACAGTCGTGTAAGTCAACAATCGGTCGCGGTCGGCAGCCTGTTTCAAAGCCGTCAGGAAATTACCCTCTTTTACCGAAGGTTTGTATTCCAGACATACTTCTTCCCGCCCCAGAGACAACCGTTCGTAATAAGTCTGAAATACCGACCGGAATTCCTTCAGAAATGCGATCCTTTTTTGGCGGATCGCTTCTCCATGTTCGGCCAATTGCTCGTTCCATACTTCCAGCATTTCAGGATCGAGAAATTTACCGGCAGCCGATTTCAACAGCATATTCCGCTGAGTAAGTGCTTTATTATAACGAATCAGCCGATGCAGGTAAACCCGGTCGCACTGGCTGATAATACCGTCCACCAACTTGCGTCTCTCCTCACTTCCTCCGTCGATCAGGATAAAATCTTCGGGTGAGATCATTACTAAAGGGATCAGTCCGATATGTTCGGACAACTTATCATAAGCTTTCTGATTTTTCTTAAACACTTTTTTTTGCCCCCGTTTCACTCCACAATAAACCGTCAGTTCTTCTCCCCCGCGTTCGTATTTTCCCTGCACAACGAAAAAAGGTTCTTCGTGCCGGATATTCTGCAGATCAGGCAGGTTAAAATAACTTTTACACATGGAAAGGTGATAAATAGCATCCAGGACATTGGTCTTTCCAACCCCATTATTTCCGACGAAACAATTGAAACCGGAAGTAAAAGTCAGGGTCGCCTCTGCGATATTTTTAAAGTTGATGATATTTAACTCCTTCAGTGTCATTTAACAAGCTATTCCTTATCCGGCATTCATAATTCAGGACAAAATTAGTCTTTTTCACCTAAAACACGCCCAAATCAATGGCTTATTTAAAGTCGATCGAAAAAAAACTGCCGGATATTTCGATTTTCAATTAAAAAAGCTAATTTTGCAGGCTATTAAGAATAATGTAAAACCGGGCATAGCCGGTAGGTGTTAACACGGTAACCTTTATAACATTACAGATATGTCAAAAGAACAGAAAAAACGCGAGGATGGTTTCGAGCACTTGGAAGAGGCCCTGACCAGTGGTGAACAATTTATTGAAAAAAATCAAAAAATGATTGTGAATGTCGTCCTTGTTCTGGTAGTGATTATTGCCGGATATTTCGGATACAACAGATTCATTGCTGAACCACATGCCCAAGAAGCTGCCAACCAGATTTTCGGAGCGCAAAACTATTTCGAAAAAGATTCTTTCAATCTGGCCCTGAACGGAGACGGTAATGTGCTGGGGTTTATCGAAATAGCAGACAAATACAGCTCGACTCCCAGCGGTAATCTGGCAAAATATTATGCCGGATTGTCTTATTTATATATGGGCGAATATCAGAATGCCATCCAATATCTGGAAAAATTCTCTTCGGACGATTTGTTATTGTCCAACTTAGCTAAAGCCAATATCGGAGATGCTTATATGCAATTAGGAGAATACCGGAAAGCTGCTGAAAATTACAAAAAGGCTGCAGCTTCTAAAACGAACGATTTTTCAACTCCTACTTTCCTGATGAAAAACGGCTTAGCCTTAGAGAAATCCAACGACTACAGCGGAGCTTTAAAAGTCTACGAGCAAATCGAACAGGAATATCCGGCATCGCCTGAAGGCCGGGATATTGAAAAATATATCGAAAGAGCTCAGTTGAAACTGAAAAAATAACAGAAAGCCCCGGTAACGGGGCTTTTTTCTTTCTTTTTTATTATTTTTGCAGGAGTATGTGTAGCATTCCTCACTGTGGAATAATTCGATCCCGACATGAAAAACTTGCTTATACTCCTTGGCATTCTATTGTCTTCTCCGTTTGTCGTAGCCCAGCATTCAGCTATCAACGGCAACGTCGCTATTGCAAATAACAGCCCGGAAGGAACGCGGGTTGTCGTAATCAAAAACGGGAATAAGCTCGACGAACAGGTGCTGAATAAAAAAGGACATTTCGATTTGAAACTCGCCTTCGATGCCGACTACAAAATTTCTTTCGAAAAAACAGGTTATATCACCAAAATTATCAGCATCAACACCGAAGTACCGGAAGAAAGCATTGAAAACAACCCCGATTTTCCTCCCGTCAAGTTGATCATCAATCTGTTGCCAAGTGTCGAAAAAATCGATCTATCCATATTCGATCAGCCTATTGCCATACTGACCTATCAGGCCGAACTGGACGATTTTACGTTCGACAAATCGTATTCAGATAAAATCAAAGACCGGATCGCCCAAACCGAACAAGCTGTAAAAAAACAATTAGCTGCCCGGGATGCCGCCGCCATCGAACAGGAACGGAAATTTGCCGAACTATTCAATAAAGGACTGGAATCGTTCGGCCGGAAAGCCTGGCAGGCAGCCATCGACAGCTGGACCCTGGCTCAAAATATGAAGCCCGGCAACAAAGAGGTGAAACAAAAAATTGCGGAAGCTCAGGAACAAGCAAAACTGGAAGAAGCCCGAAAGAGTGTCGAACCTCAAAACGAACAAACCTACCGGCTACTGCTCGCTGCGGCCGACAGCTTATTCAGCCGGGAAGAGTACCCGGCGGCTAAAGAAAAGTATGCCTCAGCCAAACAAATCAAGACAAAAGAGCCTTATCCCCAGGAACAAATCCGTAATATCGACCGGTTATTGGCAGAGATCGCCCAAAAGGAAGCTATAACACAACAGCAATTAGCCGAAGCCGAAGCTACCTATCAAAAAACAATCGCCCAAGCCGACCGTTCCTATCAAGCCCAGGAATACCGCCAGGCCATTACTACTTATCGGCAGGCACTGGCCTTAAAATCGGAAGAAGCCTATCCCCGGAATATGATCGGCAAAGCCGAGCAAGCACTGGCAGCCCTGGAAAAGCAACAGGCTGACGAAGCTGAGAAACAACGCCAGGAAGAAGAAAGAATCAACACTTTAAAACTCAAATACACCGGGATCATAGCCGAAGCCGACCAGGCATTCAAAAACGAAAACTACAGTGCGGCCAAACTACGCTATACCGAAGCCGATCAACTTAACCTGGGCGAAGATTATCCCCGTAAACGCCTCGGAGAGATCGAGCAAATCATCCATTCTTCGAAATACAAAGCCCGACTGGCCGAATACAATAAAAACAAAACACTGGCCGAAAAGAATCTGGAACAGAAAAACTATGCTTCTGCCAAGGTATATTTCCAAAAAGCATTGACCTTATCACCGGCCGACAAAGAGAGCATCAGGGAACGGATCGCCGAAACAGACCGATTGATTGAAGCCGAACAACTGGCTGCCTTAGACAAAGCCTATCAGACCAATATAGATAAAGCCGACAAAGCTTACGCTGAAAAAGCCTACGCCATTGCCAAATTCTATTATCAAAAAGCGTTGGAAATAAAAATCGGCGACAAACATGCTACCGAACGGCTGCAGGAAATAGAAAAATACATCGGAGAACGACAGACTAAAGAAGCCGAATTATGAAAAAAATCATCTATCTGTTTTGTCTGATCTGCACAATCACACTGGCCAAAGGCCAATACTACCGTCCCGACCGCGGATTTTTACCGGGCATCAATGCCGGATATTTTTACCCGACAGGCGATATGGGGAAAATCCTGAAAAACGGTATCGGGGGAAACGTATCGGCCAAATACCTAATTAACAAGATGATCGGTATAGGTTTCGAGGCAGGATATTACGGTTTCAAAACCAAAGTCAATCTAAACAAAGACGATGTCTCCCAAAAATATAAATACCACCTGATCCCGGTCCTGCTCGAAGCGACCTTTTATGTCCCGACATGGAACAGAACCACTTTGCCTTATCTGGGCATTCAGTTCGGGGGGTATTTCTCCCAGCTCGATGTAGGACGCCAATATACCGGTTATTCTGCCTCCCTTTCTTTTTCAAAACACCTGTTTCTGTTTTCACCGGGAGTGGGGCTTCATGGCGGTCTCTTGTTTCAACTCTCGGACAAGGTATGGATGGACCTGAAAGTGAGGGCCGATTATGTCCCCCGAATCGACGATGCATATGAGTACAACGAATATACCCAAGGTAACATCGGTTTCAACAAAATGCTGAATATCGGAGGAAATATCGGCCTGCTTTATCGGTTTTAAGGGTATATCCCTTGCAGTAATCTGTATTCCTTTCAGGCACCGGCCGGCTAAAAAACGATTCTTTATCCAAACCGTAATTCCGCCCATCGATATGCTGAAAGAAATCACCGATCAAGGTTTGTAAAGCAGTCTCAAATTCCTTTGAGCCTGCTTAAAGTTTCCACCGTTATTTCCTGTGAAGGGCGGCTCATATTCGGATTTACGACTTTCCCTTCAGGATCGAGCAAAATAAAATGGGGGATTCCCTGAATACCGAAAAATTTCATAAATGCAGGATCGCCTCCACAATTCAATTGAATCCCTCCCATCCGGTCGGTTCTGAGTTTCTTCTTCCAGGCCTGTAAATCCTTATCACAGGAAAGACTGACAAAACAGATTTTCTTACCGTGAAATTTCTTTTCCAATTCGCCCATATAAGGAATCTCCTCACAACAAGGCCGGCACCAGGTGGCCCACATATCCACGTACACATAATTTCCCCGGAAAGAAGAAAACTTCACTTCTTTGCCAGTCGAATCGCGATAACAAAAATCAGGTATTTCGCGTCCGATCAAAGCGATTTGCTGCTGAGCCTGCGAATTGACCGGATAAACGGTTTTCGAAGCCAATGCATCAGCACCTACCTGCAACAATTCCGCTTCCTTTTTGCTGCCTACAATCCGGTAAACTTCACCACCTTCGCCATTGACAAACAAAAGGGTCGGGAAGGCATTGATTTTATAAGTATTCAAAATCACCGGTCCCTCTCCTTTTTCCATATCCATCTTCACATTTATAAAATGCTCATTGTAAAACTTCCCCACTTTTTCCGACGGAAAAACCTGCTGTTCCATTTGCTTACAAGGCTGGCACCATTCCGTATAACAATCCACAAAGATCAATTTTCCTTCCTTTTTCGCTGTTTCCAACAGTTCTTTCCAACTTCCTTCTGCAAAGCGTATTCCCTGTGCCTGCCCACCCAAGGCCAATCCACACAGCATTGCTATGATAAAATAAACTTGCTTCATTTCTTAAAATTTTACCGTTTTTTCATTTTTTACCTCCTACCCCTCACTCCTCGACATCATATTCGACAGATTTCTTTTCGACCATATCCACCGGTGTCCCGCCGAAACGCTGATAATGTTCGAGAATTGTCCCGTCTTTTGCATTTATCTTATACACATCTCCTTTGTATTTCTCCGGTCTGTCTGTCTCCACTCCGACAAACAAGGCCAAATTATCGACAGATACTTTCAGCATCGTTATCCGGCAATTATCCGGTAAAGCACATTCGAAAGGGATAGAAGGAAACTTAAAATCAGGATCCGATAAATTCAACACATAAAGCTGACGGCCTCCATCCGAATAATACAACCAATTGATACCGGAATTAACGGCCATAACCGAACCTTCGGCTAAATGATGACCGGACAGAAAAACCAGCGAATCCTGTCCTTTCAATTTTCCTGTAGCGGTATGGGCCCGGGCCAGTGCAGCCCGATCAGTAACCGGATCATAAAATAAAGAACTGAACTGATATGTTCCGCCAGACATATTTTTTCCCCATCCCAGCCAGGGAAGTCCGATATAAGTCTCCGATATCCGAACTTCATCATACTGATTTTCATCATAAGAAGGGATATCGTAACTATTCATAAAATACATAAACCGCCCCGACAGATTATCATACCCCAAAGTAGAATTCCGGGTATTCAAAAGCATCGGAGACAACCGATAGTCCACCGATCTTTCTGCATCTCCTTCGACGTGGATCGGTTTTAAAGAAGAAGCCATATAACGGTTTTGACGGGCCTGTTTAGGATAAATAATCCCATCTTTACCGATAGCCCCTCCGAATTCGGTAATCGCATCTTCAAACCGGCAATACACCATATCATATTCCTGGGCAGGCCCGGTAAATGAATTTTCGTCGAACAAGGCAATCTCTTTAAATAGTACAGGATCCAACTCATGAGAGGAAGCTGAAGTATGTACAAAAACAGTTCCACCATAAGAGTATTCATCGGACTGCTCTATTGCTAAGGCCTTCCCCTTCAACTCTCTCTTATTCTCCAAACTATACACATCCCGCATGATTTTATTAGTCGGATTATTCAATGTGCTCATAAAAGAAACTTCCGGATAATCCTCATAATCACTCAATAACAATAGTCCTTTTGAATAGGGTGAGAAAACCTGAACCTCAAAATCAGCAAAAAAACGGACACTATCATCTTCCGGCAAAGTAACTTCCATACGAGCCTGATATTTTTTAGCCTTATCCGACACAACATAACAAAGGTCCTCGGTTTCCGCAATCTTTTTCTGATCCAGATACCAGGCATAAATCAATTTAGCTTTCTCATTCAGGCTATTTTCTAAAGTAACCGGAATTTTCAAGGTATCCCAGCGCAATATTTCGTAAGGGTCTTCTTTAATCCCCGATATTTTTACTTCATTGATCGGATGATAGTCATAATTTCCTTTATCCTCATAACAGGAAACTGTAAGAAGCACAATCATCCAGAAAAAGGCATATATTCTTATATTATTCATAAGTTCATCATTTTTTCCTGACTTCGTCACTATAAAATTATCGATTTTGTAATTGCTTGATAAATAATTATATATACTTTTCGTACCCCAAAAATGGGGTACGCAACGTATTTTTCTATGTTCATTAAGCGTAAAAAGAATCGGTCTGGTACCGTAAGCATTGTTGTCGCTGAAAAGAGTTCCGGCTTTTACAAGGAGTTTGCAACTATAGGCATCGCCAAAAGTCCAGATGAGATCGATGGACTTTTGGTCAAAGCTCGTGTCTGGATTGACAGGGAGGAAGAACGCCGCCATCCACGTCTGGACCTTTTCGGTGATGAACGCAAGAAATGTGAGACTGAACTGCTAAGTGCCGAACAAATGCTTTCATGTATCACTAATATATCTATCAACGGAGCTGATTTAATACTCGATCGTGTATTTGATAATATTGGCTTTAACCGAATTGAGGACATTGTTTTTCGGCAGCTTGTCAAGGCACGTCTTGCTTATCCTGTAAGCAAATCAGCCACAGTAGAATATCTGAAGAATCATTTTGACGAAGATGTCAGCTTGTCAAAGATATACCGCTATCTGGACAAACTTAGCGACAATCAGCATGAAATTGTCCAGGGTATCAGCGTTATGCACACCAGTAAAATACCAGATGGGCATATTGGCGTTCTTTTTTATGATGTAACCACCCTTTATTTTGAGGCCGATTATGAAGACGACTTGCGTAAGACCGGATTTTCCAAGGAAGGCCGTCACAAGAATCCGCAAATAATCCCAGGGCTGCTTGTCAGTATTGGAGGCTACCCGTTGGCATATTGTATATACGAGGGCAATAAATATGAAGGACATACAATGTTACCTGTCGTGACTGAATTTGTCAGGAAGTACAGTCTTGATGATTTTATTGTCGTAGCCGACTCCGGGCTTATGAACGGCAATAATATAGCGGACCTTGAGAGTAATGGCTACAAATATATTATCGGCGCAAAGATAAAGAATGAAAGCAAGAAAATACAGGAGTGGATTCTTGCACAGCCGAAGGTCAATTGTCAAATGATAGAGTACGACAAAGGTAACGGACAGCGACTCTTGGTAGGATATACCGACGACCGTGCCCGCAAGGACGCCTATAACAGAGAAAAGGGAATACGCCGTTTGGAAAAGGCTTATAACCGAGGAACACTTACGAAAGACAACATTAACAAGCGTGGTTACAACAAATTCTTAAAAATGGAAGGAGACGTAAAGGTTTCCATAAATTATGATAAGCTTGAAGCGGACGAGAAATGGGACGGTCTTAAAGGGTATCTTACAAACACGGATATTCCTGTTAGCGAGGTATACGCCGCATACCATAATCTCGGGCATGTTGAGAGGGCTTTCCGGATATCAAAATCAAAAATAGAGATAAGGCCGATGTTTCATTTTACCCGTAGGAGAATAGAAGCTCACGTGTGCATCTGCTTTGTGGCACTTAAAGTCTACAAAGAGCTAGAGAGACTACTGAAGCTATCCAATATAAACATGAGTGTAGATAAAGTGCTGGCGCTTGCACAGACTATAGTCACGATACAGGTGACTTTACCTCAAAGTAAGCAAACTATAACAAGAACAATGCTTATGAAACGTCATCAACGGATCGCACCATTGTTTAATGATGGGTTTTGGGGTACGCATTGACGAAGTCAGGAAAAAGCACAATGGACGATGCCAGGAATAAAAAAGCTCCTGGAAAGCTTCTTTTTCCCGTTGTTGCAAACGCCGTATGAAATCTTCCTGATTGATCACTGCCCTTATTCCTACTTTGTGCGTATAAAAGTAAATAAAAACAAATAAAGGTGCAACCGGTATTTCCGATTGCACCTCATTTTCAGCTTACACTTGTCCGCTTATTATTTTACTTCCCAGGTATCCCCGCTATTCAGCAAGTCTTCCATACAATGGATCTTAGAAATTTTCTTCACTTCTTCGATCTGATCGTCCAGAGCCTGGTCGTAAGTATGCGCTTCGACATCACGGATAACTCCCAGGGCAACCGGGAATTCCGGAGCTTTCATATTGACGAGCATCCAATGCAGGAACGGATTGGGATTATGTGCATCGTGAACCAGGATATCTTTTTCAGTGATACCGTCTTTACCGATTTCGACCACTTTCAGCTCACCTGATTTTGCCAATACCAAACCTTTATTTTTGTTTTTACCGAAGATCATCGGTTCACCGTGACGCAAAACGATCTGACGCTCTTCTTTCAACTCTTTATCCGTTACAGCAGAATGAGCACCATCGGCAAAGATGACACAATTCTGAAGCACTTCTACCACAGAAGTTCCCTGGTGTTTTACAGCTGTTTCCAGAATTTCAGCGGTCAAGTTCACGCTGGTATCGATCGAACGGGCGAAAAATTTACCCTGAGCACCGATGCAAAGCTCTCCAGGATTGAAAGGATGCTCGATCGTTCCGTAAGGAGAAGTTTTGGTTTTAGTTCCCAATTTGGTAGTCGGGGAATATTGTCCTTTAGTCAGACCATAAATTTCATTGTTAAACAACAAAATGGTAATATCCACATTCCGGCGGATAGCATGAATAAAATGGTTACCCCCGATAGCCAATGCATCACCATCACCGGAGATCTGCAATATATTCAGTTTCCGGTTGGCATTCTTCGCTCCGGAAGCAATAGCGGCAGCACGTCCATGAATTGTATGGAACCCATAGGTATTCATATAATAAGGGAAACGGGAAGAACATCCGATACCGGAAATCACAGCCCAGGATTCTTTGGGATAGCCCAGTTCAGCCATCGCTTTTTGCACGGAATTAATAATACCGTGATCACCGCAACCCGGACACCATCTGATTTCCTGGTCGCTTTTAAAATCTTTAGGAGTATATTTTAATTCGCTCATTTCAATTTCTAATTTTCGATTTCTGATTCTAAATATCTTTCATCCTTGTTTAAGTCGAAGAGCTTAAATTATTTTATTGATTTTTTCTTTCAATTCTATGACAGTAAAAGGTAATCCAGCCACCTTATTTACTTGCAGGTAATTGAATTCGGGAAATTTACTTTTCAGATATTTAGCAAACTGTCCGAGATTCAATTCACATACGACGATTTTCTTATAACGAGCCAACACATCCCGTGTATTTTTCGGCAGCGGATTGATAAAGTTGAAATGGGCCAAACTGACATCTTTTCCTTCAGCCCGCATTTCAGATACTGTGGTATAAAGGTGACCATAAGTACCTCCCCATCCGACAATCAAAATATCGCCTCCTTCGGGATTACCGTATACTTCCTGTTCGGGCAGATCGTTTGCAATCCGGGCTACTTTTTCTTCACGCAGATCGGTCATGACCTGATGATTCTCGGGCACATAACTGATCGTTCCGGTGATATTCATCTTTTCCAGTCCGCCGATCCGGTGTTCCAAGCCTTTGGTACCGGGTAAAGCCCAGGTTCTGGCCAGAGTTTCGGGATCACGGGCATAGGGTTTATAATCATCACCTTCTTTAGCCAGACGCAATTTTATCTCAGGTAATTTAGCCATGGAAGGAATCAACCAGGGCTGAGCTCCGTTGGCCAGGAAGCCGTCGGTCAGCAGGACTACCGGAGTCATATGCTCGAGCGCAATCTTTCCGGCCATAAAAGCATAGTCGAAACAGTTTCCTGAAGTACTGGCAGCGATTACCGGCATCGGACATTCACCATTACGGCCGTAAAGTGCCTGTAATAAGTCGGACTGTTCGGTCTTCGTAGGCAGACCCGTAGAAGGCCCTCCCCGTTGTACATCCACGATCACCAAAGGCAATTCAGCCATAACTGCCAATCCGCAAGCTTCCGATTTCAGCGCCAATCCGGGACCTGAAGTCGTCGTACAGGCAAAATTACCGGCATAGCTGGCACCGATAGCGGTACAGATACCACCGATTTCATCCTCAGCCTGATAAGTCTTAGCACCCAAATCACGACGAAGTGCCAATTCATGCAAAATATCGGTAGCCGGAGTGATCGGATAAGAACCACAGAATAAAGGTAGTCCTGCTTTTTCTGCAGCTGCCAACAACCCCCAGGCTGTGGCTTTATTACCGGTAATCGTACGGTATTTACCTTTCTCGATGGTAGCCGGAGCTACTTTAAAATGAGTGGCTAACGCATGTACATTAGCAGCATAATTATAACCGGCTCTCAACACCATTTTGTTGGCAGAAGCAATAGCCGGTTTTTTGCCGAATTTAATATCGAAGAAAGCTTCGGTATGCTCTACAGATTGCTCGAACATCCAATAGATCATTCCCAAAGCAAACATATTTTTACATCTCAATATCGATTTCTGATCCAAACCGGTCTCTTTCAGCGCTTCGATAGTCAGCTCGGTTACTTTCACCGGAACAACATTATAGTCCGCCAAAGAACCGTCTTCCAACGGATTTGCAGTATAACCGGCCCTTTCGATATGTTTGTCGGTAAAGGCATCGATATCCACAATAATAGTACCTGCTTTTTTAGCCCAACGTAAGTTCGCTTTTAAAGCAGCCGGATTCATAGCCACGAGGACATCGGCATAATCACCCGGAGTAGTAATGTGCTCTTCTCCAATGTGTACCTGGAAACCGGACACGCCACCAACAGTACCTTGCGGGGCACGAATTTCTGCCGGATAATCCGGAAATGTTGCTACGTCATTTCCAAATAAAGCAGCTGTATCCGAAAACTGCTGCCCGGTTAATTGCATTCCGTCTCCCGAATCTCCGGAAAAACGAATGACAACATCATGTTTTTCGATAACTTTTGTCTCTTGACTCATGGTTGAATAAGTAGTTTTAATTGTTGCTGACGTCAATCAGCTTACTTCATTGTAAATGTAAAAGGGAAAATTACCACTTTAACTATTCATTTTAACAATCTTATAACATTCTCCGAATGCTATTTTTATGTTTTAAAACATGGTAAAGGTAGCGAAACCTCCCTTTTAAACAAGTTTAATCCGAACATTTTTTCCTGATTTGCAATAACTCTGATAATCAACGATTCTGCAAACGATTTTCAAGTTTTCGAAACGCTTTAAAATGAAATCGTTCTAAACAATCTTCCCAAAAACGACATTTTTTTGTACAGAGCGCTCACGTTTGCGGAATTATCGCTTAAAATGTATTTTTTATTACAAATTATTACTTTATCGTATTTTTTATTTTTTTTAATAGAATCCTTCTTCTTTTTTTTCTTCCTTTACGTATGACTAAAAAAATGGATACGCATGAATAGAATACTACTCTTTTTCTGTTTACTTTTCGGGGTATACTCCTGTCACACCCCAAGTACGACAAAAACACCACCGGCTAACATTGTCTCCGAATTCAGGATAACGTCTACTCAGGTCGGAGCCATCCGAAAGGGTATGACGATAAAAGAACTGTATGCAGCCCTACCGGAAGACCGGATCAAAAAACTGAAAACCCGTACCGAGCTATCCAACGAGACTGCCGACTATTACTATATCTATGGCGATAGTTCCCGTTTACTCCTCATTGTCAATACCGAACGGCAAAACGACGAACGCTCGCGTATTTCCCGAATCATCGTAAAAGATAAACGTTTCCAGACAGCCTCGGGAATCGGACTGGCTTCCACCGTAGGAACAATCAGAACGGCTTATCCTCATAGTCAGTTTCTACCTTCGGTAGATGAAATCATCCTATATGTCCCGGAAATAGATGCCAATTTCGAAATAAACAAACGACTCCTCCCTCCTTCACTAGCCATCGACTCGACCGGAGAGATCGCCCCCGACAGTATACCCGCCCAAACCAAAGTAACCGACCTGTCTATCTTTTGGGATTACAGTATTAAAAATCTGGCCGACAAAACCTTCTGGAAAGACCTGACTCACCGGTTTACCAATTGGGTAATCACCCAAGTACCTTCTATGATCATCCTCACTCTCATTTTTATCGGCTTATTACGACTACTCAATTATATCGTCAAAAAATTAAATAAAGCGGCCAAACGACGGGTACACCTCAATGAAAGTATCGACGACGCAGAAGGCAACAAAAGAATAGAGACCTTATCCGGCATTATCTTAGGGGTTGGAAAAATATTCTTATGGACCATATTCGTGCTGATCATGTTGAGTAAGTTCAACATCAATATCGGTCCGATCCTCGCCAGTGCCGGAATCGTCGGCTTGGCAGTAGGTTTCGGTGCCCAGGAATTAGTCCGGGACTTTATCTCGGGATTCTTTATCCTATTGGAGGATCAAATCCGGACAGGAGACGTGGCGATCATCAACGGTACGACAGGAACCGTAGAGAAAATAGAGATGCGAACGACGACCTTACGGGACGCTTCGGGGGTCGTTCACATTTTTCAAAACGGTAAAATCAACTCCTTATCGAATATGACCAAAGGCTGGTCGGCAATAGTAGTCGATATCGGCGTAGCTTACAAAGAAGACACGGACCATGTCAACGAAATAATGAAACAAGTGGGTGACGAACTCATGAAAGACGCTGCCTGGCAATCGATCCTTATGGGGGTAGATTTATGGGGAGTAGATAGTTTCGGCGACAGTTCCGTGATTCTGAAAGTAAAACTGACGACTAAATCAGGACAGCAGTGGGCAGCCAGCCGGGAATTCCGCCGCCGGATCAAAAAAGCTTTCGACGCCCAGCACATCGAAATCCCATTTCCACAAGTCAGCCTGAACACCGGCTCCGGAACAGGGGCTATGCCGGTGAAAATAGAAAGTTAAAAAGCGATAAGCTATAAGCTAAAAGCTTATTTTTGTTTTACCATACAGCTTAGCTTATAACTTTTAACCTATTTAGTTGATTTATGGCTCGTTTTTTAAAAGATAAACAAAAATCCAAGGGAGCTGCTCCTGGTTCACTGATCTTTATCGGCCGGCAAAAGATGGATTACAGCTGCATTCGGGTAACCCAATACAATGCCGAATATGTCAAAGAAGGGGAAGTGAAAGCTTTGGATAAGATTTCCGAATACCTTTCCGACGACCATGTGGTCTGGATTTCCGTGCGCGGCTTACAGGATACCAACCTGATCGGCAAACTCGGAAAGAAATTCGACATCAGTGCCCTGATCCTGGAAGACATCCTGAATACGGACGAACGTCCCAAATTTATCGAAGACGACAAGCATTTGTTCGTTATCCTGAAATCCCTGAATTTCAACCGAGAACTCCGTAAGGTTCAGATCGATCAGATCTCGTTGATTGTCGGGAAAAATTACCTGATTTCCATTCAGGAAACGGATAACGAGTATTTCGAAGATGTCTCGAAAAGAATATATGCCGGACAAGGAAAAATCAGAAGTTTATCCTCCGATTATCTCTGCTATGCGATGATCGATACCTTGGTCGATAATTATATATTGAATATCGAAAAATTAGGTAATGTGATCGAGGAACAGGAAAAATTATTGCTCACATCAGGGAAGGAGCTTGTCGAGAATATTTACCACTATAAGACCGAATTATCTTATGTCCGGAATAATGTCCGTCCTGTAAAAGAGCTCATGACCCGTTTCGTCACCTGCGATTCCGACTTGATCAACGATCATACTTACAACTATCTGCGCGATCTGGAAGGTTTGGTTACCCAAGCCCTGGAAGCTATCGAAATCTACTACACCATGCTTTCCGACCAACAAAACAGCTACAATGCTACCATCAGTAATAACGTCAACGACATCATGAAAGTGCTGACGATCTTTTCAGCTATTTTCATCCCCCTCACCTTTATCGTAGGAGTTTACGGAATGAATTTCGACTATATCCCTTTCCTCAGATACCGCTATGCCTATTTTATCCTGTGGGGGATCATGATCGCTATCGTTATCCTGATGCTATTTTTCTTCAAACGGAAAAGATGGTTTTGACAGCCATTTGTTTTCAATATACAATTAACAAGAGGTTACAAGGCTTAGGGATAAACTTCCGAACCCCTTTTCACCTTTGTAACCTCTGTAACTAAAAAAACCGGATACGTTATTTCGTTCGTATTATTTCTTAAGATTGAACTTCTTTCCGGCAAACACAGCATCTTCACCCAATTCTTCTTCAATACGCAGAAGCTGATTGTATTTCGCCATACGGTCGGAACGGCTCATCGAACCGGTTTTAATCTGACCGGAATTTGTTGCGACGGCAATATCTGCAATGGTAGCATCTTCTGTTTCACCCGAACGATGGGACGTCACGGTCGTATACCCTGCACGCTGAGCCATTTCTATAGCATCCAGTGTTTCGGTTAGCGTTCCGATCTGGTTCACTTTAATTAAGATCGAATTGGCACATCCTAATTCGATCCCTTTCTTGAGGTATTCGACATTAGTCACAAACAGATCGTCTCCAACCAACTGGCAACGATCACCGATTTTTGCAGTCAGCATTTCCCAGCCATCCCAATCATTTTCAGCCATACCGTCTTCAATTGAATCGATCGGGTATTTATCGATCAACTCTTCCAGATAAAGTACCTGCTCGGTAGAAGTACGTTTCGCTCCATTCGGCCCTTCAAAAATGGAATAATCGTAAATGTCGTTTTTATAGAACTCCGAAGAAGCACAGTCAAGTCCGATCATCACCTCTTCGCCTGGTTTGTAACCCGCTTTTTTAATAGCTTCGATAATAGATTCCAAGGCATCTTCCGTACCTTTCAAGGTAGGTGCGAAACCACCTTCATCTCCTACAGCCGTACTCAATCCCCGATCATGCAATACTTTTTTGAGGGTATGGAAAATCTCTGCTCCCATCCGAACAGCTTCCCGGAAGGTTTTCGCTCCCACCGGGCGAATCATAAATTCCTGAAAAGCAATAGGAGAATCGGAATGGGAACCTCCGTTGATAATATTCATCATCGGCACAGGCAATACTTTTGCATTGCATCCGCCGATATAGCGGTATAAAGGAATTTCCAAAGCGCCGGCAGCAGCTTTTGCACAAGCCAAAGATACGCCCAACATGGCATTGGCTCCTAAATTGGATTTTGTCTTCGTGCCGTCCAGATCGATCAACAACCGGTCGATTGCTGCCTGGTCGGTAACATCGAATCCCAGCAAAGCATCGGCAATCACTGTATTGACATTATTGACAGCATTCAATACACCCTTCCCCTGATAACGGGATTTATCCCCATCGCGCAATTCCAAAGCTTCATGTTCGCCTGTCGACGCTCCCGAAGGAACAGCTGCACGCCCCATCACTCCGTTTTCCAGAGTTACATCTACTTCTACTGTCGGATTCCCGCGGGAATCCAATATTTCGCGACCTGTAATATCTACAATATGTGTCATCGTTTTGTCGTAATTTTAAATTATACATTTTATTTTGCTGACACAAGTTACGACAAAAGAATGAAGAATGAAGAATTAAAAATGAAGAATTAACTTTCATTTATAAAATTTACATAAAACATAAACTGTATCTATTGTATGATTATTTCAGTCTATAAAATCCGGTAA
Source organism: Odoribacter splanchnicus DSM 20712 (assembly GCF_000190535.1). GTDB lineage: Bacteria > Bacteroidota > Bacteroidia > Bacteroidales > Marinifilaceae > Odoribacter > Odoribacter splanchnicus. The sequence continues at coordinate 2,764,982 of NC_015160.1, forward strand.
ATTGTCGGTTATTTTATCAAATAAAGAAGGAAGCTTATATCTTTGCAAAAAATAATCTAAAAGATATGAAAAAGATCCCGGTTACCTTATTTATAGTCTCGGCTTTACTTTTCATCCTCCCGGAAAAAACAGAAGCACAGAGCCTGAAAGACATCCTAAAATCAGAAACAGCACAAAAAGTCATCGATGCCGTAAAGGAAGCGACAGCACTCAAATTCGAAGACTTGCAGGGGACCTGGCAATACAAAGGAGCAGCCTGCCAATTTAAAAGTGAGGAATTACTCCAAAAGGCAGGAGGTATAGCCCTGGGTGAAACAATGGAAGGCAAACTCGAAAAAGCTTATGAAAAAGCAGGAATCAGAACCGGCAATTTCTCATACACTTTCAACCATGATTCCACCTTTACCTGCCAAATAGGGAAAAAGGAATTGAAAGGTACCTATGCTTATGATAGCTCTAATCAAATTTTGACGTTAAGTTATTTCGGTTTATTAAACACCGAAGTACAACTATCGGGAAAGAAAGACGGCACGACTTTCCTCTTCAATGCCGACCGATTACTAAAACTGGTCACTTTACTGTCGGGTTATTCAAAGAGCAGTACTTTATCGGCTGTCAACAAAGTAGCCCAACAATACGACGGCATGATGCTCGGATTCGACCTGCAAAAATAACCGGGCATCGGCCACTATAGAAAATCCCTGACATCATACTTCCGGATGCAGTCTTCTTCATCCGTAGCGTATAAAAAACCTTTCTCTGCATCCAAAAAAGGATATTTAAGGGGATGGGAAAGTTTGAGTTGAAATTTAAAAGTCCCTTCCCAATCGAATACCTCCACCGAAAAGCCAAGTTTGCCCGGACGCCGCGGATCCTCGGGAAAAGCTCTGTAGGCAAAAACCGTTTTATCGGTACAATCGACTCCAGAATAATTTTCCCCGAATGACTCGGAAGAATTCAATAACGGCAATTCGTTACCCGTTGTCAGCCAACGGAAGTTTTGCATTTTTGAATCGTATAGTATTATCTGATTCATATTACGAAAGGCCACCGCTATTCTCCGGCGATCGGGCGACATCGCTTCATCCCCGAGAAAAAGCTGATCAAAATCCCGGATGTCGTCATAATCGGTATACCATACGCTATCTAAAACGGTAGCGGAAGCATAATTATAGCTCAACCAATACAAATTCTTACCTCCTACATGCGTCGTTCCCTGCATAGACAGAATCCGTATACTACCATCAGCATTTTTTCTAATATTCTGATTCGGTATAATATCATAAGGCCTTTCGGCACGGGAAATCCAAAACACCGAATCGTTCAAGACAAAAACCGGGCGGTATAAGAAATCGGCCATACCCCGATCCATAAATTTATATTGCTTTTCCCAACAAGGTTTACCTGCTGTTAAAGAACTTTCCAAATCGACGACTCCTATGAAATTTTGGGGAGCTTTCAACCACAGCCTCATTTTTCCCTTCCAGGGAGCTGCCCATATTTCCTGGCAGCTGATCACTTCATCATCTCCCCGTCCTTTTTCCAAAAAGGCTCCTAAAAACCGATAGGTATCCGCCTGATATACCCTCACTATTTTCTCTTCCTCCATATTCAGTATCACCAGAAAAGAATCGAGACGGCAGATACTCGTCGGGATCAATTCCTGTATAGGTAATTCCTCTCCTTTCAACTCGACTATTTGTTCAGGTGTTACCCCTAAAATCATTACTTTCTTCTCTTCATTACCCCGTTCTGCACAACTCATAAAAAGAAAAACTAGAAAAAGCAGGTAGAAAATCTTCATAAATCCGGTTTTAATTATAATGAGCAAATATATAATTTCCGATGTGATTAAAGAAATTCCCCGACAGCATACTTCCGGATACGGTCTTCATCGTCCGTAGCATAAAGAAATCCCTTTTCTGCATCGAAAAAAGGAGCTTTCAGGGGGTGTTCGATATTCAGTAGATATTTGAATTTGCCGTTCCAGTCAAAGACGGAGATGTTACGTTCTCTTTTTCTGCCATCCGGATGCAAAGGAAAAGCCCGAAATGCAAGTACTGTCTTATCGGTACAGCAAACCCCGGAATAATGTTGTCCATCGGTTGTGTGGGGCAAAGGTAATTCAGTCGAAGTAGTCAGCCACTTTGAAGTAAGCTTCTTCCGGTCAAAGAACAACATCTGATTCATCAGCTGAAAAGCCACGACAATCTTATGCTGATCCGGTGACATCGCCTCTTCGGTTGAAAAAATCCGGTCGAAATACTGTAAATCGGTATAAGACGTATACCAAACAGTATCTTGTGCCTGAGAAGAAGCGTAATTGAATTCCAGCCAATACAAGTTTTTCGGAGGAAAACTCTGTACCCCTTTTTCAGAAATAACGGTATAACTACCATCCGGATTTTTTTTCAATGTCCCTTCCGGGTAAAGCCACGAAGGTTCTTCGGCACACGATATCCAGAAAACAGAATCATTCAAAGGAAAAACTGAACGGTATAAATGATCACTTTTTACGTACCTCCCCAATTTATACTGTTGTTTCCAACAAGGTTTACCTGTTTTTAATGAACTTTCCAAATCGACGACTCCGACAAAATTCAACGGAGCCTGTAGCCATAATCTCATTTTACCTTTCCAGGGAGCCGCCCATATTTTACGGCAGGTAATCACTTCATCGCTCCCTCTTCCCTTTTCCAGAAAGGCCCCTAAAAACCGGTAGGTATCCGCATGATACACCCTCACTATTTTCTCTTCCTCCATATTCAGAATCACCAAAAAAGTATCGAGACGGCAGATACTCATCGGTATCAATTCCTGTATAGGTAATATTTCACCTTCCAAATCCAGCGTTTGTTCCGGACTTGCAGCTAAAACCACTTCGCTGTCGTTTTGCTGCTGCGTACAAGCGAAAAAAAATAAAAGCAAGAAAAAAAGAGAAAAGATTTTCATGGCTTTGTATTTAAAAAGAAAGGCGGATCTTCAGGATCCGCCTTCTATCTGAATTCCTGTAAAAGAATTATTCAGCCTTAGGAGCTTCCTCTGCAGGAGTTTCTGCTTTCGGAGCTTCTTCAACTACTGCAGCCCCGGTAGCTTCAGCTTTCTTAGCGCCTGAAGAACGACGACGACGGGTAGTTGTTTTCTTCACTTCCTGTTTAACTTCAGTATAAGTGGCATTGAAGTCTACCAATTCGATAATACAAGTCTCAGCGTTATCACCGATACGATTACCGGTACGCAGAATACGGGTATAACCTCCCGGACGGTTCACGATTTTCGGAGCAACTTCGCTAAACAATTCGGTAACGGCTTCTTTCTGTCCGAGGTAACTAAATACAACACGGCGAGAATTGGTGTTATCGTTTTTACTTTTAGTGATCAGAGGCTCAACATATATTTTGAGCGCTTTAGCCTTAGGCACTGTCGTGCTGATTCTCTTGTTGAGAATCAAAGAAGCGGCCATATTGGACAACATGGCTTTCCGATGTGCACTGGTCCGGCTCAGATGATTAAATTTCTTCTTATGGTTCATGATGTTATTCCTTATCTAATTTATACTTTGTAACATCCATACCGAATTCGAGGTTGTTATTTTCCAACAGAGCTTCCAGTTCGGTCAGCGACTTCTTACCGAAGTTGCGGAATTTCAACAGGTCGTTCTTATTGAAGCGGCACAATTCCCCGAGTGTTTCTACTTCGGCAGCTTTCAGGCAGTTCAATGCACGCACTGACAAGTCCATATCGACTAATTTAGTCTTCAACAGCTGACGCATATGAAGCACTTCTTCGTCGAATTCCTCATTACCGTACTTGTCTTCAGATTCCAAAGAAATCTTTTCATCCGAGAACAACATAAAGTGATGAATCAGAATTTTCGCAGCCTCTTTCAAAGCATCGGTAGGAGCGATAGAGCCATCGGTTTCAATTTCAAACAACAACTTTTCATAGTCGGTTTTACCTTCTACACGATAGTTCTCAATTTCATATTTTACATTCCGGATCGGAGTATAAATGGCATCAATAGGGATAAATCCCGCTTCGGCCTCTGCCGGCATATTTTCTGTACTAGGAACATAACCGCGCCCTTTCTGGATCGTAATTTCCATCTGGAAATTAACAGAAGGGTCCATATGGCAGATGACGAGTTCAGTATTGAGCACCTCGAATCCTGTGAGGAATTTGTTGATATCCCCTGCCTTAAAAGCTTCCTGACCGTTGATCAGAACCGTCAGCTTCTCATCCTCTACATCTTCCACTTTTCTCTTGAACCGAACCTGCTTCAGATTCAGGATAATCTCGGTAACATCCTCGATCACCCCGGGGATGGTGGCAAACTCATGTTCTACACCATGTATTTTGATTCCGGTAATCGCGAAGCCTTCCAATGAAGACAGTAGGATTCTGCGTAACGGATTACCAATTGTGATTCCGTAACCTGGCTCTAACGGACGAAATTCGAATTTTCCGAATTTGTCTGTCGATTCGAGCATGATTACTTTGTCCGGTTTCTGGAAAGCTAATATTGCCATAAATATCTTTAATTTTTTTTACTTAGAATACAATTCTACGATTAACTGCTCTTTAATGTTTTCCGGAATATCGCTTCTTTCCGGCACGTTCAACAGTTTGCCACTCATAGAAGCTCCGTCCCATTCCAACCAGGAATATTTGCTGACACGGTTACTACGCAGGCTATCTGCTACCACTTCAAGAGCTTTGGATTTCTCACGTACTGCAACGACATCCCCAGCTTTAACAGCTGCTGAGGGAATGTTACAAACACCACCGTTCACCGTGATATGACGATGAGAAACCAATTGCCGTGCTGCAGCACGGGTAGGAGCAATACCTAAACGGTATACGACATTGTCCAGACGACATTCGAGCATCTGCAACAATACTTCACCGGTAACACCTCCTGCACGTTCTGCTTTTTCAAACAGGATACGGAATTGTTTTTCCAGTAAACCATAGGTATATTTTGCTTTTTGTTTTTCTTTCAACTGAACACCATATTCAGAGATTTTTCTTCTGCGACGAGCCAAACCGTGCTGTCCTGACGGATAATTTCTCCGTTCCAGTGCCTTATCCGGTCCGTAAATAGGCTCACCGAACTTTCTTGCTATTTTAGACTTAGGTCCTGTATATCTAGCCATTTGTTTCTATTCTTTAAATTTACACAACATTCATAAGCTATAGGCTACAAGCTATAAGCTACAGGCTTTCGGCCTTTTCTTGCTTTTAGCATTTCGCTTTTAGCTTTTAGCTTTATTACACTCTTCTGCGTTTCGGAGGCCGGCAACCATTGTGTGGAAGCGGGGTAACATCGATGATTTCAGCTACTTCGATACCACTGGCGTGAATAGAACGAATGGCTGATTCACGGCCATTACCCGGACCGGAAACATATACTTTAGCTTTACGCATCCCCAGATCGAATGCGACCTTAGCGCAATCGGCAGCTGCCATCTGAGCTGCATACGGAGTGTTCTTTTTAGATCCTCTGAAACCCATCTTTCCGGCGGAAGACCATGAAATCACCTGACCAGTAGAATTGGTCAAAGAAATGATGATGTTGTTAAATGAGGAATGAACGTGTGCTTGTCCCACGGCTTCTACTTTAACCAGCCGCTTCTTGTTACTTGATGTAGACTTCTTTGCCATAATTCAACTCAATTATTTAGTTGCTTTTTTCTTGTTAGCAACAGTTTTCTTCTTACCCTTACGTGTACGGGCATTGTTCTTCGTGCTCTGTCCTCTTACGGGCAGTCCTAAACGGTGACGGATACCCCGGTAACAACCGATATCCATCAGTCGTTTGATGTTCATCTGAACGCTTGATCTCAACTCACCTTCGACTTTGTACTCTGTTCCAATGATTTTTCGTACAGCCCCGAGCTGGTCGTCGTTCCAGTCTTTCACCTTCAGGTCATAATCGATGCCGGCTTCACTCAGGATAGCACGTGCACTACTTCTACCTATACCATAGATATAGGTCAAGGCTATTTCTCCTCTTTTGTTTGAGGGTAAATCTACACCTACGATTCTTGCCATAAATCTTTTTTAATTTAACTAGATTAATGATTAACCCTGACGCATTTTAAACTTAGGGTTCTTTTTGTTAATGACGTACAAAACGCCTTTTCTTCTTACAATCTTGCAATCGTCATTACGTTTCTTGATTGACGCTCTTACCTTCATGGTCCTTTAATTTGAATTATTATGATTCATGATCTACGCATTACGATTTTCAATCAAAAGCCATACAGCTAAATCCGAAATCAAAAACCGTAAATCAAAAATTAAATTTTAGTTTTTGTATCTAAATGTAATTCTACCTTTTGTCAGGTCGTAAGGGGACATATCCACACGTACCCGGTCGCCAGGAAGTATCTTAATGTAATGCATACGCATCTTGCCGGAAATATGGGCTGTAATCACATGTCCATTTTCCAATTCTACCCGAAACATGGCATTCGACAATGCTTCTGTTATTACTCCATCCTGCTCTATTGACGGCTGTTTTGCCATAAACAATTAATTTATGATTTATGATTTACGATTTATGCAATACTTGCTCGACATATTCGAACGTAGACAAAATATCCGCACCATTCTTCCCTACGGCTACGGTATGCTCGAAATGAGCTGCCGGCTTTTTGTCCCTTGTCCGGATCGTCCATCCGTCGGCTTCCTGATAAATATGCCTTTTACCCAAATTGATCATCGGTTCGATAGCGATCACCATCCCTTCTTTCAGTTTTACCCCCTGCCCCTGACGGCCATAATTAGGCACCTGAGGCTCTTCGTGTAAATCGTGTCCTACTCCGTGTCCTACCATCTCCCTCACCACCGAATAACCTTCGGCCTCACAATGGGATTGCACTGCATGTCCTATATCTCCGATCCGCATACCCGCAACAGCTTTTCCGATTCCTTTATAAAGGCTTTCTTTCGTCACCCGCAATAACTTCCGGATTTCTTCATCCACTTCCCCAACCTCGAAGGTATAGGCACTATCACCGTAAAAACCGTTCTTCAAAGTGCCACAATCGATGGAAACAATATCCCCCTCTTGTAAAACACATTTTTCAGAGGGAATACCGTGCACGACAACGTCATTTACAGAAATACAAAGCGTATTCGGAAAACCACCGTAACCCAAAAATCCGGGCTCTGCACCGTGGTCACGAATAAACTCCTCTGCAATACGATCGAGCTCTAATGTAGAAATCCCCGGACGAATATGCTTTGCCATCTCGCCCAGAGTCATCCCTACCAATCGGTTGCTTTCTCTTAACAGTTCAATCTCTTCTCCGGTTTTTACAAAAATCATGCCGCAAAATTACAAAAAATATTTCAAGTTTCTAAGTTGCTGAGTCACAAAGTTACTAAGTTTTTCTGAACTCAGTAACTTAGCAACTCATTCACTATTAATAGGCAGCCGGTCCACCGGGAGTCTTCCCTTTAATTCGTCCTGTTTTCATCAATCCGTCGTAATGACGCATCAACAAATGCGACTCGATCTGTTGTAGAGTATCCAAAACAACTCCGACCAAAATCAACAGGGAAGTACCGCCATAGAACTGAGCAAACTGTTGGTTCACTCCGGCAATGGTTGCAAAAGCCGGTAATATGGCAACTATTCCCAGGAATATAGATCCCGGTAAAGTAATCCGTGACATAATGGTATCCAGGAACTCCATTGTTTTCCGTCCGGGTTTCACACCGGGAATAAATCCACCGTTCTTCTTCATATCCTCGGACATCTGCATCGGATTAACCGTAATCGCCGTATAAAAATACGTAAATGCCACAATCAGGATAAAGAAAGTGAAGTTATACCAAAAACCGGTGAAATTAGAAAAAGCAGTTGCAAAACCGGATAACGATTCAGAAGCTGCATAATTCACAAAAGAAATCGGTAACAACATAATTGCCTGAGCAAAAATGATCGGCATAACCCCTGCAGCATTAATCTTCAGAGGGATATACTGACGTACTCCACCATATTGTTTGTTTCCGACAATACGTTTTGCATACTGTACAGGCACCTTACGGGTTCCTTGTACCAGCAGGATCGTACCGCAGAATACGAAAAACAGCAGAATAATCTCGATCAGGAATGCCACCAATCCGCCACCTTGCTGACTAACACGCGAAGTCAGTTCGGCAAAGAATGCAAACGGCAGACGGGCGATAATACCAATCATGATAATGATAGAAACACCGTTTCCAATACCTTTATCTGTAATTTTTTCACCCAACCACAAAACGAACATAGAGCCCGCAGCCAGGATAATTACGGAATAGATTGTAAAGAAAGCCCCTTTTATCAGAAAGAATTCGGGCTGAATCTGTGCATGCAAGTTGGTAAGATACGCAGAACCTTGTAATATCAGAATGATAATGGTCAGATAACGGGTAATCTGGTTGATTTTACGCCGTCCACTTTCCCCTTCACGCTGCATACGCTGAAAATAAGGAACCGCAATTCCCAGTAACTGAACTACGATAGAAGCAGAGATATAGGGCATAATTCCCAAGGCAAAGATCGAAGCATTCGAAAATGCACCTCCCGAAAACATATCCAGCAATCCCAGCACACCACTCGAAGTCTGCTGTTTTAAAGCGGCTAATCCGGCAGGGTCGATACCCGGTAGTACCACCTCTGTTCCAAGTCTGTAAACGAGAATCAACCCGAGTGTTGTCAGAATCCGGGTTTTCAATTCCTCAATTTTCCAAATGTTCTTTAATGTATCAAATAACTTCATAAGTTCTTTTATTTATAAGTTTATAAAGTTTATAAAGTTTAAAAGTTACAAAGTTAAAATTACCTTATGAACTTATGAACTTTATGAACTTTATAAACTCGTTTTGTTTTACAAAACGACTACAGAGCCACCGGCAGCCTCGATCGCAGCAATCGCTGACTTAGAGAATGCATTTGCTGTAATTTCGAGTTTAGCACTGATTGAGCCGTCACCCAAAACTTTCAACAATTCATTCTTATTGAGCAATCCGGCTGCAATCAGAATATCCCGATCGATTTTCTCCAGATTATCTCTTTCAGCTAAAGCCTGCAACATGCTTACATTGATAGCTTTATAGGCTACACGATTGATATTCTTAAAGCCGAATTTCGGTACACGTCTCTGCAGAGGCATCTGACCACCTTCAAAACCAATCTTCGTATGGTAACCCGATCTTGATTTAGCTCCTTTATGTCCTCTTGTAGAAGTACCTCCTTTTCCGGAACCTTGTCCGCGACCAATTCTTTTTTCGTGATGAGTTGATCCGCAGGCCGGTTTTAAGCTACTTAAATCCATTTTATTTCGTTCTTAAAATGTTTATACTTATTTTACTTCTTCCACACGAACCAGATGGCTGATTTTTGCCACCATTCCCAGGATCTGCGGAGTAGCTTCTTTCTCAACACTGCTGTTGGTTTTCTTCAATCCCAAAGCCTGAATAGTGCCTACCTGAGTTTTATCGCTACCGATTTTACTTTTTACAAGTGTGATTTTAATCTTTGCCATGATCCTCAAATATTAACCGTTAAACACTTTATCCAGACTAATGCCTCTCTGAGCGGCAATCGTACGGGCATCACGCATTTCTTTCAATGCAGCTATCGTAGCTTTTACCAAATTGTGAGGGTTGGACGAACCTTTACTTTTAGCCAATACGTCGTGAATACCGGCACTTTCCAAAACAGCACGCATAGCACCTCCGGCTACCAGCCCGGTACCGGAAGAAGCGGGTTGCATATAAACCTCAGAACCGCTGAAACGAGCTACCTGCTCATGAGGAATAGTTCCTTTCAATACAGGTACTTTGATCAGGTTCTTTTTAGCAGCTTCGATTCCTTTAGAAATAGCTGTAGTCACCTCGTTTGCTTTTCCTAATCCCCAGCCTACGATTCCGTTTTCGTCACCTACCACAACGATAGCTGCGAAACTGAATGTACGACCTCCTTTTGTAACTTTGGTCACACGATTGATAGCTACCAATCTGTCCTTTAATTCCAAGTCAGTATTATTTACTTTTTGTTCCATTCCGCTAACTTATTAAAAATTAAGACCTCCGTTACGGGCAGCATCAGCTAATGCTTTTACTCTACCGTGATACAAATAACCGTTTCTGTCGAAAACAACAGCTTCGATACCGGCAGCTTTAGCTTTTTCTGCTACAGCAGCCCCTACGAAAGCAGCCTGTTCGGTCTTGTTGCCTTTCTTCTCAGCAATTTCCTTGCACAAAGATGAAACAGATAATAAAGTCTTACCTGCTTTATCGTCGATCAGCTGTACAGATATCTGCGCATTTGAACGATAAACGCTCATACGTGGACGTTCAGCTGTCCCGGAGACAATCTTCCGAATTCTCCGTTTTATTCTTAATCTTCTTTCTTCTTTCGTTAAAGCCATAACTTTTTACTTCCTTTAGTAATTAAACTTTAGCTGACTTACCTGCTTTCCGGCGAACCACTTCACCAACGAAGCGAATACCTTTACCCTTGTAAGGCTCAGGTTTACGGAAAGAACGGATTTTAGCAGCTACCTGACCGATCAACTGTTTGTCACAGCTTTCGAGCGTAATAATCGGGTTAGCACGTTTTTCAGTTACGGCTGTAACTTTCACCTCTGCCGGTAATTGCAAGAAGATAGAGTGAGAATATCCCAGTCCCAGTTCGAGAACCTGACCCTCAGCGTTAGCACGGAAACCAACACCTACTAATTCTTGTTTGATGGTATAACCTTCAGAAACACCTACAACCATATTATGAAGCAATGCACGGTACAGACCATGCTGTGCTTTGTGTTCTTTATCTTCTGTATGACGTGCTACATGCACTTCGTTCTCTTCAACGGTAACAGTCAGATCAGCACTTACCTGCTGAGAAAGTTGTCCTTTCGGACCTTTGACTGTGACGGTGTTATCAGGACTTACTGCTACAGTAACTCCTTGTGGTATATGAATCGGTAATTTCCCTATACGTGACATTTCTTCTTCACTTTAAAATTAATACACATAACACAATACTTCACCGCCTACATTCCGCTGGCGAGCTTCTTTGTCAGTCATCAATCCCATTGAGGTAGACAAAATGGCAATACCCAGTCCGTTCAATACACGTGGCATTTCTTCCACATTAGTGTACCGACGTAAACCCGGTTTTGACACACGTACCAGCGATTTGATGGCCGATACTTTCGTCTCGGGATGATATTTCAATGCAATTTTGATATTGCTTCTTGCACCTTCCTGTTCGAACTTATAATTCAGGATATATCCTTTTTCTTTCAGGATTTTGGTCATTTCGAGTTTAATTTTAGAACCCGGGATTTCAACCACTTTATGACCAACACTTACCGCATTCCGAATGCGGGTAAGGAAATCTGCTATTGGATCTGTCATCTCTTTTCGTTTTTTTTAATATTACCAACTAGCCTTTTTAACTCCCGGTATCAACCCTTGTGAAGCCATTTCACGGAATTGGATACGGCTGATACCAAATTGTCTCATATAACCTCTGGGACGTCCAGTCAGTTTGCAACGGTTGTGCAAACGGATCGGATTCGAGTTTCTAGGCAGGAGACTCAGTGCAGCATAGTCACCTTCCTCTTTTAATTTTGCTCGTTTCGCAGCGTACTTTTCTACCAATTTTGCACGCTTCACCTCACGGGCTTTCATTGATTCTTTTGCCATTTCGCTTGTTTTTAGTTCTTTTTAAACGGTAATCCAAACTCTCTGAGCAGAGCAAAACCTTCTTCGTCGGTATTAGCCGAAGTCACAAATGTAATGTTCATACCCATGATTTTGTGAACGGAATCCATCACAATTTCAGGGAATATGATCTGCTCTTCAAGACCTAATGTATAGTTGCCTTTTCCGTCCAGCTTACTGTTGATCCCCTTGAAGTCGCGGATACGCGGCAGGGCACTACAGATCAATCTTTCCAGAAATTCGTACATACGTTCTTTCCGTAAAGTCACTTTCACACCGATCGGCATGCCTTTACGCAATTTGAAGTTAGATACGTCTTTTGTCGATTTACCTACAACAGCTTTCTGACCTGTTATCGCAGTAATCTCATTCAATGAAAATTCCAGGATCTTCTTATCCTGAATAGCTGAACCCACTCCCTGATTGATTACTATCTTCTCCAGCCGGGGAGCCTGCATAACTGACTTGTATCCGAATTCTTTCATTAAAGTCGGTACAATCTCTTCGTTATACTTTGTTTTAAGATTTGGTACGTATTTCATCTATTTAATTATAATTTTGATTCACGATTGACGATTTTACACACAATAGTCGACCGAAAAATCAGATTTTCAGGCGGCAAAGGTATAAAATATTTTGGATTATATCACTTCGTAAATCCCATTTTTATTCTTGCTTTACGATATTGATTTACGATCAGAGTGTTTTTTCACTATAATCGTAAATCCGGAATCGTAAATCAGGTCTTATTTCAGGATTTCTCCTGATTTTTTAGCATATCTCACCAAGTTACCTTTTTCGTCCTTTTTACGGCCGATACGGGTCGGTTTGTTGGTAGACGGATCGATCACGTTCAGGTTAGAGATGTGGATCGGAGCTTCTTGCTTGATGATACCACCCTGCGGATATTTAGCATTCGGTTTGGTATGTTTGCTGATCATGTTGATTCCCTCAACGATCGCTCTTTCCTTATCCGGAAAAACTTCCAGTACCTTTCCCTGTTTGCCTTTATCTTCCCCAGCGTTCACCTGTACTAAATCGCCTTTTTTAATATGAAATTTTCTATTCATCTCTTTACTTTTTTAATTGTCGAAAGTCCAAAAGTCAAGAGTTTAAAAATTCTCATTCCCGAACATTCGACTTTCTGACATTCGACATTTGACATTAAAGTACTTCGGGGGCTAACGAAACGATTTTCGTATAACCTTCACGAACTTCACGGGCTACAGGTCCGAAGATACGGGTTCCTCTCATTTCACCGGCATTGTTCAACAATACACAGGCATTGTCGTCAAAACGGATATAAGAACCATCGGGACGTCTGTATTCCTTGGTTACGCGTACAACCACAGCTTTGCTGACAGTACCCTTTTTAATTTCACCGCTAGGCAGGGCACTTTTTACAGCAACAACGATTTTATCGCCTACGCGTGCATATCTTTTCTTGGAACCTCCAAGAACACGGATACAAAGCACTTCTTTAGCACCGCTGTTGTCTGCTACTGTTAATCTGGTTTCCTGTTGTATCATGATTACTTCGCTCTTTCAATGATTTCAACTAATCTCCATCTCTTCATTTTACTTAAAGGACGGGTTTCCATAATTCTCACGGTATCACCGATATTACACTCATTCTTTTCATCATGAGCGGTGAACTTTTTGGTCTTTTTAATGAACTTACCGTAAATCGGGTGTTTCTCCTTAAAATGTACAGCAACGGTGATAGTTTTATCCATCTTATTGCTCAGTACCAGACCGATACGTTCTTTTCTAAGATTTCTTCCTTCCATTGCTTTACTTCTTTTCAGTTAATTCTCTCTTACGTATTTCTGTCATCATACGAGCGATGGTTTTACGGGCAGCACGAATCTGCATCGGGTTTTCCATCGGCGTAATGGTATGATTCATCGTCATCTTATTGAGGGCTGCTTTTTCAGTCTCTACCCGTTCAATAAGTTCAGCTGTGGTCATTTCAATAATTTCTGAATTTTTCATCTCTCTGACAAATTAATTTTTAAACTTAATAGCCGGAAGACTATTCTTCTGTATAATCACGTCTAACCACAAACTTTGTCGTAATAGGTAATTTCTGTGCTGCAAGACGTAAAGCCTCTTTTGCCACTGCATACGGAACACCGTCAGCCTCGAAAATAATTCTTCCCGGAGTTACAGGTGCTACGAATCCCTCTGGGTTACCTTTACCTTTACCCATACGTACCTCGGCAGGTTTTTTGGTAATCGGTTTATCGGGGAATATACGAATCCAAATCTGTCCCTGACGTTGCATGTAACGGGTTACTGCAACACGGGCAGCTTCTATCTGGCGTCCTTCGATCCATTTTTCTTCTAACGCCTTAATACCGAAAGATCCGAATGCAAGTTGATTACCTCTCTGGGCATTCCCCTTCATCCTACCTTTCTGGCTTCTTCTAAATTTAGTCCTTTTCGGCTGTAACATAGCTCTTCGTTTATTAAATTAAAAGACTACTTACTTTTTCTTCTTTCTGAAACCGCCTTTTTTCCCGTCAGCTTTACCAGCTGATGCAGGACGGCTGTTGTCACGGGTCTGGAGCAGTGAGTTCGGAACGAGTTCACGTTTTCCATAAACTTCACCTTTACAGATCCATACCTTGATACCTAACAGACCATAAGTGGTCAGGGCCTCTGCCTGTGCAAAATCGATGTCAGCACGGAAAGTGTGCAGCGGAGTCCTTCCTTCTTTGAACATCTCGGCACGTGCCATTTCAGCACCGTTCAGACGTCCTGAAATCAGGATCTTGATTCCCTCGGCACCCATTCTCATGGTTGAAGCGATTGCCATTTTGATAGCCCGGCGGTATGCTACACGGCCTTCCAACTGACGAGCTATGTTATTTCCAACGATCACAGCATCCAATTCCGGACGTTTGATCTCGAAGATATTGATCTGAACCTCTTTATCGGTAATTTTCTTCAGCTCTTCTTTCAGTTTATCCACTTCCTGACCGCCTTTACCGATAATAATTCCCGGACGGGCGGTATTGATCGTGATAGTGATGAGCTTCAGCGTACGCTCGATAACGATTTTTGCGATTCCGGCTTTTGCAAGACGGGCATTCAGGTATTTACGGATTTTGTAATCTTCTACCAGTTTGTCACCGTAATTCTTGCCGCCGAACCAATTAGAATCCCATCCACGGATGATACCTAATCTATTGCTTATTGGATTACATTTTTGTCCCATGCTTTACTCTTTTACAGTGTTTTCAACAACGGCGGTTTTACTTCCCAACACGATAGTCACGTGATTGGATCTTTTACGGATTCTGTGAGCCCGTCCCTGTGGAGCCGGACGCAGTCTTTTCAGAATACCCGCACCATCCACAAAGATTTCTTTGATATACAAAGCAGCGTCGTCTACGCGCTGGCCTTCGTTTTTCACGCTCCAGTTTGCAATAGCTGAAAGTAAGAGTTTCTCCACTTTACGAGCAGCTTCTTTCGGACAAAATTTCAGTGTATCCAAAGCCCTCTGTACGTCCATACCCCGTACAAGGTCTGCCACCAATCTCATTTTCTGAGGTGATGAAGGACAATCATGCAGCACAGCGAAAGCCTTTGTTTTTCTGGCTTCCTTCATCTGATTTGCTTTTATTCTTTTTCTTGCACCCATTTTATACAATCTTCATTTGTTCAACATCATCACGCTATTATTTTTTCTTCTTGTCAGCGTGACCTCTAAATGTACGTGTCGGTGCAAATTCACCCAATTTATGACCAACCATATTTTCGGTCACATATACCGGGATAAATTTATTACCGTTGTGTACAGCTACTGTATGCCCTACGAAATCCGGAGAAATCATGGAGTAACGAGCCCAGGTCTTAACAACCGATTTCTTGTTGGTCTCATTCATTGCCAGGATTCTCTTTTCCAGCTTTACATCAATAAAAGGGCCTTTTTTTAACGAACGACTCATAACATCAAGTTTTAATCAGTTATTTTTTCCTTCTTTCAATAATATACTTCGAAGAAGCCTTCTTCGGTGCTCTGGTCTTCAAGCCCTTAGCCAACAAACCTTTTCTTGAACGGGGCAGACCTCCGGAAGCACGGCCTTCACCACCACCCATCGGGTGATCAACCGGGTTCATGACAACACCACGGACACGAGGACGACGGCCTAACCAGCGGGTACGCCCTGCTTTACCGGAACGTTCCAGAGAATGGTCAGGATTAGATACAGTACCTACGGTTGCTTTACAGGTAACCAGCACCATACGGATCTCACCTGAAGGCAATTTGATAGAAGCATATTTTCCTTCTCTTGCAACTAACTGAGCATAAGAACCGGCGCTACGGGCCATTACAGCTCCTTGTCCCGGACGTAACTCAATGTTATGTATGATTGTACCCAATGGGATTTCAGACAAATACAGCGTATTCCCGATTTCAGGAGCGACTCCTTTACCGCTCTCGATGGTCTGACCGACAGTCAAACCGATCGGGGCAACGATATAACGTTTTTCACCATCTGCATACACTAACAGGGCAATACGGGCCGTGCGGTTCGGATCGTATTCGATACTTGCTACTTTAGCAGGTATATTTTCCTTCTCGCGTTTGAAGTCGATTACTCTGTATTTGCGTTTATGACCACCACCTATATATCTCATTGTCATCTTACCGGTGTTATTACGACCTCCGGTTTTGCTGTAGGGTCTCAACAATGATTTCTCAGGTCTATCTGTAGTCACCTGTTCGAAAGTATTCACTACCTTTCCTCTTTGTCCAGGCGTTACAGGATTTAATTTTCTTACAGCCATCTTATTTAAATATTGCTAAAAAAATCAATACTATCACCTTCTGCTAAAGTCACAATTGCTTTCTTGAACGAGTTGGTACGTCCGCTGATTACACCGGCCTTGGTATAACGGGATTTAGCCGTCCCCTGATAACGCTGGGTATTTACAGCCAATACGTTCACTCCATACATGGCTTCAACTGCTTTCTTTATCTCAATCTTATTTGCCTCTTTTGCTACGATAAAAGCTACTTTACGCTGTTTATCGGTGAGAGCTGTCATCTTTTCCGTTAAAACGGGCTTAATAATAATTTCCATCTCTTCTTGGTTTAGTTAAGATTGAACATTTCGTTAAGGCCCTCTACAGAACTTTCAACTAAAACAAGGTTTTTAGCCTTCATTACGTTGTAAGTTGCGATGTCGCTAACTCTCATCACTTCCACATTCTGCAAGTTACGGGCAGACAGAAGTACATTTTCGTTCACACCGTTACCCAATACCAACAACAGACGACCGTTGTTTACCTGCAGGTTGTTCATCAAAGCAACCATTTGTTTGGTCTTCGGAGCTTCGAAGGTGAAGTCTTCAACGACTTTTACAGCATTTGCACTTGCTTTTACAGCCAAAGCTGATTTACGAGCCAATTTTTTCAATTTCTTGTTCAGTTTGAAGCTGTAATCTCTCGGTACGGGACCAAAAATACGACCTCCTCCTCTGAACTCAGGGTTCTTAATACTACCTGCACGAGCACCTCCGGTACCTTTTTGCTTTTTCAGCTTTTTGGTACTTCCGGAAATTTCATTCCGCTGTTTTGACTTGTGAGTACCCTGACGGTTGTTGGCCAGGAACTGTTTTACGTCAAGGTAGATAGCGTGCTCATTAGGCTGAATTCCAAAAATAGCGTCATCCAACACTATCTTTCTGCCGGTTTCCTGTCCGGCAATGTTTAGTACACTTAACTCCATTACTTCTGAATAATTACGTATGAACCTTTAGATCCGGGAACAGATCCCTTCACCAACAACAAATTATTTTCAGGAATTACCTTCAAAACTTCCAAGTTCTCTACAGTAACCCGGTCTCCGCCCATACGGCCACCCATACGCATTCCTTTGAAAACACGTGCCGGAGTAGAACATGCTCCGATAGATCCCGGTTTTCTCAGACGGTTATGCTGACCGTGGGTAGCTTGTCCTACTCCACCGAAACCGTGACGTTTCACAACGCCCTGGTAACCTTTACCTTTAGAGGTACCGACGATATCGACATAGGCAGTACCTTCCAGTATGGTCACGTCGATTACATCTCCCAACTTGTGTTCTTCGGCAAATCCTGCAAACTCAACGAGTTTACGTTTCGGAGTTGTGCCAGCCTTCTTAAAATGTCCACTTAGCTGCTTCGTTGTGTGTTTTTCTTTTTTCTCATCAAAACCCAACTGAAGTGCTTCGTAACCGTCTTTTTCTATGGTTTTCACCTGAGTTACGACACATGGACCGCATTCAATAACAGTGCATGGGATACTTTTCCCCTCAACACTGAAAACGGAAGTCATTCCGACTTTTTTTCCAATTAAACCTGGTAATTTCATTTCTTTTTTAATAGGTTAATTCTTCATTTTAACGACATAGGGTTTCGCCGTTAACTACACTTTAATCTCAACTTCAACACCACTGGGTAATTCAAGTTTCATCAGCGCATCGATGGTACCTGTAGTAGAACTATAGATATCAATCAGACGTTTGAAAGTACATAATAAAAATTGTTCACGGCTCTTCTTATTTACGAAAGTAGAGCGGTTAACAGTAAATACTCCTTTGTGGGTAGGAAGTGGAATCGGACCACTAACCACTGCACCTGTAGCCTTCACTGTCTTAACAATCTTTTCAGCCGACTTGTCTACCAAGTTGTGATCGTAAGATTTTAACTTAATTCTGATTTTTTGGCTCATGTTTTTTGTTTATTATATTTAAGCGGTCGGAAAGGCCAGAGACCTCTCCGACATTAATTTTTAGATTAAATCCACACGTCCGTTCGCTTTTTCAACCACCTCTCTCGCAATATTCTTCGGAACTTCGGCATAGTGATCGAATTCCATAGAAGAACTTGCACGTCCGGATGACAGGGTACGTAATACAGTCACATAACCGAATTGTTCTGCCAAAGGAACTTTTGCCGTAATCACACGGGCACCGATACGGGAATCCATCGATTCTACCTGTCCCCGGCGACGGTTCAGGTCAGCGATGATGTCACCCATAAAGTCTTCGGGAGTAACTACTTCCAGCTTCATAATCGGTTCCAGCAATACCGGTTTTGCTTTCTGAGCAGCTTCTTTATAACCGATTTTAGCAGCCATTTCGAACGACAACGCATCAGAGTCAACAGGGTGGAAAGAACCATCGATCAAAGTGATCTTCAAAGCTTCCAAAGCATAACCTGCCAGAACACCGTTCTGCATCGCTTCTTTGAACCCTTTTTCTACAGACGGGATAAATTCCTTCGGAATATTACCACCTTTCACTTCGTTCACAAAAGTCAAGCCCTCTTTACCTTCCTCTGCAGGTTCCATACGGAAAATAATATCTGCAAACTTACCACGACCACCGGACTGTTTTTTGAACACATGACGATGATCGACAGGTACAGTAATCGCTTCTTTGTAAGATACCTGAGGAGCTCCCTGGTTACATTCTACTTTAAATTCACGACGCAAACGGTCGAGGATGATATCCAGGTGAAGCTCACCCATACCGCTGATTACGGTCTGGCCTGAATCTTCATCAGTTTTCACGCGGAAGGTCGGGTCTTCTTCAGCCAATTTAGCCAAAGCCATACCTAATTTATCCGTATCTTTCTGAGTCAGCGGTTCGATAGCGATACCGATCACAGGTTCCGGGAAAGTCATACTCTCCAGTACGATCGGTTTATCTTCAGAACACAAGGTATCTCCGGTACGGATATCTTTGAAACCTACGCAAGCGCAGATATCTCCGGCTTCCAGTACTTCTTTCGGCTGTTGCTTGTTAGAGTGCATCTGGAACAGACGGGAAATACGTTCTTTTTTATCGGTACGCGGGTTATAAACATACGAACCGGCTTCGATCTTACCAGAATAAATACGGGTATAGCACAAACGGCCGACAAACGGGTCGGTAGCGATCTTAAATGCCAGTGCCGACAGCGGAGCCTCCGGATCTACAGGGAAATGTACATCTTCTCCTGTCCGGGGATCAGTACCTTTACTGTTCGGAATATCCAACGGGTTCGGCAAATAAGCGATCACAGCATCCAACAGGTTCTGCACGCCTTTATTTTTGAAAGAAGAACCGCACATCACCGGACAGAAGTCCATGGCGATCACAGCCTTCCGAATCACTGCTTTCAGGTCTTCGACTGTGATAGAGTCCGGATCTTCAAAGAAACGTTCCATCAAAGCTTCGTCCTGCACAGCAGCAGCTTCTACCAATTTCTCTCTCCATTCCTGAGCTTCAGCCATCATATTTTCGGGAATTTCTTTCACGGTAGCTTCCATAGCACCGTTTTCCCAAACATAAGCTTTCATTTCTACCAGGTCGATAATACCCTGATAGTTATCTTCCGCTCCGATCGGAAGTACCAAAGGAACCGGATTTGCACCTAATTTCTCTTTGATTTCACGAACTGCTTTGAAGAAATCGGCCCCGGAACGGTCCATTTTATTCACGAAAGCAATTCTCGGAACACCATATTTGTTTGCCTGACGCCATACGGTTTCAGACTGTGCTTCAACCCCACCTACTGCACAGAACAATGCAACCGCACCATCCAATACACGAAGAGAACGCTCTACTTCAACCGTGAAGTCAACGTGTCCCGGAGTGTCGATGATATTAATTTTATATTCGTTTCCCTGATATTTCCAGAAACAAGTGGTAGCAGCAGAAGTGATGGTAATACCTCTCTCCTGTTCCTGCACCATCCAGTCCATCGTTGCAGTACCATCATGCGTTTCCCCGATCTTATGGTTCACACCGGTGAAATACAGGATACGTTCGGTCGTTGTAGTCTTACCGGCATCGATGTGAGCCATGATACCGATATTTCTTGTGTAATGTAAATCTCTCTTAGCCATCTATTTTTCGCCTCTAAATTAAAATCTGAAATGTGCAAATGCCCGGTTAGCTTCAGCCATACGATGGGTATCTTCTTTCTTTTTGAAAGCAGCACCTTCCTCTTTGTAGGCAGCCATAATTTCAGCAGAAAGTTTTTCAGCCATGCTGTGTCCGCTTCTCTTGCGGGAGTAAAGGATCATATTTTTTACAGAGATCGCTCTTTTACGGGCCGGATTAATTTCAGTAGGCACCTGGAAAGTAGCACCACCGACACGGCGGCTCTTTACTTCTACCTGAGGAGTAATATTCTCCAATGCCTGCTTCCAGATCTCCAGAGCAGATTTCTCTTCTTTTTTTGCCATTTTTTCCTCAACGATATCCAGTGCGTCATAAAAGATTTTGAACGCAACAGTCTTTTTACCGTCCACCATCAGGTCATTAACAAACCTCGTCACCAGTACATCGTTGAATTTTGGATCCGGTAACAGGATTCTCTTCTTTGGTTTAGTCTTTCTCATTTCTTTTCGTTTACGAATTTGTTCGTCAAGCTGCCCTTTTTGGTCTTCAACGGTTTCCCAACCATTTACTCAACTGTTTTTCGGGAACGCTTCATAAACACAATTCCTGTTAATCACTAATTTTTATTTCTTGCCCTTTCCTTTAGCTGGAGCAGCAGCCTGACCCGGTTTCGGTCTTTTCGCACCATACTTAGAACGTCCCTGGCAACGTCCGGCAACACCGGCAGCATCCAAAGTACCACGAACCAAGTGGTAACGCACACCCGGAAGGTCTTTCACACGACCGCCACGGATCAACACGATGGAGTGTTCCTGCAAGTTGTGGCCTTCTCCCGGAATATAAGCATTCACTTCTTTTCCGTTGGTCAATCTAACACGGGCAACCTTTCTCATGGCTGAGTTCGGTTTTTTCGGAGTGGTAGTGTAAACACGTACACAAACTCCTCTTCTCTGTGGGCAAGAATCCAAAGCAGGAGCTTTACTCTTGTCCTCGATCTTTACTCTTCCTTTTCTTACTAACTGTTGAATAGTAGGCATTTTACAAGTACTCTTTTAAAATTATTATACTTTTCTCCAAAATGGAGTGCAAATGTACTTACAATTCTAGTAACTACCAAATGTTCTTCCTACTTTTTTTGTAAAAAAGATAAGATTGTCAGAAAGTTACCTATTCAAACCCACCAGTCCTTAAGATTTCGGAAAGCCGGAAACAGGTAAAAGAAAAAGAAAATCGCGATGAAATATGTCTTTATCGCGATTTTCTAAACTAAACACGGACAAGAAACCTCGTTCACTCAACCTTATCTGCCACACTCATCAATATCTTTCCCGATAAACTATATCTACCGGTTTGGCAAAACCGCTATACTCTTTATACAAGGTCACTTTTCCATTCATCCTCTCCGGAATATCCACTATACGAATCATACCTCCATTCTCTCCACCTTTGTCCGAACCGATGATCAACCGGTATTCCATATCCAATCCTAACCTACCGTATTCACCATACTGGAACCAGTTAAATTTGATAAATGTGATTTCCTCTCCGGAAAGATCTATTTTCTCCCCGTCTCCGTCCAATATATCCAGTTTCCGCCACTCTTTATAAGCCATATCGTACAGATAAATCATATTATCGACAACGTAGAAGAGGTAACGATAATGCATGTGTACAGCAAACAATTCTGCACGTTCGATATCCGGAGCATCGATTCGGTAATAATAATTACTCAACTGAGAGAAAGAATTATACCACAAATTACCGAACCCGTGCAACCACAATTTTCCGGTATCATCACGCAAAATAACATACGAGCTGTTACCATCATGTCTGGTATTAGCAGCATAAACAAACTCTTTTCCTGTTACCATGGGAAAAACCTCATTTGCAACCGGGGGTATACGGCAGGATGTTTCATTCCAGGCAAGCCCCAGTTGTACAAACCGTCTGTTGTCCGTATCATAAAGGATAACCGGTGGTTCATAATATCCCCATACTCCATCTGCCGATGTAATGATAAAGGGAGCAACCTTAAAGGTCTTCTCTTCTCCAGCTACATTATTTCTCGGTAATTCATAAATAATTCTTCCCGATGTTTTACAATACACTTCGGTCGTTGTCAACAATACCGAACAAGGATATGTACCGGAGCCATACATCGGATCAAGACAAATCATAGCAGTCGGAACAAATACTCCCGGTATTTTCCCCATGTCGTACTTCAAATCGAATGCTTCTTCCCAAGCCAAACTTTCCGGATCCAAATAACAAGCCCCTGTTTCAGTCATCAATATGATTTTATCTCCCGATCCTGTTATATTTAACACTATACTTTTCGGTCCCTTTTTATTCGGCAGGGCATAATCGTCGAGCAAATTGCGAATCATTAATTCCTGGTTACCGTATTTAGAGATCATATCCAAACGTACTTCGCCCTTTTCGTCGCACAGCACCAACCAACCTTCAGTTGTCTGAATAATCACCTCCATGTCGAAATGTTGCCGCCAAGTCACTTCTGTCTCTTGGTCCAACACATTCAAATAAACAGCGTATTTTCCCAATGGTAAATCGATAAAATAATTCAAATTTTTCTCTTTACCAATCTCATATTCGAACTCATTACCGGTTTTATTCTCTTTCGCGACAGCCACCCAAGTATACTCATACTTTCCGCTTCCGGCAGCCAATGTGTGTTTCAGCTCCGGAACAACTTTTAGTGTATCTGTATTTTTAAATACCGTCACCAGTGTGTCCGGCATTCCTGCAATAGAAATCTCATCGATATCCTCATAACTGTAATTTCCTTTATCATCGTAACACGAATAAAGTATAACAGTCATCAACCATACAATTAAATATACATTCTTTCTCATCATATTTCATTTATTGGGCCTGTGGTCCCATTGTCATTTCCGTAATACCATCCTCTTCATAAACAGTCCGGCCCGCCGCTTTTTCGTCGGCCAGATATTTTTTCATATACGATCCGATATACCCCATGCGGGAAAGTATATAACCCGCCTCCTCGGATTTTTTATTAAACTCTTCCCGTGGAATATCCATTTCATCGCAAATCAAAGCAAACTTCTTCGCCGAAAATTCACCGAACATATATGGATTCCACTGCGAAGGCGGTTCATTCATAAATTCCGAAAACAATAATATCAGCTTTAACCGCTGCGTCTTTACCCAAGAGGTCGAATCGCTGGAACCATAATCGTAATAAGTTGTAAAATGCCCGTTAGGCAATAATTCCATATCAATTCCCTTTTCTTCCGTTTGTAAGGCTTTCGTCCGGATCATAGTTACAGGAATCACAAGAGAAACCTCTCCCTTCTTAACCACATACTCTTTCTCCAACGGTTCAAAATCCACACCTTCCACCGCATTTACCGGTGTAAATTTTATATTCACCGGACGATCGTAATCTGCCACCTTACCTATCACCTTCAGATGAATATCCTGTGCCTGTGTTTCATATTCACTGTCGACATAAGTAAAAGAAAAACGTACCGTATCCGATATCTCATTCAGATAAATGGCATCAGTACCGCTATATTCCTCATATTCTGATTTACAACTGCTCAATATTGTCAAAAGCAATATAAAAATAACATTCTTTTTCATAACTCATCTTTTAACGAAAATCGGTTTCACTTAATGGCAACGGGACGACGTATTTTGCTGCATCCATATCCAGGTCGGCATTTTCCGAATAAGAATGTAATACTTTTACATTCAAACGCTTATAATAAAAAAACAACTGTCCTTCTCCAAAAAATTCTCTCCTGTATTCGTCCCGAAGCATTCCGGCCAATTGTGTTTTATCCTCCAATTCTTTCACTCCCCTATTAAACAATACGGTATTCAGCGCATCCAACGCCTCCGTCTCATCCGTGGCTGTCTCTGCAATAATGTAATACATTTCCGTCATCCGAATCAAAGGGATCAACTTAGTCCATACCTCAGTCGACGACACGTCTTCATACTTATGGAAACACCTGTAGTCCCGGGTAGTGCCTTCCAACCAAATCGGTCTGTTACGCCAATCCAGCAAATCCCAAGTAAATAAATCATCGATATGTTTTTTAGGTGAATACACTTGTGCAGGCTCCAGAGTGGGACTGAAATAATTCGTAAAAATCTCTTCACGTGCATTATAATAAGCTGCAAACAACAATTCTGAAGAAAAGATCCTGTCCGGATTTCTCGTATTATCCATAATCTCCCGGCGTTCGGTCCAAGGGAACCATTGTTCTTGTACAGCTGTCACGGCTTTTGCTTCCCGATAAGCTTCCGCCTTATTGTCCGCCCATAAATATACCCTTGCTTTTAAAGCTTTTACCGCATAATAGTTCAAGCGTTGTGTACGATAAGTATAATAATTCAACCCATCTTCCGAATCCTGGTTTTGCGGTCCTTCTTCAATAATCGGATCAGACTCACCTAACAAACGTTCCGCCTCATCCAAATCTTTCAGTACTTTCTCCACAACCTGAGTAGCCGGTAAAAGGGAGGTTGCCGAAATTGAATATACCGTATTATAAGGAATAGACAAATCGGCTTTATTGGTAGCATATACCGGTCCAAACAAACGTAACATATCAAAATGCAGAAAAGCACGAAGTGCCATCGCCTCACCGATAATCATTTTCCGCATTTTTCCTGTCAACACTTCCTCATTTTTTTCCGCATATTCCAATAATTTATTACAATTGGCAATCAGCGAATAGGCTTTCTCCCACACTGCAGCGAACTTACTCTTCGCATAATCTATGGTATAATTATATGTTCCCAACCGATAAGCATTTGTCGTATTCCCCGAAAAATCATACCGTTGCGCTAAAATCTCTACGGCATCTACCGATAATTCACCTCCATAAAGCGCATTATTGCTCAATTCCACATAAATTCCATTCAGAGCAGTGCGAAACCCTGATTCCGTACTGAACAGCTGCCCGTCGGTCACCTGATCTTCCGGCTGCACATCCAACCAAGAGTGACATCCCGAAAATATACCCGTTATACAAACAAGTAATCCTATCAATATATATTTTCTATTCATAACTTCCATTTTTAGAACATTGCAGACAATGAAAACGAGAACGAACGGGCAAACGGATACTCAATTCCCCGCTCCTCCTTGATCGAAGAAATACGGAATAAATCCGTCGTATTCGCTTGTAAACGCAAAGACTGGATTCCCAGTTTCTGTACTGCTTGCGATTCAAAATCATAACCGACCGATATGGATTCGGCCTTGATATAATTCTCCCGCAATACAAAACGTGAAGAGATGGGTGTCGTTTCGGTTAGTGAAATTCCTTTAAACTTAGCATGATCCCCCGGTTTTTGCCAACGGTCATGCAAAGCGCGTTTGTCCTGATTGCTTT
This sequence comes from Odoribacter splanchnicus DSM 20712, assembly GCF_000190535.1. GTDB lineage: Bacteria > Bacteroidota > Bacteroidia > Bacteroidales > Marinifilaceae > Odoribacter > Odoribacter splanchnicus. The sequence goes on from NC_015160.1 coordinate 2,790,989, forward strand.
TCAAGCCAGCCAACGAAATATTCTCCACTTTATTATAAGTAGGGATATTCAGTAAATGTCCCTATAAAATACAATGGCATATGAAGATGCCCCAGTATAATCACTTCATATGTCATTTTTATTGTCATTTTTCTGTATTTTCCCATATACTCTTATAGGCAGGACATGACGTTCCGGAAGAAGTCTGACGACCTCTTCTGATTTTTTCGTTAAAATCATATCATGCTGCTTTCAGCGCTCTGTTCCTGACCTTATCTATCATCAGTATGGCATTTGCCGTATGTATTCCAAAGAAAATCCAAAGGATTTCCGTTTTCCTGTTCCGTGCCTTTATCCTTGAGAGTGAGTAATGTTGCTTTTGAGTGCCGAAGCTGCCTTCAAGCCTGGTGGCCCTTTCTTTGGAGAGTTCACTTCTGAGAACCTTTCTCAAGGATTCATCCCTGGCCGCCCTTCCCTTGCGTACAAAGGATGTGGATATTCCATATTTTGTACAGAACTTTCTGTTGGCATTATTGGCATATATGGAATCGGCAGCCACGCATCTTATCCTCACATTCATGAGCTTCTGCTGCATGCGGATGCAGTCCTTCAGGCGTATACCTTCGTTGAAAGCCTTGAACGAAAGATGTTCGATGAACGATATGCCGTCTATCTGTATGTTGTTGACCTTCGCACCGAACTCGACGGACTTTGTTTCCTTGCCTCTTACAATGGGACGTACATAATGACGGTCAATGCTGACGATGCGGTCCCTGACCTTCTTCCCTACAAACATTTCCTTTTCCTGTACAAGAACCTTTCTGATGATGGAAAGACGTTTCTGGTAATCCTGGGTATAGCGGAGTAAGGTTCCGTACTCTCGATGAATCTCATCCCTCTGTATGAGGAGCTTTTCAAGAAGCCTGATCATACGACGCCTGAGCATTTTTGTCCTCGAAGCCTTCCTTTTCTTTTCTTGCAGTAGGACAGATAGGACTCCGCTACATTCCTGTATTTGTTGCGGGGACGTCTTATGCCAGGTTCCACACAATGCCTGCAGATATATCTATAGAGCCATTCAAGGCTTTCCCAAAGGAGTTTCATGTCAGTAGGATAACGCATATGGCTTTCATAGCATGTGGCATCGGTCATACAGATGTGAAGGCTGTCAAGATAGGGTTTCCAGTGTGAAGCCAGCACTTCCTGGAGGGAATCAATATCAAGACGGGACGCTATCTCATTGCGGATAGCACTGACTATCTTGTAGTTGGTTATGGGGAAGGACGGATTTATCATAATCCAGCAGAACATCTGGTAGTGTATGTTCCCGTTCAGATGTTCCACCAGCTGCCTGTCAGAGAATCCGGTGTATGCCTTCAGGACCATAAGGGCAATCTTTGCGCAGGGACTGAATATATTCCTGCGCCCCAGATGCTGGTCCGACAAGCCCACAGTCTTTGCTATATGCTCAAATGGAAATACCGAATGAAGCCTGCCAAGCTCACTCTCATGAAAACTTTTGCGGTATCTTTCCAGAATATCAAATTCTGTAAACCCCAAAGTAGGGTGAATTTCTGAAATATTTTGTATCTTAGCCATATCTTAGTCAGGGTATTTCCCCCGTTTTGGCTGCCAAACCTTATTTGCGGGGGAATACCTAAAGATACAAAAAAGCCAACTAATTCGCAATATTTTATGTATGAATTAGTTGGCTGATTTTATAGTATTTACTGAATGTCCCTGTTTATTTTTCGGTTATAAAGATCTTTCTCCCTTCCACCTTGAACCGGATTCCTCCTGTCATTTCCAGCATACTGACAATATGTTCAAAGTCATCATACCGTTTCAGATTCCCGGAAAACGACACTTTTTTCAAGGATTCATTTTGAAATACCGCCTCTACATTATACCAACGTGAAATAATATGCATAACCTCTTCCAGAGAGCGTTTTCTAAACACGAACTTTCCCTCTTTCCACGCAATGTAAGGGAAAACATCTACTTTCTTTTTTTCCAAATTACCATCGGTTCCAACCACCCCCTGTTCACCCGGCATCAAAATAACCGTTTGATCGGCAACAGCAAAGCGGACAGCACCTTCGACAAGAGTCGTCTCGATCCGATTCTCCTCTTCATAAGAATAAATATTAAAACTAGTACCCAATGCTTCTATCTCCGCCTCTCCGGTGACCACGACAAAAGGATGTTCTTTATCTTTTGCTACCTGAAAATAAGCCTCTCCTGTCAAAAATACTTTCCGTTCAGTACCTGTAAATCGCACCGGATAACGTAATTCGGAAGCCGAATTCAGATTCACAACCGTACCATCCTGCAAAGTCACCGAATACTCTCCGCCTCTCGGAATTTGTAAAATATTATATTGAATTTTCCCGGTCTGTTGCCGGCCGATATAGCTCAAACGTTCTTTAGCAGTGTGTATTTCAGCACCAGGTTGTATCAATACCGAATCCACGCCCGGGCCCCCTAACAAAATCCGCTCTCCATCGGCAAGTATCAGTTCCGCTTTCACATTTCCAGGTAAAATATTTTCAGTCATCAGCCCGAGCGGATACCGATCACTTTTATCCCGCAGTACAAAATAAAAAAGCCCGCTAACCAACAGCAACAATACCGAAACAGCAACAGCAGTCACTTGAAACAACCGGGCTCGCCTCAAGCGATGTTCACATTTTTGCCGTACCTTTAGATAGGCCATCACCAAATCCACCTGTTCCCATTGTTTACTTTTCGAAATGATAAACTCCGAAGTCAGAACCCGACGATACAGTAGTTCATTCTCCGGAAATTCCTGTCGCCACTTTCCAAGCATTTCCTCCTCCTTTTCGGTCAACTGTCCCTGGACAGCTTTCGACAATAAAAAAGCAACTTCCTTATAATTTTTAAACTCTGCCATAGAAGCTTTATTTATTCATTACACTTATACGACACTTCAAAAACAAAAAGGAGGTAAAAGAAAATTGTTAAAAGTGAAAATAAATGCTCTTACCGTTGGATAGATAAAAGTAAATAGCGGAAAACAAACGAATTAAGAAAACAGGACAGCAGGAAGAAAAAGAAATAATTTTCCAAATTTTTCCTTTAAAATTTTCCTGGCTATCTGCTTTTGCTTTTTTACGGTCTCTACTGCAATATCTAATTTTTCTGCAATTTCTTTAGCACTATAACCTTCTAATGTTAAAGAAAACACTGTCCGGCAAGCAGGAGGCAAATCCTCCATTGAATTCATTACCAAACGGAAAGTCTCTTCTGCTATATAATTATTGATTTCAGTAATATCTACCTCTTCTGTAAAAGAACGCGTTGCTTCATTTCTTATTTTCTCAGCCCGTAAATAATTAAAACACTTAAAACGGACCATCTGATAGACATAAGCAGAAAAATCACCGACAGCACTCCAACGTTCCCGGGTTTCCCAAAGCTTCACAAATACTTCCTGTACCAGATCCTCAGCTATAGTTTTGTCTCCCACATAATATAAAGCAAAAGAAATCAGAGATGGATAGTAATCTATAAACAAATTACGGAAAATCTCATCTTCTTCTATTCCTCTGATTCTAAAATATTTAGACATAAAACAAAAACGATTCTAATAAAAGAATTCATACAGCGGCACAGATCTATAAACCGCTCATAGCCAAACAAAATTAAAGATTAAAACAGTACCAGCCAAATTTTTATCATCTATTATGAAATTACAATTAAAACATAGGGAGCACCCTCGTCCGACCTGATTGGACAAACTTTTTCGAATATCCCTAAATAAAGACGTGTTTCAGAAAATACCTTCTCCTGAAAACACGTCTTCAAAGCATTAGTTCGTTCTCCTTATTTTTTATCTAAATATTGCCCGTGAATGGCATGAAGATGCAGATAAGGGTAAAGTGCCGTAGAAAGGACAGGAGCAGGGAAAAAAGGCTCGCTGGCCATCAGTTCATAAGCTTTCTTATAATCCCCACTTTTGGCATGAGCAGCAGCTAGATAAAGCAACGTCTCCTTACAAGGACTATGCTCCAACGCCTTTCCCGCCATCCCGATGGCTTGTTCAATTAATTCCGGATCTGTTACAGAATCGTCAAAAAAACCAGCAATAATGAGTGTATAAAAAAACTGACGATACAAATAAGGATGTTTATCGCCATATTTATCTGCTACTTTCCTGGCCAAAGCCATACCTTGTTGGAAGTTTTTCTCAAACAAGGTTCGTTCCATATCCAGAATCTCCAAATACATCGGTGCATAACACGATTTTGTCTTACGAACCATTTCAAGGTGGGCTCGGTATTTTTCTGGATTCTTCAGATTAGCAGAGCCGGCACGCACCATCATACGATACATATTCACCCAAAAATCATCTCCCTTTTCATACCCCTGATAAATATCCGGATACCGATTCAAAAAGCCGAAAACAATATTATCTTCCGGAATGCGCATAAATCCCCGCATCAGCAAATAGTTCTCCTTCTGCTGCAACTGCTCTTCCGTAAGGGTAGAAAAATAGCTTAACAGACAATCCTTTACCTGGTCAGGATGTATCCGTTGGAGGAGTTCTACCACATATTCCTGTACCAACTCCAAAGAGCGTTCACCGCTTTCCCAGCGTTTCCGGGCAATTTCCAACCGGGCACTTAAATCAGACTTGGCAGCTTCTTCGGCATATCGGATAAAATCTTCCGGAGAAACAGAACCCGTACGAGTATCCAATAAATTACCTCGGGCATCCAACCAAAAAAAGGAAGGATAACCGTTCGCCTGATAGTGCTTAAAAAAAGCGTGAGAACTTTCTTTTTCCGCATCCAATTTTAAACAAACAAACTTATTGTTATAATAGTCACCAACCTCCTGACGAGTAAAAACATTCTTGGCCATCATTTTACAGGGGCCGCACCAAGAGGTGTAAACGTCTACAAAGATTTGCTTCCCTTCCGCCCGGGCTTTCTGAAGTGCTTCCTCATAGGTGCCATGAAAAAATTCAATGCCTTGCGCATATATACTCCCCATAGCCAGGACCCCAAAATACAATAACGCTAAAACCCTTTTCATTCCGTTACTCATATTTTTCGTTAATATCGATGACTTTATCACAGAAACCCGTCTTTTTGAACACACTGTCCAAGTGAATACCACCGGTGGAATTCACTTCGTAGAATACGACCCCTCCCTGACGTTCCGTACGGTTCAAATCCCGCACAGCCAAACGCACCTGTTGGGATATCCGAGTTGCAGAAGGATCAGACTCAGTAGGAGCCGGCACCGTAATATCCACAAACTGTATACCGGTTACCTGCATATTTTCAATGGCCTGCATATCCTTTTGCAGAACTTCCAATGATGAACTTGTAGAAGCATTCAACTGATTTACTGCAAAAGAATAGACCGCATTTTCCGTAGCGTACATCAAAACATCCTCATATTCCGGATTCGCAGCAAATCCAATTGCTTCATGCAAATGAGGTGCAACAGCAGCAGTGACTTCCGTCTTGCTGATGCTGCGGAAACTGTTATTCAACAAAGAAAACTTATACATCCAGTATTTGCCGTCTTTTTTATTCAACAACAGCATCCAGGCTCCCAACTTTGCTTCTGAAAGAGGACCCCAGCATTTCAGCTCCAATCCCGTCCCCAAATTGCTGCCATCAAAGATCCCCGGATCGTTGTCCGCTTTACTAAACGTTTTCAGACTCCCCTGATTCCACGGATTGTGCACAATCAAACGCCCGTACAGCTCATCGAAAAACACAGGATTAGAACCGACAGCCAACACATGGGGGGCTACCTGATATTCCCGCGGTTCGTTCATCAATACCAATCCCGGTTCCCAATTGATTGCCTGCATATTAGTAGCCCTCTTGCAAACCATGCCATTCACAATAATATAATCAATCATACCCCCTTTATAATACAATTCCGGACTCATTTCCGATGCCTCGAAGTGATGGTCACAGGCTTCCCTCATCGTCTTGATTTTCTCAAAAGAAAGCGGACTGGCCACCACACCTCCGTTTTCATCCCGGCAAAAAATCAACTCCTGTTTCAGAAAAGTGGCATAAGCATTCGGATTCACCGAGAATATCCGGGTAGGATTTCTCCCCAAAAGTTGTTTATTGGCACTTTCATATACATCCTCAAGAACCGTATTACTCTCATCATCTGGGATGAAATTAACTTCCGCCAGACCATTCTCTTCACACAAAAGAACAGTTCCTTTGGTAAACTGCGTACGCACCTCAAGTTCCCTTTCCTCCCGGTAAAAAACACCGGTTGTATTATCTGTTACCTTCAACGCCAGGGTATAGGCTTCCCCAGGGGTGAGAATGGACGGTTCTGCCAATACATCCAACTCCCTTTCCCGACCTAATGTGTCTGCTTCATTACGGGTAGTCGTAGTATAAGCATACCAAACGTAGGACAAATTACTCTCGTCATTTTGAGAAGTCCGGATGACCGGCGTACATTGTAAACGATTATATAACAATACAGAATACCGCTCTTGTAACCCCTCTATCGTGACCTGATTCAACACCTTGAATTCATCAATCGTTTTGTCATCCACACATCCTGCCAAAACAGACAACATGCATACCACTCCTATATATTTTATTACTTTCATCATAATACATCAAATTAGAAAGGATTCCACACTGTAATCAAATTACCATCTTCATCATATTCCGTATGAGTTGCATAATACTCACACACGACACGCCCCTGCTGCATCCAATAACTGTAATAATTCAATCCGCCCCATCCTATCAACTCTTCCTTTGTTAAAGGAAAATCATGTCCCATAAGTAAAATGCAACGCTGATGCTTCACTTTTGAATACTCCCCGAAATAGAGAGCTAATGGCATATCCCAATAAGCAGGTTTCACCAATTGATTGGTTATCATCAGACGCATATTTACCCGATCAGGATACCCTAACGATAAACTTTCCGTCGCTTTCAACGACAATTCCAGCATCACAGTTGCCTCATCCAATTCCGCTCCGGGTTTCATTACCACCACCGGAAAAGAAGAAACCGATTTATCAGCTTCATAAGTAAACCGATGCTGCAGCGTTTCATAATGTTTTCCGGCCACCGCCGAGGAATTTTCCGAAACAATGACTTCATACTCCCCCGCCTCATCCAACAAATCTCCCAACAACTTGACATGAATCTGAATCGTATCCCGGTCCGTGTCTTTCATTCGAAAAGAATACACCAAACTATCTGCCCCCACTACATAATCCGGGAAATAAATGCCAGGCGTGTCCGTATACACCATACGTTCGTTTTCCGAACAAGATGCCAACACCAGCATTGCCATAACTATCGTATATAAATATTTCATAATCCGCATTTTTATTCTATTAAACCAAAATCCAATTCATCATCCGGCAAGGGTATCACATACACCTCTTCCGGCTCAATCGCTACCGTCCGGTAAACCCCGATACGTTTCAGTCCTAAACGCTTATAGTAGTAAAACATCTGCCCTTCACACATAAACTCCTTGCTATACTCCTTGGCAATCTCCGCTTGCAGGTCAGTGACCTCTGTCATCGCAGCCAATCCCCGATGGGCACGTAAAGTATTCAGATAAGCTAATCCCTGATTGGCCGAACATTCAGCAGCAATGTAATACAATTCAGACAAACGAATCAAAGGGATACAACCCACATTGACATACTTCCCCGGCATGACGGCAGTAGCAGAATTGGTTTCCTGAAACCACAACTTCAACCGATAATCATCATCCGCCGGATCTTGCTGTGCAAACAATTTGTTCCGGTTATTGATACTGATACTTAAAGCTGTGGAACTATTAGTAATACCGTTTTTTATAACCGACTCCCCGAAATAAACATCGATATTATCCTGCATTTTCCCTTCCTCCAAAGCAAACAACAACTCACTGTCGAATAAACGCTCATCGGTTGCAGCCGCAGTAGTAAGTGAAAACGGTGCGACGGGTTCACTTCCCGGCTCTCCCACAATCTCCCGGGCAGCTTCCAAAGCATCCGGTAAATTGCCGGCATACAGTTGCACCCGGGCCAGCAAAGCCGTCACGGCATAATAATTCAAATGCTTTTGCCGGTTCCGCAACAACGGATGATTCCGATACAAAGATTCCAGTTTCGCATAATTCGGCCCATAGGGGTCAACCTCCCGCATCAATTCACGTGCCGCGTTCAAATCTTTCACGACCTTCTCCAAAACAGCTCCCACCGTCAGCTGATGCTGCGGCAGATTAGTATACGACTCCAGATAAGGGATGGCTTTTCGCTCCTTGTCTATTGCCGGAGAGGCGGAAAACAACCGCAACATATCAAAATGAAGCATACCGCGCAAAGCTAAAATTTCTCCCTTATAGATACGATACACCTCATCACCCGAAAATACCCCCCGTTGCTCATCGATAAACATCAGCATAGCATTCAAATTGGCAATGCCCTTGTATTGCCGGCTCCAAATCGTAGATAAGACCTCCTTATCATAAGGCTCCCTGTAAAGATAATCTTTCGTCTTGATATACCGGTGGGTATTCCCGGAAATATTATAATACTGCGCCAGCACATCCACATAGCCGAATGAAAGCTGACGTCCGTAACTTTCGGGAGCAGACATCAACGAATAGACACCTGTCAACACATCCCGAAAACCGCTTTCCTGTTGGAACAAATCTTCCGCCTTCACATCCGATTTCGGAGACACGTCAAACCAATTCTCACAGGCGGCGGAAAAAAACAGCATCCCCAAACATACCGGTAAATATATTAACTTTTTCATTTGCTTCTTAATTAAAAGGTTACTTGTAAAGCTACAGAATAATTCCGGGCAAACGGATAGGAGGTACCCCGTTCCATTTTAACCGTCGAGGCGCGAAATACATCATTACCGATTAACGACAGTTTCAGACGCTCAATCCCATAATGCCGCAGACGCCCCGCATCAAACTGATAAGAAAGATTCAATGACGACAAGGTAATGTAATTCTCCTGCTCGATAAAACGGGAGGTCGGCATGGTCGCCTCCGTATTGCTGATGGCTTTGAATTTTGCCACATCGCCCGGCGTTTTCCAACGATCGTATAACACCCGGCGATCTGCATTCTCCTTCGGGTCTACGTTTTCCACCTTATCCACTAACGTCTGATTATACACATCAGCACCATAGCTGTAACGGAAATAAGCATTCAGCTGAAAACCCTTATACATAAACATCGTTCCGAAATTCCCTTCAAATTTCGGGTCGCTGCATCCTAACGGTTTATAATTATCCGTACTCCATTTATTGACTTTATCGCCATTCAGCGCAATAAATACTTCTTCTCCCGTATTAGGGTCGATACCTATGGACTCGTTCGCCCAAATCATATTGATGGATTTACCTTCCTGATAACGCACCATGGGAGCTCTGGTTTTCCCCTCCTCTATCTCCCCATTCATTTCATCATCCTGGGATTTGTTATAAGCTGCCAGTGCATCATTCAACTTCATTAACCGGTTTTTATTCTTCACAATATTAAAGAACACATCCCACTGCATACGTCTGTCAGCATCCTTTAGCAAAACACCCCGGAGATTTAATTCCAATCCCTTATTTTCTATCTCGCCCAGGTTGTCTTTATAAGAAGCAAAACCGACAGACGGAGCCAGCAACACATCAATCAATACCGATTTCGATACATCCTTATAAATATTGAAATAACCGCTCAACCGACTGTTCAATAAAGTAAAATCAACCCCAACATTCAACTTTTCTGTCTGCTGCCATTTCAGGTCCGGATTACCGAAAGCCTTCAATAACGCCCCGATATAATCATCATAGGTCAATCCGTCAATAGCCGATTCCTTATACGAATACATCATCATCGCCTGGAAAGGGTAGAAATTCTGACCACCGGTTGTCCCCCACGAACCGCGGATTTTCAATTCATTTACATACGGATTTTCAGCCAACCATTTCTCATGGTGCAGGTTCCAGGCAACACCTACAGAACCGAACGTCCCCCACCGCTTAGATGAACCGTATACAGAAGATCCATCGCTACGAACCGAAAAGTCTACTAAATAGCGGTTATCATACCCATAATTAAAATTTCCTACCACACCCATCAGACGACTGACCTCATAATCACCACTCGGTTTATCGCCGTCCTGATACTCTACCCCCATACCGATATGGTCCATCTTGTCATTCGGGAAATTATAAGCCGTGGTAGTAAACAAGTCGTTTTTCGTTTCTTTGATATTCCAGACAAAAGTAGCATTGAATAAATGACGGTTCACCTCTTTCGTATAAGCAGCCATAACATTCGCATCATACGAGAAATCATCCGTAACTTTTTTCTCATAACTGCCCTTCAAATCCTTTTCATAAAAAGAATTATGCCCGGCAGGTAAAAAACGGTCTTCAACCGTCATCTTCTTATTCAATGACACGGCTGCCTTCAATTTTAATCCCTCTAAAACATCCCATTCTACGGAAAAATTGTCAATAAAATTCTGATAGGTAGTCTCGAACTTCGTACCCAATGAAGCATTATACAAAGGATTCAATGCATATTCCTCCCCGTCACCGATTTTCAATACCTGCTTGATATGACCGTTTTCATCATACGGATAAAGATACGGATTCATATAGGTATAATCCGAAAATGTGCCATAAGGAGAATCCTTCTGTTTCACATGATCATACGTTAAATTATTCATAAACCGCAAATTCTTATAACGATATTGCAACTTAATGCCGATACCGATATTTTGACGCCCGGAACCTTTCATTATACCTGTTTTATTCTGATAATTCAGGTCTAATCCATACCGCAACCGGGCATCCCCCCCCTCCAACAACAAAGAATGCTTATGACTGAAACCAAGCGCATGAATCGGTTTCTTCATCCAATCGGTATTCACCCCTTGCTGAACCAACTTCAAACGTTCATTGTATGCCTCCTGCAATTCTTCCTTCATTCCGATATTCGGATGCGAATAAAGTCCGGCCAATTGCTCATACTCCAATTTTTCCGATGCATTCATCAGATTGTAATCGCTCAGGTCAGCAAAATTAAAATCACCGGAAAAATGATAAGAAACACGCAATTCTCCCATCTCCGGAGCTTTAGTCTCTACAACGACAACCCCGTTCGCCGCCCGCGAACCATATATAGCAGTTGCCGCCGCATCCTTCAACACGGTAATGCTCGATACCCGATTAGGGTCTAAGTCGAAAATTTTTTCCGCCGACACCTCGAAACCGTCCAAAATAAAAGTCGGCATATTAGGCGAATTCTCATAATCCGACTTCAGATTGCCACTGCCATGGATTTGAAATTCAGGTATATGGTTCGGATCACTACCTGCTGTGATATCCTCCATCAATTTAAAAGAGGGGTCTATCGTCGATAAGGCCGACAAAATATTTCCGGTAGAAATCTCCCGCAACTTCTCTCCCGAAAACGTAGTGGCAGCTCCTGTATAACTATCTTTCTTCCGCTGGAAATAACCGGTAATCACCACCTCGTCCATTTCAGCTATCGCCTCTTCCAATACCACATTCAGCTCTTTTTCTCCCCTCCACTTTACTTCTTTGGTTTGCATACCGACAAACGAAAATACCAAAACGATACTGTCGGCCTTAGGTAATTCAATGGTAAACCGACCTTCTACATCCGTAGCGACACCCAGCGTCGTTTCTTTCAATACCACGGCAACACCTGGCAATACATGGCCATCTGCGTCTTTCACAATCCCTTGAAGCAAAAGTTTTGTGGGAGTCATGCGTACCTGATCATTGATATTTTTACGCGAAATCACAATGGTATGATTCATTAGTTTATAAGTCAGACCGGAATTCTGCAAACATTCGTCCAACACCACTTTCAGGTCCTCATCTTTAAAGTTCAGTTCCAAATCCTGTACCTGTTCGATTTGGGCATCCTCATACAGAAAAATATAGCCCGATTCTTTCTCTAATAACTGAATCACCTGCTCCAATGAAGCATTCTTTACCTCCAAAGAAACCTTTGCGATCTGACTATACACATTCGCAGACAACTGAAAAGAAGAAATACACAAAAACAAGATTAAAAACTTCATCATTAAATACGTTTTTAACCATCTTCTTTGAAAAAGAAGACATCGGATTCCATTTTTTTTCATAAATTTGTAAATTATAATGAAACATTTCCGGCTTAGCCGGTTGAAAGGCGGAATAGTGCCAATATTCCGTCTTTCTTTATTTTCTTTTAGCTATAAAAACTGTATTGTCTTTTATGGTGCAATTTATGCTCCCGACCGTTTCGATCATTTTCATCAATGCCTCGAAACCTTCATAACGCATCATACCCCCTGAAAAGGTAATCTCTTTAGATTCGTCGTCTTCGAAATAAACCTCGACATTATACCACCGGCTCACCATGACCATGATATCTTCCAACCGCTGCTTACGGAAAATAAAACGCCCCTCTTTCCAGGCTACAAAAGGATAAACCTCAACTACACGTTTCTGAAGTTGCCCCTCTTTATCCAAAATACTCTGTTCGCCGGGCTTCAAAATAACCCTATCCTCTATAGATTCGAAACACACCGCTCCCTCGACCAATGTCGTCACTATTTGCCCTTCTTCCGAATAAGAACGTACATTAAAACCGGTCCCCAATACCTGGATTTTAGAATCACACACTTCTACAACAAAAGGATGTGCAGCATCTTTTGCAACCTCGAAATAAGCTTCCCCTGTCAATTGAACTATCCGTTGCTCACCACCGAATTGCAACGGAAAATGAAGTTCTGATTCGGAATTCAGCCACACTCGCGTTCCGTCTGCCAGTGTCATTGTAAATTCTCCTCCCCGGGGAATAGACAACAGATGGTAGGTTTCGGTATTTTCCGTTTTCCCCTCTTTCCCTGCCTGTAAAAGCATACCACTGGAATCGATACGGATATGATTTTGTGCAGTAGGTATAAGCATTGCCGAATCTCCGATATGCCAAACGGAACCGTCAGCCAGGGTTAATACTGCTTTTTTACCACCGGGTTGAATAGTTTGAGTCAGTAAAAGGGGATCGCCAGGACTATTCTGGTGAAACCATCCCCATCCTAGTCCTAAAACCAATAAAATTCCAGCCGCCACACTATAACGGCGAATACGCCTTCTCCGTCTATAGTTCTTTAATTTCCGGTAAGCCCGAATAGGATCATAACGATATTGTTGCTGTAATCGTTCTGCCAAAGTTTCTGAGTTTCCTAACTTATCTGCCATCTTTTCAACCGGACTATCCTGATCCGGCTGAATGTACTCTTCTTCTTTCTTCCGTAAAATATAGCTTAGAACCTTTTCAGAAAAATCATATATATCATTCCATGTATTCATACCCTTTTTATTATACAAACACATGAAATCAAAAAACGGGTAACAGAAAATAACTAATATTTAAAAAAATCTGAAAAGAAAGAGTACAACAAAATCCCCCATACCATTCCCATGCGTTCACGGAGATAGGCATAAGCCCGCTTTTTCTGCATTTTCACTGTATTTTCGGAAACTTCCAATAGCTGTGCGATCTCCCGGACTTTCAAGCCCTCGAGGCTTAAATTCATAACTTGTCTCTGTTGATCGGACAATTCGGAAAGGACCGAACGGAATTTTGCGATCACACTTTCTTCAATGGCCAAATCGATAGCCATTTCTTCGGTATAGGAAATCTCGGAAGTATAATTTCCCAATAGCCGACGGGCATTGTCCCGATCACGAATCATATTCAAAGCCCTGTTGTATACTGCTTTGTAAAGCCAGCCAGCCAAAGATTTGACATTCGGAAATTGCAAGGAAGAATCCCATAACCCGATCATACACTCCTGAACAATATCCTCCACTCCGACATTTTCATGGGTCAGCTTGGCCACATAAGTACACAATGCCGGATAAAACTCCTCGTACAATTGCTGCCAGGCAGTTTCTCTTTTTTTATTCAGGTCTATTATAAATCGTTCATTATCACGCATACTTCTCCTCCGATTGTGTGACAAATATAAAGAAAAAAATAAAAAACAACTCTCCTCTAAACTAAAATCAGTCCAGCCCCCATTACTTAGTGACAATAGTAATAATGGATAAAAAGGATGCTCACCGACGAGAACGTAGAAAAGGAAAATGAAACATTACCCCCGTCCCTTTGTTTCGTTTTTTTTATCTCAGGCGCCTGAGCGAAAAGAATGCAAATAACAGAGAAGCGGGAAACTCTTTTCTAAGAATTTTGAGTCCCAACGAAATATGAGTTTTGACAGTATTCACGGAAACACCCAGTATTTCAGCGATTTCTTTATATTTTTTACATTCGATAAAACACAGCCGCATCACTTCTCCACAACGATCCGGAAGCTGATTGATCCTGTTCATAATTTGCCGGATCAATTCTTCATGTTCGGAATAATCGGTCTCGGCATAGAGCAGATTTTTATACGATTCATTCTCTTCGTGCCGGGCCCTTACTTTCAAATGATCCAGGTAGTTCAGTGAACGGTTACGGGTAAGACTCAAATAGTAAGGCAACATCGGTTGAGTAAAATCTATTTTTCTACGTTGCGCCCATGTTGTCAGAAAAACATCATGTACAATATCTTTGGCAATATCCGCATCCTTCACAAAGCTCATCGCATGAAAACACAATGGCTTGAAAAACCGCTTAAACGAATCTTCAAACTGTAGCTTAAACTCACGTTCACTTATATATCCTAACATATTATCTTTGCCGGAATATTGATTTACGTGCAAATATAATTTTTTTAAGGATATTAACAAAGTATTTATTCTAGAAGGTTCCCCGATATAAAAAATCACAGAATCGTATCCTTTAGCCACGACACATTTTCCCATCACATTCCGGTGGACGGTCACCTCCTTGCTCATCAGATCCACAATCGCAAAAGAATATACCAGGCAATCTACTCTTTCAGTTGTTTTTCTTCCATATTGATCCAATTGGAAGGGTAGATCGAAGTATATATAATTCGCCCGATTCTTTTTGCGGATTTTCACAAAAAGAATAACGGACAGATGATAATGGACAAATACAGGAAAAGCCTAAAAATGGGTGAAGAAAAATTGAAAAAAATTAGTATTACAAAAAATTATTAAATAACAATCTAAGTATAAAGTTTCTATATACCATCCACTATTTTAGCATATAACTGCCTAATTTATAATTGCTTTATTTTTACTTTGAATCCAAAGATGTATATTATCTTGTCTTTGAAATTTATAAAACTTTTTACTACGCTGAATTTTTCCGGAATATCCATAAATATATCCAATAAGTCATTCGAATACGGAGAAGTCCAATCATCTATTCTGCCTAGAGATCATTTTTCCAGACAGAATAGATAACTGAAAAAAGGTTATTCCTGAATCCGGATTCCATCCAGACAGAAATAGGCCGGAGTCCGCATACGGCCGGTACCTGCTTCTATATCGGTAGATTCGAGATCGAAAACTATTTTATCGACAACACCCAAAGCAGACAAATCTACGGGATACCAATCGTTAACCACCCTGCTCCAATCCGGATTTTCAGGATCACCTTTACGTGTACACAAATAAAAGTTTACCGTTCCGGTTGGTGTGTTATCTTTAAATCCTTTGATAATCAATTTAAAATAATCCTTGTCCTCATCGACCAATTTCTTTACTCCTCCGGGGACATTGGAATACCATACTCCTTTTTTGTCGGCACTCCCGGGGATATTCGGATTGGCTTCGGGCTTTTCCGGTGTACCGTATTGATCCCCATACACCATTGCCAGATAGGCATAAGTAGTGTTAGCTACCAGTATATGTTCTACAACCGCAGGTTTTTCCAAGGTAAAATAAGCATCGTCGTTTTTTACACAAGCGACGGCATAAACTTCATTGGCATTCGGATAGCGGGTATATACACTATAGATATTGGAATCCAAAGCTTCCTGAGTGGCCGTCCAGGTAAAAGAACGGTTGTTACGGTTCGAATAGGCAAAACCGCTATACGTGCCATCCGAATTCTTGACGGTATTAAATTTCACCCCATTTGTATGAGCAGCTTTCGAAGTAAAACCGCTCTCCGGAATCCGATGCGTAAAACGCCCCAGTTCCAATTCATTCATCGTCACATCATTCGGGATACTCACCAAAACATCTTTATCGTCGGAACAGGCGATCAAACCTGCCCACATCATGATTATAGCTAAAAATTTTCTCATCATTTTAAATTTTAACATAGAAATAACTCAACTTTTATTTCCCTAATCCCGGGTTCTGATCCGCCAATTTGTTCTTCAACCGTTCGTCTTCAGGAATCGGCCAGCAATATTTATCTGCCGAAAAATCAACATCTTGTTTCAACGTATAAATCCAGGGTTTATTCTGAGCCGGACTAGCATCGGTATCATTGATAAAACGTAAAGATGCAAAGTATTCACTCCCGTTTTCAAGGAATTGTTCTACACAGATCTCCCGGAAAATCGTCCGTAACAATTCTTTTTTAGAAGAAGCCGACAAAGCAGGCAATACCGGATTGGTTCGCTTGGAACGCATTTCATTCAGCGGAGCCAAAGCATCGGCTACGGAATACGGAATAATCGTCCAGCCGGGCTTTCAATTCGGCTTCCATCAGATAGAGTTCGGCATAACGGAAATAATAAGCCGTATAAGGAGCATCGGGAGTATCGTTCCGTCCTCCATGATACAGTTTCTTTAATGCCCAAACATTTTTTGTATCCCAGGTTTCCGGAGCCCGAACCGAGTCCATAACCACCGTATAGCGGGGATCTTCCTTGATCCAACCGTCGAAGATATCGTAATAGGTATTGTTATATCCTATAGCATAAGAATAGGTAAACTCACTCCAGGCACAATTGGTAATATCCCCCATATAACGGGTCCACAATACTTCCCCGGATTCCCAACCTTTCTCGTACATTTCAGCCAGATCGGCTTCCATTTTCCAGCTACCCGGAGCATCTTTCTTCACAGTAAGCACCAAATCCAGCGCATCTTTCAAGTCCTGTACATCACCGCGCATCACTCCCCGGTTCAATAACAACTTCGCTTTCAATACCTGTGCCAATTGTTTCGATAAATAGCGGGGAGTAGTAAAATCGGGTAAATACTTCAACCCCGGTTCCAAATCTTCAAAAATTTTCTGATAAGATTCTCCGACAGTGATTCGGGGAACCTGCAAATTACTCAGATTGGACATCTGATCGCGGTATAAAATACCATAAGCACAGTCGTCGGCTTCCCACCAGTGTCCGAACATCCAGAATAAATTAGCATAAGCCCAGGCCCGCATACATCTGGCCTCGGCGATCAAAGCCTCTTTTGTTTCGGGCGAAGGATATAACTTTACATCCAGATTAGTCAAAGCGATAACTGCAGCATTCGCTGAATTTACCAACCCATACCAAGATTGCCAAATCGCCCCGAAATCATTGCTGCCTTCTTTATAGGTCATATTGTAATTCGGATTATTATAATTCCATACTCCAGCCTGCGAAGCCCACCTTCCAGCCAGTTCTCCACCGAAATTAGACGATTTCGCAATAACAGAATACATACCGTTGATAATATTCTTCGCTCCGTTATAATCCGTCACTGCGTTCTCCAAAGTCAAATTATATTTCGGACTCTGATCCAGAAAATCATCGCAAGAAGCAAATATTCCGGCCAAAAGTAATAGTAGATATATAGAACAAGTTCTCATATTCAGCTTATTTTAATGTTAATTTGATTCCAAAATTATAGGTACGGGCAGAAGGATAGGTACTATAGTCGATTCCCATGTTATAAAAAGCACTATAAGTAGTACTAAAATTCCCCTGTGGGTCCATACCCGGATATTTCGTCCAGGTAAACAGGTTTGTGGCCTGGAAAGTGAATTCCACTGCATTCAAAATACTATTTTTATAGAGGTGTTTCGGTAAACGATAAGATAAATTCAATGCGGTCATCCGCAGATAGGAAGCATCGTGAATATATCGGTCGGTAATAATACTGTTACTCCCCCAACCATAATACATCGCCCGTGGATAAGATGCATTTACCCCGGGATTCACCGTCCAGGAATCCAATATCCGGTTAGAAGTATTATATACATTCATATCTCCTGAACTATTTTTTTCTTCGTCCCAAAAACGATCCCCTCCGACAGAATAAGAAAATACAGCATTCAACATCAATCCTTTCCAATACAACGTACTACCGAATCCTCCGAAGAAATCCGGATTCGCATTTCCGATCACAGTACGATCGCCATCGGCAGTGATTTGTCCGTCCCCATCCAGATCCATAATATACACATCACCCTGACGTTCATAATTATAATCGTCTCGATAATATTTCAGGGTTCCGGTTTTCGGATCGATGGTCTTCAAACCGACCAGTTCTTCATTAGTCATAAATAAACGACCGGCATCTTTATAGCCGTAGAATCTCCCGGTTTCACCTCCTTCTTCTATTTTAAAATAATCATAAGCTCCGCCACCGAAATAACCGTCTGAACTGTTTAACTTTTCCAGGGTTGTCCGATTACGGGCAATGTTAAAATCGACATTCCAGGTCAGGTCTTTTTGTACATTTTTGATAATATCTACCCGGACATCGAACTCGATTCCCCGGTTTTTCAATGAACCGATATTTTGATAAACACTAGAGAAAGAAGAGGAAGTCGGTACAGGATCGCTATACAATAAGTTATCTACTTTTTTCTGATAATATCCCAAAGTACCCCGTATCCGGTCGTCCCAGAAACCATAATCCAAACCGACTTCTTTCTGTATCTGTTCTTCCCATTGCAGAATATCATTTCCTAAAGAAGAGGGTACGATGCCGGCAGCACCGTTATAGGTTGCCGATCCCATTAATGTCCGCCAATCATAGGCTCCCAGATTCTGTGATCCGGTTTTTCCGACAGATCCCCGTAATTTCAGATAAGAAACGATATTGGAATAATCTTTCATAAAATTTTCTTCGGTAATGATCCAGGCAACCGCACCGGAAGGGAAATATCCCCAACGTTTATCCGGGCCGAACTGAGAAGAACCGTCTGCCCGGAAATTCAGGGTCAGTAGATAGCGATTGTTGAATTTATATTCCAAACGCGATAAGAAAGAAGCCAAAGTATTAGAACTGTAACTACTGGAAATACTATTCTTTTTAGCAGCACTGTTTAAATTAGTCAAAACCTGGTCATCGGGGAAACCGCTACCGGAAGCTTTCAACCCATCTGATTCATACTTCTCGATAGAAAAGCCGACCAATCCCACCAAACTATGCTTCTTCCAGGTATTCACATAATTCAACGTATTGTCCCACATGTAAGTATAGCTTTCATTTTTACTGACACTGGCAGAACTTTCTGCTCCATCATACCAGGCAATGGTATAAGTGTTGTATTTATTCACATTATATTGAACCGTACCGGAAGTACGGAAAGTCAATCCTTTGATAATATCCCATTCCAATCCTAATGTTCCGGAAAAATTCCGTCCTTTGGCTTCATCGGTATCCATCAGTGATAATAACGGGTTTTTCGTATAGTAATCGATCATATTGATTGTTCCGTCTTCATTATAAGCAGGCACATCCGGCCGCATATCGAGAATTTCACCGATCATATTGTCTTTATCATTAGCCGTACGGGCTGTAGCTCTCAAATCCAATTTAAACCGAATAATATCCCGAACTGCAGCATCAAAATTAAAACTACCCCCCAACATTTTGGAATTACCACCTTTGACGATACCTTTCTGGTCTTTGTAATAGATAGAAGCACTATAAGAAGATTCTTTGGAACCTCCGCGTATTCCGATACTGTAATCCTGAGTAGCGGCATTCCGGGTCATCAGATCCCACCAATCGGTATCTCCATTTCCATAAGCATCTTTCAGATAGAACTCATCGGTCAGGGAATGTAAATCAAACTGGCTATGATTAATGTGAGAATTAAAATAAGTTTCGTCCACATATTTTCTGGTGAAATAGTCCAGTGAACCTCTCGTAAACAAACTCATCGCACAAGCAGCTTTCGACACCCGGATATACTCATCTGCGGTCAATACCCGGAAATCATTGGCATTCATCGTCTGTATTCCATAACGGGCAGAGAACTCCAATTGAGGCTTCATACCAGCTTTTCCCCTCTTCGTAGTCACCAATACGACACCGTTAGCAGCCCGCGAGCCATAAATAGCTGTAGCGGAAGCATCTTTTAAGATATCGATACTTTCTACATCGGTCAAATTTAAATTATACAACGTATTGGATACATCTCCGGAAGTACTGGCATTATACTCGGGAACTCCGTCGATCACCCACAATGGCTGTGAATCACCCGACAGAGAAGAAGATCCCCGGATAATAACAGACACCGGTGAAGTCGGGGAAGCCGAACTGATCATCACATTTACTCCCGGTGCTTTTCCCTGAAGCATAGACTGTATCGTCGCCCCCATCGGAGCCGTTTCCATATCCTTACTTCCCAAACGGGTAACCGCACCCGTCATATCCTTTACCTTTGTCGTTCCATATCCCACCGCAACCGCTTCTTCCAAACGGTTCATCTCTTCTTCCAGGGTTACATCGATTACATTTTTAGGCCCCACAGTCACTTTCTGTGATTTCATTCCCATAAATGTAAAATTTAGTGCCAGATCAGGCGCCTCGGGACATTCCAGGGAATATTTCCCTTCATTATCGGTAGCCACACCGATGGTGGTACCGTCGACCAAAATAGTCACGCCCGGCAGAGGATCTCCACTCGTATCGGTCACTTTACCGGAAATCTTCCTCATTCGTACCTGCGGGACATTTTCCGACTGGCGGCTACGACGAATCACAATCGCATTATTCTCCCGGACGTATTTCAAATCGGTACCTTCCAGGCATTTGTTCAATATCGCATCTACCTGCGTATTTTTCATGTCGATATCGATTCCTTTCACCGAAGCAATATCCTCATCGCTATACATAAACACCAGCTGTGTCTTCTCTTTCAATTCCCAAAGAATTTCTTCCAGAGAAGCATTTTGTTTTTTCAAACTGACTGTTTGTGCACTCGCTAAAGCGAACACCTGGGACATAACACATAAAAGAAGTACGAATGTAAGCTTCATCCGTAGCAGAACTTTAGACAATTTTCCCGAATAAGAGAAACTGCCGTTTCGGTTTTTCTTCATACTTTTGTAATTGGTTAAGTTTAACTATGTTATTAACTAAAGAAGGGCCGGAAATTTTTGACGCCGATTCCGGTCCTTATTTTTTATTTCCAACTGAATGTGATTACATTGCCTTTCCTGTCCACAACCACTTTGTCCATGGCCCGGATTAGTTCGAGTATGGTATCGATATGATCGTAACGCCCCAGATTAGCGGACAGACGTAAATTCCTCACATCTGCGCCGCTATAAAACACTTCGATATCGTACCAACGGGCAAGCGTATTCATTACTTCTTCCAGGCGTTGTTTTCTAAAAACAAACATTCCTTCCGTCCAATCGGTATATAAACGGGTATCTACTTCTTTCACCTCGATTTGCCCGGTGAGTTTATCTAAAGAAAACTGCTGGGAAGGTAAAAGCCGGAAAGCACGTATCTTGTTTTCCGGTCCGGTAACCGTCACCGCTCCTTCCAGCAAAGTTGTATGCACAATTTCTTCCTCGGGATAGGATTTCACATTAAAACGGGTTCCGGTCACTTGTATGTGCATGTGTTCCGTTTCTACGATAAAGGGCCATTCCGTCGCTTTTTTCACTTCGAAAAATGCTTCTCCGCGCAAATATACCCGCCGCTCGTTCCCCACAAATTTTACCGGATAACGCAATTCGGAACCACAATTCAACCAAACTTCGGAACCATCGGCTAAATATATTTTATAGTCGGCACCGGCAGGGATTTTCACCGTATTGTAAACCAACTCTTCGTAGGAATCGACGGTATAAGTAAGTGTATCCTGCCGATAAGCCAAATAACTTTGAGTAGAGTTACTGATGTGTATGCCATTTTCTTCCCATAGCTCGACAATTTGTTTTTCCAAATCGATATGTTGTCCATTAGCTAAAATCAATTCCGCACTTTTTTTACCGATTAATTCCGCCTCCCGGACCACTTTCACCGTTTCTATTTCTGTCGGCTGCCAAAGCATACCGATCAGGAGGAATATAAGGACACTGGCAGCAACGACACCTATTCTCCTCATTCCCCATCCGCTTTTCTTTTGGACATTTACTTCAAACTGTTCCCACTCTTTTGCCAAGTCGATCATCTCCCCTTTATCCACTCTGAGGTAAGCTTCCCGATAGTCTCTCACTCTCTCAAACAGCTGTCGGTGATCGTTGTCCAACAGCCATTCCTGAAATTTTTTCTCTTTCAAAGTTTCAGGATGTCCAAGGTGTTCCAATAGATATTCCAGCTCTTGAGGATCTAACAACAACATAAAGGTTCGATTCTTTTTGCGGGTTTCCGCAGAAAGAATAACGGACAGATGATAATGGATAATGGACAATTATTGGAAGCTTCACTTCCATTAAATAAAGAAAAATGAGAAAAGAAAACGAGAATAAAATCATTGACAATCAATATAATATATCCTGTTCTTCGGGTATACTGCTTCATTGTCGATTAACCAGGAGCCTGCGGGGTCCAATAACTTTATAAACATTATGAACTTTATAAACTTTCAACTAAATTAAACGAACGTTTATTTGGTAATAAACTATTCACAATAAAAACAGGCAAGGAGTAAAAATGGGTGAAGTAAAATTGATTTTTTTTATTTTGAATCCCCAAAATGAAACATTACCCCCGTCCCTTTGTTTCTTTCCATCCAAATGCAGTAAAAATATTTTTTTACAACGGGGTGGTAACTCGTCTATCGTCTTGAAAAGCCATCGATAGATCTCTTCTTCCATGACATCATAATCGTCCAGTTCCGGATTCTCAGGATGCAACTGTCTGTAAGCAGCATATTTTTCCTCGACTTTTTTATGCTTTATTTGTTCTATGAATATTTCCTCTTTTTGTTTTCATCCTAAGCTGCCAATGAAAAACAAAAATAATGCTTTTTAGAGGATTAGAAAGCAAGGAGTTCATAGTTAATTCTAAAAATTCAAAAGAAAAGCTGTGTGAATGCTCGATTCACACAGCTTCGCTTCTATTTCGGACAGAACTATTTACCTACTTTTTAGCAAACATAGATTCGATATATTGTTCCATTTGCTTTGCCATGTCTTTATCCTCACATTTGGCTACCAGTTTCTGACCGATCTTTTTCCAACGGTTGATCTGCAGAGGAGTAGCTTTTTCTTTTGCTCCGGCAATTATCGAGAATGGGAATTCTTCCGGAGAAAGGTTGTTCACTTCTTTTTCACAGACTGTAAGCAGCTGATTCGGATTATTGGCTAAGAGTGCTTTAGCGATATTGATCTGCCCTACCAATGATTTTTCATTTTTCAATTTCAGACCGACAATCTCTTTCTTCATCTGATCCAGGTCGGCAGCTGTTGTCGATTTATCCCGTCCGTAGAAAATCATCATCAATTTACGTTGATACCCACTGGACAGTCGTTTATCGACAGCTTCTTCCGTATTATTTTGTGCAAACTTCTCCCGGTTGGCCAACAAATATTCATAAGCTTCAGAGCCTGCCGGAGCTAAATCAGGATTATTGAAAATAAACCAATAATCAGACGATACTTTCTCTTCATCGGTGAGTTGTCCATATAATTCTGCAGCTACTTTCGAAGCATCCGGAGAATACATAGAAATCAAACTTTCCACATATTTAACCAGGAATTCCTTATCCCGGACTCCTTCTGCATATTTTGCTTCCAGTACACCGGTTGCTTTATTATCGTCGAAAGCATCCTTTACCCGTTCGATAAACCGGTCCGGTTCACCACCGCCGACAAATTTATGACGCACGGTTCCATCCGTATTCAGAATGACAAAAGTAGGATAAGCGCGAACACCGAATTTTTTAGCTAATTCAGGTCCTTCTCCTTTTTCCATATCATATTTAACACAAATGAATTTCGGATTCATATAATCTCCCATTTTCTCCTGTGGGAAAACAGTGTTACTCATATATTTACAAGGCCCACACCAGGAAGTATAACAGTCGACAAAAATCTGTTTACGCATCTTAGCAGCCTTTTCTACTGCCTGTTCAAAAGTCAGGTCCTGGAAATTAACCCCTACATGAGCTAAATTCTTCCAGGATTCCACATAATACTCCAGGTAATTTTTCATTTCGCTATTAGCCGGGTTAGCCATCATTTTTTCAGCGGCAGCAACCATACGGTTATAATCTGCCTTAGTCGCTTTATCCTGCATAGCTCCGAAAGCCATCAGCATAGACGATAAATCGTTTCCGGTCAATGTAGCAGCCTTTTCTTCCACTTTAGATACCAACTGATTCACATCTCCCTGAGCCACCAAGCCGGCAATATCACATAAAGACAACAAATCGTTCTTTTTCTGAAGATCCAATTTACCGATCTGTTGTTTCAGTTCATCCAAAGATACGGTTTGTCTTTCTTTATTTCTATTAAGGTGTGGAAATAAAGCCCGGCTATAAGCAGAGAATAAAAATTCATCCAATTTTTCTTTCCCTATATTTTTTTCGAAGGTCGGAATATTGGCCAAAATCAAATTAAAATCGGGAGTTCCAACCGTACAAGTACCGTCCTCAAACAAGGGCCAGTATTCTTTTTTCAATTTATCTTTCTCGGTGATCTGAGACAGTAATTCTTTTTTTACCTGCTCTGCTTTTTTCTGATCGTAAGCATCATCTAAAGCGACCTTATAAGCCAATAATTGCTTTTTATTCATTTTTCCTTTTTCGTACTGTTGATTCAGATACAGCAAGGAAGTCTTTTCATTCAACCCTTTCTTTACTCTTTCGATAAAAGGTTCCAGTTCATCTCCACCGACGACAGCATGTTGTACCGTTCCGTCCGGACGGATAATAAAGAAAGAAGGATAAGCCCGCACACCTAATTTGTTTTTCAATTCTTTCCCTTCTCCCTGTTCCATATCGAACTTCACACAGACAAAACGAGGATTAAAAAATTCTCCGGCTTCTTTCATCGGGAAAATCTTTGTTGTCATCATCTTACATGGACCACACCAAGTTGTGTAACAATCAACGAAAACCAGTTTCTTTTCTGCTTTAGCTTTAGCTAATGCTTCATCAAATGTCAGATGCTGGAAATCCACTCCCGTTTGCGCAAAAGCCATTACGCTTAGCACCAAACACATCATCAAAGGAATTAATTTTTTCATAATATGATTTAAATAGTTTTGGTAAATGATGATGCAATTTACAAAATGGGATTCAATTAAAGTCTAATTTCTTCCATCTTAACCTATATTTGTGATATCCACGATAGTCCTCTAACATTTTATTAAGAGTTGTTGTCTCTTTTTTTTACAAAACCCAGTCTCCCAAAAACGACAGGCGACCGATACGGCCGGTTAGAAAAAATCAAAAGAGAAATTAAAATAATCGATTTATTGAAAGAGTAAAAATGAATAAATGTTTCCTGATTCGGGCTTTTTAATGTAATTTTGTCAGAAGACCTGTAACTTTTACAGGTCCGGAAGAAAATATGAACAAGATAGCTGAATATGGAAGATATACAAGCGATCAAACAACGATTTGAAATCATCGGTAACAATCCGGGTTTAAATCGGGCCATCGATATTGCCACTCAGGTAGCCCCGACAGATCTATCTGTACTAATAACCGGAGAGAGTGGGGTCGGAAAAGAAATTTTCCCCCGAATCATCCATGCATACAGCACCCGCAAACATGCCCAGTATATAGCGGTAAACTGCGGTGCGATCCCCGAAGGGACGATCGACTCCGAACTCTTCGGTCATGAGAAAGGGGCTTTTACAGGGGCCGTATCCGACCGGAAAGGGTATTTCGAAGTAACAGACGGCGGAACTATTTTTCTGGATGAAGTGGGAGAATTGCCCCTACCTACGCAAGCCCGTTTATTAAGGGTACTGGAAACCGGTGAATTTATCCGGGTAGGTTCTTCCAAAGTCCAGAAGACCAACGTCCGGGTCATCGCAGCCACCAACCTCGACATCCCGCAAGCGGTGAAAAACGGGAAATTCCGGGAGGACTTGTATTATCGCCTGAATACCATTCCCATTACCATCCCTCCTTTACGTGAGCGTAAAGAAGATATTCCCTTGTTATTCCGGAAATTTGCCGCCGATTTTGCCGAAAAATACCGGATGCCCGCAATCCGATTAACGGAAGATGCCGTTAAAGTCCTACAAGATTTCCGTTGGCCGGGAAATATCCGCCAACTGAAGAATGTAACGGAACAAATCTCTGTCATCGAACAGGAACGCATAGCAGATGGAGCCACGTTGCGTAAATATATACCGGAAAACGATCCGATGTTGCCGACACTGACAGGCGGCCACGATAAAGGAGATGCCAGCTTTGCTTCAGAAAGAGAGATCTTGTACAAAATCCTTTTCGACATGAAAAAGGATATGAACGACCTGAAACGTCTGGTTTATGATCTGATGCAAAACGAACCTCAGCAAGAGACGGTGGTAACCGAGCCGACCACTTCTCTGGTATTGCGGAATCTCTATAACCAGGAACCGGGACAGTTTTCCCCGGCTCCCAGTCCGACAATGATCAATCACCGGGAAGATCGTATCCAGGATACCGAAGCAGTCATCGAAGAGTCCTTTTCCATCGAAGAAAAAGAAAGAGAACTGATCCTCAAAGCACTTGAAAAAAATCACGGTAAGAGGAAACTGGCCGCCAAAGACTTGGGCATATCCGAACGAACCCTATACCGGAAGCTGAAAGAATACAATCTGGAAAATTAGATCGTTATTTCATAAAGCAGCTTGTAGGGGTGATAACCTTGTTCCAGAGCAATCCGTCCGAAGGCGGATAGTGCCCCATGCAGGTAATCGTTGCCGACGACTTTGCGAAAACCGAAACAGAGCTGAATCCATGTCTTCCGGTAGTAAATTAACGTGAGTTCGATGAATTATAGTTGTCTGCAAATTTGATGATTAGCGAAAATTGCTATATTCACCGAGGATAAAGTTACAGAATTATTTTGCATGGCAGATGACTTCTGCAAGTTTTCTAACGCTATGATGGGAAATATACGCTAAAATCAGACAATAAACGGCAGTATCACCGCGATTGCGTTATTCTGAATTCATAGAACTCACGTTAAATTAAATTGTTACTTCAAACAAGTGAAGTATACGGATACAAAAGATGGTAAGTTCGATCCTTCTATTAGCAATTCAATTTTCTAATCCCGGAATAAATTTTTAGCTTTGTTGTCAAAATAGGGTTATGGAGACGAGGCTATTCATACAGGGAGTAAATTTGAAAGAGGATCAGGCTTGGAAAGAACTGTATAATTATTTTTATGCTCCTTTATGTTGTTATTCCGCCCGGCTCATCGGCGACGAAGATGCCGCTGAAGATATTGTACAGGGATGTTTACTACGGTTATGGCGCTCATCGCTCTGTTTTCAAGATATCAAAATCATTACTTCTTATCTTTATCGTTCTGTTTATCATGCTTCTTTAAATTTTCTTCGTGACCGGCAACGGGCTCACAAGCTTCATGAAAAATGGATGAAGCAGACCTACGAGTCTGAAGTGGCAGCAATTGCAGGAGCGATTGAAGAGGAAGCCATCTCCCGTTTCTATCAGGCCATTTCCCGTCTGCCGGAACAACAAAGAGAAATTCTCTTACAAAGTGCAAATGGAAAAAAAATCAGAGACATCGCTCTTTCGCTCGGTATCTCTGAAAATACGGTTAAGACTCAGAAAAAGAGAGCTTATTTCTTTTTGCGGGAACAGCTTGGCGAATTGTGGTTGTTCGTATTGCCTCTGTTGTTTAAATAACGATTCCATATTTTTTTTAATTTTTTGTCACCCGTTTTTTCTTTCGTGGTGTCTGTATGTACTTTTAAACCGAAAATGATGAAGTGGGAAGACATAACAGATGAAGCCCGAAAAGCAACAGAACAGGCACTGACCGATTTATTGACTGAAAACCGGAAAATATCCGGAGATCAGTTGTCAATCCGTCTGCAAGATCCGGCTTATTTGGAAAAAAAATCGCAACAACGGAAACGTTATTGCGGAGAAGAGGCTTTCAGGCAAATGAAACGTCGGGAGGCAAAACGCCGGAAAATCCGTTTATGGATCCGGTCTGCCAGTGCGGCATGCATTCTGATCGCCGGAATATTGGTCATTGTGCCGAAACAAAAAACAGAAGTCTTACCATTGGCCGGTCATTCTATTCCGGAAATCCGTTCTGCCGAAATGAAGGCTTTGCTGATTAAAACCGATGGAGAACAAGTGATGCTGGGAAAAGAAAGCCGGCAACTGAAAGAAAAAAACGGAATGCTTATTGCCATCGATTCCGGAGGACTGGAATATCCGCTCCAGAAACAATTTGTTTCCCATACCACCGATTACAATGAATTGATCGTTCCCCGGGCAGGAATGTATTGTTTAAGTTTGTCCGACGGAACCCGTGCCTGGCTGAATGCCGACAGTCGTCTGAAATATCCTGTGGTTTTTGCAGAAAACGAGAGGAGAATCCGATTGAGCGGTGAAGGCTATTTCAAAGTAGCCAAAGATACCCAGGCACCGTTTATCGTAGAGACCGATTTAGGCGAAATCCGGGTAATGGGAACAGAATTTAATGTAAAATGTTATCCCGACGAAACTATTATAGCTACTACCTTGGTGAATGGGAAAGTCAGTTTCATCAACTCAGAAGTTCCGGAAAGGATACTCGCCCCCGGTCAACAACTTCTTTTCGAAAGAGGGAACCAGGAAGCTGAAATCCGCCAGGTCAATGTCTGTAATTATATCGGTTGGAAAGACAATCAACTGATTTTTCATAAAGAAACCCTTGAAGAAATCATGCGGATCTTAGCCCGATGGTATGATATCGAAGTTGTATTTGAAAACAATGACTTAAAACAATTGGAATTCTCCGGGAACCTGAATAAATATACCGACATCGAAACTTTTTTCCGTTTATTCGGAATAGGCGCGAATGTCCGTTTTCAGCTTTCCGGCAGGACGGTGTATATCAAAAGTGCTGAATAAAAACAAAGAGTGCGGTCAGCGTCCAACTTTTCGCACTCTTTGTACATTCCATATTACTAATTTAAAATTTATAACATGTACGACAAATTTATGAAAAAAAAGCACTGGAAAAAAACTTTTCTAGTAATGCGTCTGAGTTGCTTTTTGGCCTGCTGGCTAACTCTTTCTGCCTTCGGGACAGTCTTTTCCCAACAGAAGTTGGTAAATCTGAAAGTTGTCGCCGAATCGTTAAGTAATGTCTTGATGCAAATCAAAGATCAGACAGGAGTAAAAATTCTGTACAACGAAAATTTACTGAAAAATTACGAAAACATTAATCTGGATTTAAACAATGTGGAGGTTGAAGAAGCTCTGCGACAAGTGCTGGCAAACACCCGCTTCGAATATGAGGTGACAGACGGTGTCATTGTGGTGAAAGAAAAGAAAAACAGTTTTCCGCAACAAAAAACAGTACGGATACAAGGTAAAGTAAGCGACGAGGACGGGGCACCCCTCCCCGGCGTAACGGTTTTAATCAAAGGCACGACACTGGGAACTGCAACAGATATGGATGGAAAATATTCTCTGTCCGTCCCGGAAGGTAATTATATTCTCCTGTTTACCATGGTAGGTATGAAAACCCAGGAAGTAACCCTGAAAAATCAAACCGAATTGAATATAATCATGCAACACGAAACAAGCGAGATGGACGAGGTGGTGATAACGGGATACTTCAACCAGGCGAAAAACAGCTTCACCGGAGCAGCCCGTACCATTACGGCCGAAGAGTTGCAAGCAGGAGGCAACCAAAATATCCTAAGTGCACTACAAAATATCGATCCCTCTTTTGTCAAGCTGGAAAATAATCAGCTGGGATCGAATCCGAATGCCATCCCCGATTTCCAGATCCGCGGAGCCGGAAGCATCAGTGGCATGCGCGACGAGTATAGCGGTAATCCGAATATGCCGGTGTTTATCGTCGACGGTTTCGAAACTACAGCGGAAAAAGTATTCGATATGGATCCTTACCGGGTGGCAACGATCACCTTATTGAAAGATGCTGCAGCGACAGCGATTTACGGTTCGCGAGCCTCCAATGGTGTAGTGGTCATCACCACAACGGCTCCGGCCAGCGGAAAGATGGCGGTGAGCTATAATGGGGATGCTACATTTTATATGGCGGACTTAAGTGCCTATAATTTATGTAATCCAGAGGAGAAATTGGAACTGGAAGTACTGGCGGGATTGTATGATGTGGAAAAAAAGCAGTATTTCAATTATGGCAGTAAGTTTGCAGATCAAGCCGTCATGCAGAGAGCCTATAACTGGCGTTTGGCTAATATTAGAGAAGGAGTAAACACTTATTGGTTGGATAAACCACTAAATAGTCTGACCGTAGCACATAAACACTCTTTGCGTTTGGACGGAGGAAATGATTATATTCGTTATGCCATGGAGGTGAACTATAATAATACCCCCGGTGTGATGAAAGAATCCGGACGCGAACGTCTCGGATTGGGGTTGGAATTGCAGTATATTTACAAGAATCTGACTTTCCGCAACCAGTTGAATTATTCGCGGGTGAAAGCGACCAACTCACCTTATGGCAGTTTCAGCGAATATACCCGATTAAATCCTTACGTAAAATACAAAGATGAAGACGGTAATTATATTTATGAACTGGAAGCAGAAGACAGAAGAAGCAATACAGGAAGCTATAAATTTTTTATTTACAATCCATTGTATAATACGACATTGGATGTCAGAGATGAATCGCGCTATAATGACCTGACCAACCTGTTCGGCATCGACTGGCAGATTATCGAAGGGCTGCGGTTGAAAGGCAGTTTCTCTTTCACGTTGCAGAATACTTCGGCGGATGTCTTTAAACCGGCAAAGCATACTGATTTTGCTACTTATACTGGTGACGATTTTGACCGCCGGGGCTCCTATTCGGCTTCCCGCGGGGATGTGTTCGATTATGACGCTTCGCTGGTGTTGAGTTATTTCTGGCAGGCAAACAAGCATGTCATCAATGCCAATTTAGGATGGAACGCCAAACAGAGCCGGACGAAAGAGTTTTCCGTTATGGCGGAGGGCTTTCCGAACGAACGCCTGGATTACATCAGTTTCGCCACGCAGTACCAGAAGAACGGCTCTCCCTCGGGTAATGAGTACACCTCCCGTCTGGTGGGTTTCCTCGGCAACCTGAATTACAGTTGGGACGAGCGTTACCTGTTCGACCTCTCTTTCCGTGAGGACGCCTCCTCGCAGTTCGGTGCGGACAAGCGTTGGGCACCGTTCTGGTCGGCGGGTTTGGGCTGGAACCTGCACAATGAGCATTTCATGGAAGGCGTGGATTGGCTGCAGCAATTCAAAATCCGCGGTTCCTACGGTCTGACGGGTAGTCAGAACTACGATCCATACCAAGCAATCACAACGTATGAATACCTCACCCAAGACCGTTACCACTTTGCCGTGGGGGCTATCGCCAAAGCAATGGGCAACCGTAACCTGGCTTGGCAGCGAACCTGGCAACAGAACTACGGGTTGGATCTGACCTTGTGGAAAAACCGAATCGATATCTCTGCCGATTATTACATCAAAACCTCTAAAGACGTATTGACAGCTGTTACTTTAGCCCCATCTCTTGGCTTTTCTTCTTACATGGACAATCTGGGAGAGGTGGAAAACCGCGGATATGAATTGAGTTTGCGAGCTACATTAATTCGTGACCAGTCTAAGAAGATTTTTTGGAGCGTGAATGGCTCGGCTATCCACAACAAAAACAAATTACTGAAAATTTCGAATGCTCTGAAAGCTTATAACGAAACCTCGGATAGTGAACTGGATAAAGAACCTAACACTGATGGTAAGAAATCGGAAGTCAACCGTCCTCGGGTACGCTATGTGGAGGGGGCTTCTATGAACTCTATTTGGGTGAATCATTCTTTGGGAATCGACCCTGCCACCGGTAAGGAGATTTTTGTTGCCCGCAACGGTGACTTGGTGACTGACTGGTCGTCTGCCAATTACGTTATCGGCGGGTGTACCGATTCGAAGGTGGAAGGAACATTCGGAAGTAATTTCACTTGGAAAGGTTTGTCTTTGAACATGACATTCCGCTATCGTATCGGTGGGCAGATGTACAATCAGACTTTGGTGGATAAGGTACAGGATGTAGACCCGCGCTACAATGTGGATAAACGTGCTTTCGAACAACGCTGGCAAGAACCGGGAGATAAGGTGCGGTTCGCTGCTTTCCGCACTGAATTAAACGGAATCAATGTGGCTTATGTGACCCGTCCTACTTCGCGGTTTGTAGAAGATTACAACTATCTTGAATTGGCAACCTTGAATCTTTCTTATGAATTTGGCACAGCGAAATTACAGCGATGTGGCATTAAGCGGCTAAAGGCGATGTTTTATATGAACGATGTGTTCCATGTTTCCAACGTGAAACAAGAACGAGGTATCGATTACCCGTTTGCCCGGAAT